>NZ_SDPW01000001.1:610010-915015 GCF_004135645.1 Senegalimassilia faecalis
AAGTTGCGCAGCACCGCCGCGCCCGCATCCGAGCTTTTCTCGGGATGGAATTGCACGCCGAACACGTTCCCGCGCGCCACCGCGCATGGGAACGTCACGCTGTGCGTGGTGCGCGCGATGGTGTGCGGCCCCTCGGGCGCGATGTAGCTGTGCGTGAAGTAGAAGTACGTGCCCGACTCGATACCGGCGAACAGCGGATTTTCCGCCTGGCCTTCCGCGAACTCCACGGTGTTCCAGCCCACGTGCGGCACCTTGTAGGCGCGCCCCTCGGCATCCGTTTTCGGCATGCGGTCGACGCAGCCGGGAAGGATTCCCAAGCCGTGCGGGTTGCCGGCGTCGCCCGCGCCTTCCGTGCCTTCTTCGAACAGCAGGTGCTCGCCCAGGCAGATGCCCAGAAACGGTACGCCTGCCGCCACGCGTTCGCGGATGGCCTGCATCTGGCCAAGCTCCTCCATGGTGGCGGCCGCATCGGCGAACGCGCCAACGCCCGGCAGCACGATGGCGTCGGCAGCGGCTATCTCGCCCGCATCCGACGTGATGCGAGCATCGCCGCCCGCCGCGCGCAACCCGCGCTCAACAGACAGCAAATTGCCCTTCTTGTAGTCAACAACAGCGATCATAAGCGCCTTTCAACTCACAAAATCGCAAGTCAGATAAAGTCAGCGAGGGCGCTTGTGGTGCGTCGTATTGTGCCGAAGCAAGCGAGCATTGGCCTTCGGGCCATGCTCGCGCAGCTGAGGTGCAAGACGGCGTGCCACAAGCGGCCACAGCGTCGAGCAGGTCCGCCGGCCGGCAGGCCGGCGGAACCCCTCTAGAGCATCCCTTTGGTGGAGGGCAGAGCGTCGCCCATGCGCGGGTCGGGCTCGCAGGCCTGGCGCATGGCGCGCGCAACGGCCTTGAACATGCCTTCGATAACGTGGTGGGTGTTCTCGCCCGCAAGCTGACGCACGTGCAGCGTGACGCCAGCGTTGGCCGCAAACGCGATGAAGAACTCCTTCGCCAGCGTGGCATCGAAGGAGCCCACCATCACCGGCGGCACCTGCGCATCCCAAAACAGCTGGCCACGGCCGGAAATGTCCACGGCCGCCAAGATGAGCGCCTCGTCCATAGGCAGCGCGATGTCGCCGAAGCGGCGGATGCCGCGCTTGTCGCCAAGCGCCTGGGCGAACGCCTGGCCCATGACGATTCCAACGTCCTCGACCGAATGGTGCCCGTCAACTTCCAAGTCGCCCGCGCAGCGCACCGACAGGTCGAACAGGCCGTGGCGGCCGAACGCCGTGAGCATGTGGTCGAAAAACCCGATGCCCGTTTCCACATCCGTGGTGCCGGTGCCGTCGAGGTCGACCGACAGCTCGATGTCGGTCTCTTTCGTGGTGCGCGAGATGCGCGCAACGCGTTCGCTCATAGCGTCCGCCTTTCCCTCGTGAAATAATGGGACAAAGGGACTGTCCCCTTGTCCCATTTTCCGCTACTTGGACAAAATCTCTTGCAGCGCCGCCAGCAGCTCGTCGTTTTCCTGGAGGCTGCCGATGGACACGCGCAGGCAGTCCTCAAGCATGTTCGCGCGGCTGAAATCGCGCACCAGGATGCCGCGATCGTACAGCTGCTGCCACACCTGACCTGCGCCTTCAACGTGGAACAGAATGTAGTTGGCGTTGGACGGATACGCCGTCACGCCCGGCAGCTGCCCCAGCGCCTTGAACACGCGCCCGCGTTCGGAGATGATCTGCATGATGCCGCGCTCGAACTTCGCGCGGTTGCGGAACACCACGCGCGCGATGGCCTGCGACACCGCGTCGACCGAATACGGTTGACGTACCTTTATGAACTCGCGGATGACCTCGGCGTTTCCCAGCAGGTATCCCACGCGCACGCCCGCAAGCGAGAACGCCTTGGAAAACGTGCGCAGGATGACCAGGTTCTTGTGGTTTGCCAGGTACGGGCGCACCGTGCCGCGCGAAAACTCGAAGTACGCCTCGTCCACCATCACCAGCGCATCGGTGGCGTCAAGCAGACGCAGGATGAAGCGCTCGTCGGCCAAATCGCCCGTGGGGTTGTTCGGGCTGGTGACGATGACGTAGTCGATGTCGCCTTGCGCCACGCGCGCAAGCACCGCTTCCTCGTCGATGGAGTAGTCGGCGCGGCGCGGCATGTTCACCACCTCAGTGTTCGTGAGCTCGGCATTGTTCTGATACACGGAAAACGTCGGCGGCATGTTCAGGAACTTGCGCCCCGGCCCGCCCCAGGCAAGCGCGATGTTGAACAGCAGCTCGTCGCCGCCGTTGCCCACAAGCACCTGGTCGCGGTCAAGGCCGTTTGCCTCGGCGATCATGTCGCGCAGCTCGTTGGCAAGCGGATCGGGGTAGCGGTTGAACGCCACCTTGTTGATCTCGCGCTTTATCTCGTTGCGCACCTCGGTTTCCACGTCCGAGGGGTTCTCGTTGGCCGACAGGTACGCGCGCGCCGGAAGGTACTTCGGGTCGTAGGGCGTGATGTCGGCCAGCTGCGGGGCTGACGCACGAACGCTATTCATTCGCGCCGTCCAAGCCGTAGATGTCGCCGGTTTCCACCAGCGCTTTGCGCAGCTCAACGCTGCGGGCATGCGCCCACAGGCCCTCGTGACGCGCGATGGCGATGACGGCATCGGCGTCGTTGGCCAGCGACTTCGCGGAATACTGGATGACGCTGGAGTGCTTGATGAACTCGTCGGTGGAAAGAGGCGAAGCATAGCGGGCCGTACCGCCGGTGGGCAGCGTGTGGTTCGGGCCGGCCACGTAGTCGCCAACGGCCTCGGGCGTCCACTCTCCCACGAAGATGGCGCCGGCGTTGCGGATGGCGCCAAGCTGCTCGAACGCGCCGTCGAAGTGCAGCTCCAGGTGCTCGGGCGCAATAACGTTGACGGACTGGATAGCCTGCTCCATGGAGTCGCAGATGACGATAAGGCCCTGGTCAGCCAGCGATGCCGTGGTGATCTCGGCGCGCGTGGAGGACTTCATGTGCTGCTCGACGGCCGCTTCCACCTTGTCCGCGTATTCCTCGTCGAACGTGACCAGGTAGCAGCTTGCCAGCGGGTCGTGCTCGGCCTGAGCCATCAGGTCGATGGCAACCATGGCCGGATTGGCCGTTTCATCGGCCACGACGCACACCTCGGACGGGCCGGCGATCATGTCGATTCCCACATCGCCGGAAACGATCTTCTTCGCCGCAGCCACGAACGCGTTGCCCGGGCCCGTGATTTTGCATACCGGCTCGATGGACTCGGTGCCGTAAGCCAGCGCGGCCACAGCCTGTGCGCCGCCGACCGTGTAGATTTCCGTAACGCCTGCCAGGCGGCATGCCTCAAGCACCACCGGGTCGATGGAACCGTCCTTCGTGGGCGGCGTGACGCACACGATGCGCTCGACGCCGGCAACGGCGGCGGGCAGGGCGTTCATAAGCACGGTGGACGGATAGAGCGCGCGGCCGCCGGGCACGTAGATGCCCACGCTTTCAAGCGGCGTGACCTTCGCGCCTACCAGCGCGCCGTCCTCGCGCACGGAAAACCAGCTCTGCTTGACCTGGCGCTCGTGAAATTCGCGGATCTGCTTCGCAGCCTTCTGCAGCGCGGCCTCGGTTTTGGGATCAACCTGCGCCGCCGCAGCCTCGATGGCCTCGGCCGGCACGCGGAAGTTGTCGATTTTCACGCCGTCGAACTTCTCGGTGAGCTCGCGCAGAGCCGCGTCGCCCTGCTCGCGCACCTGCTCGATGATGTTGGTGGCCGCAGCCATGGCCTGGGCGTTGAACGCGCCCGTGCGCTTGAGGTGCTTGTTGGAGAATTGCTCGCCGGTTTTCAGGATGACGCGACGCATGGTTTCCTTCTTTCTATGTCCTGCCGGGCTTTTCCGGCTGTTTACCTTGTTCGGTGCGCAAAAGCGCGCGTTGCTATGGTAGCGCCAAGCGCGGCTGCGGCCCACCGTTTCCTTTTCGGCGGTCCCGCGGCGCGGCGGCGGGGCTTGCTAGCTTTGCGGCTCGGCCGGCGATTGCACGCCGCCAGCGATGACCGTGGCCTCCCACTTGCCCTCGGCGGCGCCGGCGCGCATGGCATCGGCCAGCTCGACGATGCGCGGGTCGGTGCGCATGGACGTGCCGTTCGCGAAGAAGCGGGCCGTGGATGCCAGCACGTCTTCCACAATGACGAGGTTGTTCTCGCGCAGCGTGGTGCCGGTGGCCGTGATGTCGACGATGCGCTCGGCCAGCCCCGTCAATGGTGCCAGCTCGATGTTTCCGTGCAGTTTCACGATCTCCACCTGCGTGCCCGTTTTCGCGTAGTGGGCGCGCGTGATGTTGGGGTATTTCGTGGCAATGCGGATGGAGCCCAGGCGGCGATAGTGCTCGGCGGTTTTCTCCGCGGCGCCAGCCGGCTCGGCCACGATGAAGCGGCAGGCGCCGAACTTCAGGTCGGCAAGCTCCACCACATCGGGCTGCGCTTCCACCAGGGAATCTTCGCCGCAGATACCGCAGTCGGCCGCGCCAAGCTCCACGAACGCCGGTGCGTCGGAAGGGCGCACGATGATGTACTCCACGCCGGGATTGCGAATGATGAGCTGGCGGCCGGGGTTGTCAAGGCCGGTGACGTCAAGGCCGCACGCTGCCAAACACGCGATGGAGTCGGCGTTGAGCGACCCCTTCGGCACGGCGATGCGCAGCGGGCGGGTGGCGCTGCCGGCGGCGGCGCGCTCGTCGGCCTGCGCCGCAGCGGCCATGGCGCGTTCCAGGAAGAACGCGAAGCCGGCGGCGGGGCGACCTTCGCCGTATGCGCCGATGGTGTTGTCGTAGCGCCCGCCGCTTCCCAGCGGCACGCCCAAGCCCGGTGCATAGGCTTCGAACACGATGCCCGTGTAGTAGTCGAAGCTGCTCATGACGGAGAAATCCACCTGGATGCTGTCGGCCAGGCCCGCCTGCTCCATCAGGTCGTAGGCGCGCTCCAGGCTGTCCAACCCGCTTTCGCACCCAAGCGGCGCCACAAGCGAGCGCACCTCGGCGATGGCCTCGCGCCCGCCGCGAATGCGCGCAAGCTTGTCGATGACCTGGGCAAACACCGGCGGCACGCCCTGCGCGCCAGCGCCTATGGTCAGCTCGTCGAGCGTGACGAAGTTGGAAGTGTGGTACGCATCGAGCACGGCAGCGCGCCAACTTTCGGGCGCGCCGCAGGTTGCCAGCAGCGCGCGCAAGACGCTTACCGAAGCAAGCGCGATCTTGAAATCGCGCACACCGGCCAGCTCAAGCGACTCGGCCAGCAGCCCCACGACCTCGGCGTCGGCCGCCGCGCCCGCTTCGCCGATAAGCTCGACGCCCATCTGCGTGGTCTCGCGCGGCTCGGCCTGCGTTTGACCTTCCGCCTCGCGAAACACGCGCTGCATGTAGCGGAAGCGGAACGGTCCGGGCTGGCCGGCCAGGCGCGTGGCGCACATGCGCGCGATCTGCAACGTGACGTCGGGGCGCATGGCCAGAAGATCGCCGCGCGCGTCGAACAGCTTGAACGGCGTGCCGGGAATGCGACCGCCGGCCTGCAGCACGTTCATCACCTCGAGCGTGGGCGTTTCCACGGGCAGATAGCCCTTCGCCGCCATGTTCGCCTGCACCGCCTGGGCAGCCTGCTCGCGCAGCACCGCCTCGTCGGTCAGCACGTCGCGAAAGCCCGAAGGCGTCACGTAGTTCATGCGAATGTCCCTACCTTTCGTTACCCACGCTTGCAGGCAGCGGCCCGCAAGCAAAACCGCGCAAGTCCGAAAACTCGTACGCTTCGGCCTGCGCAAGATTAATCGCTCCTAATCGCGCGCCTTCTCTTTGTGCCAAAGACGCGCGTCCTTCCACCCTAGCGCATGATGCCACCCGCCGGCGATTCGTTCAGCAACCGTTCGTTTATCGGTCGGTCGTTCGTCCACGAGCGACCAGGAACGACCCGCCTGGTGCGTTCGTTGTTCGATACTTTAGCACAGTAGAGTGATAAAGCAACACGTTTGACGATTAATTTACGATTCCCGGGACGCGGCACCCAGTGCGCAACAGCAAGGCGGTAAAACCTGAGGGCTTCCGGGCTTCCTGCTGCCAAAAAGTTCGTTTTTGCGAGCAGCAAATCTTAGGCGCGCTTCTGTCGATGTCCCCAACGCAAGCTTTGGCGTAACGACCGCACCTTCCACGAGCAAGCGAATGCCCCGCACTCCGAAAACGAGGGGGATTAACTCGCAAAAACGCACTTTTTGTCACCGACACAGGCTTGTCGAGCAGTCTATGCAAGTCATCTCAGGATGGGCCCATCCTGGCCCTGATAGACTCGCCGCGCAGCAGCTGGTCGCGCGTCTTCGCCCACCCGACCCGGTAGCGCTTTTGCCATCGATATAGCCATACTGCCCCGCTATCGATAACTTTTGCCACTTTTGCTCACTTTTTCGACATGCGCAACAAGAATGTGGTTCGAATCGTGTATCAGGTGTCGACTTAAACAGCGCGATCGCACCAACAGCAAGGAATGGTATGCAACAGAATCAAGACGCACAAAAACAAAAATGTGCCCAGGCAATGAGGGCGCACGGCAATGCGGTGTATCGCTTGGCTTTCGCTCGCATGCGCAACAAGGCCGATGCGGAAGACGTGTTTCAGACGACCTTTCTACGATATTTCGTATCTGGGAAAACGTTTTCCGACGAGTCTCACGAAAAGGCGTGGCTTTTGCGCGTGTGCATCAACGCGTGCATCGACCTGCAAAGAAGCGCGTGGAAAACGAAGGTCGGCTCTATTCCGAAGGACTACGACGTGGCTGACAAGAGCGCCGCGCCCCTCGAGCGAAACGCACAGGAAAGCGCGATAGACGAAGCGATGTCTGCGCTTTCTCCAGAGCAGCGAACGGCAGTACACCTGCACTATTTCGAAGGCTATGCAACGGGCGAGATTGCTCAAATGTTGGGTCTGCGTCCCGCCACGGTACGGAGCCATTTGCGCAGGGCCCGCATAGCGATGAAAGGGCAACTTCGTCAGGCCGATACAAAAGTTCGGAAAAAAGGCCAAGCAACCGTTCCATCTGAAAACGAAAGCGGCAATAAGGGCACGGCAGAGCGGCCCGAGGAGGCGCGTCTCTCGCCTTGCGGTGGACCACAGCCCACAGCGACGCCAAGCGAAAAGCCTTGCACGACATTCCCAGACTTAAAGGCATCCCCCAACAATGGAGGCGCACGATGAACGAAAACGAGCATTTGAAAAACCTCTACCGCGCCACGCAGCTCAAGGTAGAGGCGCCTGAAGCGATTCTGGAAAGAACGCTTCGCGCTTTCGACGACGAAGCTTCCGTCGCCAATGCACGAAAATCCCTTGACGAGCGCACTTGTCAATCACGCCCCCTGCGTGCTGTTTCGCGTAAGCGCGTCCCGTTCTATGCAGCAGCTGCATGCCTTGCCGTTGCCGCATTGGGCTTCGGAGCAGCGCATGTCGCCAACAGCAACGCCGATAACGCGAACGCGTCGGCGCCAAACGGCATCGTGGCTGCGACGAACTTGGATTTCACGGTCAAGGCATACGCATCGGGCACGCAAACGCCGCTTGCCATAGGCGACAACGGCATGATCGTATTCTCGCGAGCAAGCGATACCGCACTTGCAACGGCGGAATACGACACGAACGGCAGCTACACCGGATGCCTATTCCGAGTAGAGGCCGAAGGCGTGAAAACCGTGCAGGCGCACATCTCGAAGGGCATGCTGTACCGTTACGACGTGCAAAACGCCACCTACGCCACCGACGCAGAGCTTTTGGCGGAGGCAGCAAGCTGGAAGCCAATGAAGCGCGGAATTGGCGATGCGCTGGGAATGTACGACATGGTATCGACGGGCATCATGGATGACGGCCTGGCCAAAGACGACCCAAACAAAACCTATCAAGTTCAAACATCGAAGCGACTGGGGCAAACCGCCGAGCTCGACTACAGCGAAGGAGACTCGCAGGCATATTTCGGGCTGTGGACTAATGACCCGCTCGACCTTGACGACAAGAGCGAAAAGGATGACTCCAGCGACCCAGAGCTTGATGCCATCGCTAACGCGTTCGAAGGGGCGGAACTCACCATAACGGTAACGTTCGATGACGGCCGCACGTCAACCCAGGTCATTGAGCTGCATGCGGGCGACTTCGCCGCGAAGTGGAACGCTGAAGACCCCGATGGGTTGGCCACGCTCGAAATCGAACCGACCCTGCTCGATAACGCTAGCAAGGTGCCCGATGACGAGTTTGTCGTGCGCACGGTGTATGGCGAAGTAGTGTCGTCGAGTGACGAGGCCTTTCCCTTTGCAGACGAACCCGTAAACGAATACGAAAACGTAATAGACGACCCCACGCTGTTTTCGCAAGACTACGGCGAAGACTTCTGGAGTGAAGGATACGGCGTTGAGATCGTAGAAAACGGCCGGTCGTTCATGACTTACGCGAACGTCAACACGGGCAAGCCAGACGAAGATCCGTTCACCGCCCGAGAAGACAGCCCCTCGCTTGCGATTACCGACGTCGGTATAGAAACGGTCAAAGGCCTTCCCGAGGGAACCCAAATTGCCCACACCGAAATTGCACGCATGGCCCCGCTTGCCTATTGGAATCGAATCGTGTTGCAGCTCTGCGGATTCAGCTTGAACGATGACCTTACGCCGAGCGACGGCGCGAGCGTCGTGAAAGCCAGTTTCCTGGTATCGAATACGTCCAGCGAGACCAAGGTTTTACGAATTTCCAGTGCGTTCGGTATTGGCAAAATTGAGGGCAACTCACTGTTTTATGAGGCATTTGACGCGGCGCACCCGCTTATGTACGAGGTGACAAAGGAAGACGGCACGGTGCTCGGGTGGCTTGGCAATGACATGCTGACGCTTGCCCCGGGCGAATCGGCGCAGATGAACGCCTATTGGGAAATAAGCGATGCCGCCTTCACCGGTAAAAATCCAGCCATCGGCTTCGGCGCGAACGGCGAGCGCAACGTCGCAGTACCTTTCACTTTGAACTAAACGACCGCCAAGAACGAAAAGGCGCCTTTGCTGAGATCTCGCAAAGGCGCCGCAGGGGGCGTGTAGCCCGTTGCGCCTGTTGGTACCTTCCTTGAGGCTTACACAGAGAGCATTACAAGCCCACTTCCGGGCTTCCTGCTGTCAAAAAGTTTGTTTTTGCGAGTAGTAAACCTTGGGCGCGCTTCTGCCGATGTCTCCAACGCAAGCTATGGCGTAACGACCGCACCTTCCACGGGCAAGCGAATGCCCCGCACCCCGAAAACGAGGGGGATTAACTCGCAAAAACGCATTTTTTGTCACTGGCACCGCGCTATGATACACGCGAAACCCGTTACGCAGGCGACCACGCGGCATACGCCCGCGAAAGGCCTTGCCCGCGCGCGCCGAAAGGAAGCCCATGTCGAACCTGTTCGCAAATCATAGCGTCATCCTGGCCGGATACGGCTTCAGCGCCGACGGCCCTTACCTTACCGTCAACGACCTGACCGAAGGCACCGTGAACTACGTGCCCATACTCGGGCGGACGTTCTCGCTGCGCAAGCTCCCGCGTCGGCATTGCATTGGCCGCTTTGACCTGGAAACGTACGAGAAAAGCGTCTGCCCGCTTGACGTGGAGCTATTGCCCGACAGCAAAGAGGACATGTGCCCGGCGTGCATCGAGGCCACCGGCTTCAACCCATCGTTCTACTTCAGCAGCTACGTCTCGCCGCAACAACGCGCCTACAACCAGACGCCGCACTACGTGTACCTGGCGTATTTCGCGCCCGGTTACGTGAAAGCGGGCATTTCCAGCGAAATGCGCGGCATCGAGCGGCTGCTTGAGCAGGGCGCACGCGCTGCCCGCGTGGCGGGGTGCTTCACCTGCGCCGACGACGCCCGCGCGCTTGAGGCGGCGCTGTGCGCCTGCGACGGCGTGGCCGAGACCATGCGCGCGTCGTTGAAGGCCAAGCTGCTTGCCGATACGCCGTATTCGTTCGACGCCGCCTGCCGCGAGCTTGCGGATGCGGTTGCGCGCGTGGAAGACGTCGACGCCGTGGCGCAAGCAGGCTTTTGCCCCGAGGACCCGCTTGACCTGTCGCCGTACTATTTCGGCGGCCCCTCGCCCGACGCGTACGCCATGCAGCTGCCCGACGATTGGAACACCACCGACGTGTGCGCCGGCGTTTGCGCGGGCATGGTGGGCGCCAACCTGGTGTTTTGGCAGGACGGCACGAATTTCGTGGCGCCCATCAAACAATGGGAGTCGCACGAGATCGAATTCCTCGATGACGAAGTTGCCTGCGAATACGCCACCGAACCCCAGCAAATCTCGCTGTTCTAGAAACCAAAGCGCACCATACGCAAAAGCGCCGCCGGGCTGCATTGCCCGGCGGCGCTTCGTTGTTGCAACGTTGTTACGGTTTACGCCTTGTCAACCTCGACGTCGACGGCTTCCTCAAAGTATTCCTTCACCGGAGCCTCACCGAAGTCCTTCACTTCCTCAAGATGCCAGCACTCGGTTTTCGGCAGGCCCGGGATGCTATCGGCCAAAAACACCGGGTCTTTGCCGGCCGCGCGCTGCTCGGAGTAATCCTTCAGCGCAGCCAGCGCCCACTTGCCCAGAAGCAGGATGGCAATCAGGTTCATGATGGCCATGAGGCCCATGAAGATGTCGGCCAGGTTCCAAGCCAGATCGAAGCTGTTCACCGCACCGTAGAAGATGACGGCCAAGCACGCCAGGCGGAAGATGACCAGCGCGGTTTTGCTGTCGTTCTTGATGAAGCGGAAGTTCGACTCGGCGTAGAAGTAATTGCCGATAAGGCTGGAGTACGCGAACATGAAGATGGCGAACGTGATGAAGTGGATGCCGATGGGGCCCACGGCGTTGTTCACGGCCATCTGCACCAGCGGCATGCCATTCAGACCAGCGGCCGCGGCGGGATCTTGCACGTAGAACACCAGCACCATCATGGCCGAGCACGTGCAGATAAGCAGCGTGTCAATGTACACGGACAGGCTTTGCACCAGGCCCTGCTTCACCGGGTGTGACACGCTGGCCGTTGCGGCGGCGTTCGGGGCAGAACCCATGCCGGCCTCGTTCGAGTACAGGCCGCGCTTGATGCCCAGCATAACCACCGAGCCGGCGAAACCGCCGAAGATGGACTGGAAGTCGAACGCGCTTTCGAACATCAGGCCGAACACGGCGGGCAGCCACGTGATGTTGGAGATGGTGGTCCACAGCGCAATGGCAATGTAGGCAATGGCCATGACGGGCACGATGATGGATGTGATAACGCTGATGCGCTTCGAGCCGCCGAAGATGACGCCGGCCGTGAACACCACCAACGCCAGGCCCGCCGCCGCCGCAACGCCGTTCGTGGCGTAATCGGGGATGTAGTATTCAAGCGCGCTGCACGCGTTGAACGCCTGCAGGCCGTTGAAGCCGAACGCGAAGCACAAGATCAGCAACACGCTGAACAGCACGCCAAGCTTGTGGCTGCCAAGCGCCTGATGAATATAGTAAGCCGGGCCGCCGCGGAACTCGCCGTCGATGCCGCGCACCTTCCAGATCTGCGCCAGCGTGGACTCCACGAACGCCGAAGCCGCGCCCACCAGCGCCATGAGCCACATCCAGAACACGGCGCCCGGACCGCCCGTGGCAATGGCCGTGGCCACGCCGGCGATGTTGCCCGTGCCCACGCGGCTGGCGGTGGACACCATCAGCGCCTGGAACGATGAAATGGAGCGCTCGCCCTCCACGTGCTTCTTCTCGGTCAGCTGCTTGAACATGTCCTTGATGAAGCGAATCTGCACGCCTTTCGTGCGGATGGTGAAGTACACGCCCACTGCTACCAGCAGGATAAGCAGGATATACGTGTACATGAAGCCGTCGATTTCGCCGGTGACGTCGACAAGCCATGCGTTGAAGTCCATGTGGCTTTCCCCTTCTCGAACCGAATTTCATCCCGGGAATTTGTGCGCCCGCACAAAAGTTCACGGAAAGACCACTATACCGCATTTTGGCCTGGAAGAGAAAGGGTAGGCTTTCGCGAAACCCCGCCTCGCCGGCATGCAAAACCGCCGCAAGAACGCCGAAAGCAACGCGAATAACCTCGCCTGATTGGGCAAAACCGCGCCGCACATGACTAGCTGCAGCCGAAGCCCATCAAGCTTTCGTCAGCTTGACATCGGCGAACGGTTTAGACGTCACCCGCAGACGGCGCGTAAGCATCGGCGAGCGCAATTGTGTTCGTCGTTTTCGTTTACTTTACCGTAACCTTGCTTTTCCGCTCGAATGGCTAGAATGGTCTTTCACCGAATACAAAGCGACGACGCGTAAGGGGCGCTCATGCTTTCCGAACGATTTTTGACGAACCTGGTCAAGGAGATGACCAAGCGTCATCTCGACCTTCAGCCGACTGACGAGAGATTCTTCCCCAACCCGAAACCGGGCATGAAGTACATGCTGTACCTGCACGTGCCGTTTTGCCAGGTCCTGTGCCCGTACTGCAGCTTCAACCGCTACGTGTTCCACGAGGACATCGCCCGCACGTACTTCAAGAACTTGCGCCGCGAGATGATGATGCTCAAAGAACGCGGCTGGGATTTCGAAACGCTGTACTTCGGCGGCGGCACCCCCACCATCCTGCTTGACGAGCTGTGCGAGACCATCGACTTGGCCCGCGACAACTTCCACATCAAGGAAGTGGGCGTGGAAACGAACCCGAACCACCTGACCGACCCGTGGCTTTCTGAGCTGAAAGGCCGCGTGCAACGCCTGTCCGTGGGCGTGCAAAGCTTCAATAACGACCTGCTCAAGCAGATGGATCGTTACAAGAAGTACGGCAGCGGCGAAGAGATTTTCGAGCGCATTGGGCTTGCGGCGCCATATTTCGACTCCATCAACGTCGACATGATCTTCAACTTCCCGAATCAAACTGAAGACATCCTGTTTGACGACCTGGAGAAGATCGTGGCGTGCGGTGCGCGACAGACCACGTTCAGCCCACTGTACGTTTCCAGCGCCACCACGCGCAAGATGGAGAAGTCGCTTGGCAACATGGATTACAACCGCGAGTACCGCTACTACCAGATTCTTGACGGCGTGCTTACCGGCGGTGACCAGCCGTTTTTCAGCCGCGACACCATCTGGACGTTCAACCGCCTAAACCACGACGGCGGTCACGACACGAACCTGTACGCCGAAGAGCTGCAGGTGGCCTACAACGAATACCCCGGCATCGGCAGCGGCTCGATCACGCACCTCAACGGCGCGCTGTACGTGAACACGTTCAGCCTGCAGGAGTACAACGAGGCCATCGAAGCCGGGCACATGTCCATCATGGGTAAATGCATCATGTCGAAGCGCGATCTGGCGCGCTACTACTTCCTGCTGCACCTGTATCAGCTGCGCCTGGACAAGCAGGACTTCAAGCAGCAGTTCGGCCAGAGCATCGAAACGCTTTTGCCTGCGGAAATGGCGTTTTTCCGCGCGCACCGCGCATTTGAGACCGACAACGCGCAGGAGCTGACGCTCACGTGCATGGGCCGCTACCTGACGCTCATTTTGTATCGCCAGTTCCTGTCGGGCATGAACAACTTGCGCGACCAGGCCCGCGACGCGCTTTCCGGCCCCGAGCACGACCTGCTGTTCGGCGACGAAACGAACTGCAGCGCTTGCTTAGACTAGCGTTCGCAGCAACCGCTTACTGCGAAACGGCACCCGTTTGGGTGCCGTTTTTGTTGCTACCGCATGATGATTGGCAGCAGCGTTTGCGCTGGCGAAACGGTCGATGGTTTCGTTTGCGACGTGTGCGCGCAGCGGGCGATTTGCAAACGCGGGCAAACTTTCTGCTTGCGCAGCCGCGCAGGCAGGCCTATACTGCCTAACCAAGATATCTGTTCAGGGCGAGGTGCAATTCCTCACTGGCGGTAACGCGAAGCGCTCAGGCGCCACCGCGAAGTCCGCAACCCGAGCAGGTTGCGCAAACGCCGTTTCGGCGGCGGGTTGCAACTTGCTTGGCTGATCTGGTGAAAGTCCAGGACCAACGGTTACAGTCCGGATGGAAGAACAGGAGCACGAACGCATGCGGCCGGCAAGCCGCGTGCGCGCCGCGGTTTTCCGCGACTAAACGATGCCCACGGCGCTCACTTCGCCGGCCGGGCACCTCATCGTTGCTTGTTTACGCCCGCAGATTCCCTGCGGGCGTTTTTCATGCCTGGACCTCGCAGGGTGGCTACGAGAGAAAGGGCACGCATGGCAGGCATAACGAAACCTCAACCCCAGAAAGGAAACGAAAGCGCAGCTGGCGAAGCCGTGGCAGCATCCGCTTGCGATGGGCTGACGCAGCAGCCGGGCAACGCATGTGCGCCCGGCAGTGGGCAGAACGCGCACGCGAACGCTGCGGATGCCGACGATGCGCGCGGCAAGCCATCGACGTTCGCGAATAGCGCAGGCGCCGGCTGCGAGCACGACGCCGATGACGTGCGCTTCATGCGCCGCGCTATCGAGCTGGCGTGGCGCGGCGCTGGTTGGACGAGCCCGAACCCGCTGGTAGGCTGCGTCATCGTGCGCGAAGGGCGCGTTATCGGCGAAGGCTGGCACGAGCGCTACGGGCAGGCGCATGCCGAGCGCAACGCGCTGGCCGACTGCCCGCTGCGCAGCGGGCAAGGCGCAAGCGGCCAACCGGCCAACCCCGACGACCCGGCGCACGGATGCGCGCAAGGCGCCACGGCGTATGTGACGCTGGAACCCTGCTGCCATACCGGCAAGCAGCCGCCGTGCACCGAAGCGCTTATCGCAGCGGGCATCGCGCGCGTGGTGGTGGGCAGCCGCGACCCAAACCCGCTCGTAGCCGGCAAAGGCTGCGAAGCGCTGCGCGCCGCCGGCATCCGCGTGGACGCAGACGTGCTGCGCGCTGCGTGCGACGAACTCAACTCCGTGTTCTTCCACTTCATCACGCACAAAACGCCGTACGTGGTGGCAAAATGGGCCATGAGCGCCGACGGTAAAATCGCTTGCGCGTCAGGCGATGCGCGCTGGATCACTGGCCCCGAAGCGCGCGTTGACGTTCACGAACTGCGCCATAGGCTTGCCGCCATCTGCGTAGGCATCGGCACCGTGCTTGCCGACGACCCGCTGCTGACCTGCCGCCGCGACACACCTGGCAGCCAACCCGTGCGCGTGGTGCTTGACTCGCGCCTGCGCATTCCCGAAGACTGCGCGCTGGTTCGCTCGTGCAGCGAGGGCGCCGCTCCGCTTATCGTTGCAACGTGCGCACCCGTAGCCGATGAGGCATCGCCCGAGGCTGCGAAGGCAAAGCGCCTGGCCAGCAGAGGGGTCGAGGTTTTTTCCGTTGCCCCCGACGCTGCCGGACGCGTTTCCGTTTCCCATCTGCTTGCCATGCTGGGAAGCTGCGGCATCGACTCGCTGCTGGTGGAAGGCGGCGCCGGCGTGTTGGCGGCGTTCTTCGAAGCCGGCGCCGTCAACGAGGCCGTGGTGTACGTGGCGCCGAAAGTCATCGGCGGCGCCGGGGCGCCCAGCCCCGTGGCCGGGAAAGGCGCCCCGCGCATGGCCGATGCCGTAGCGCTTGGCCGCGCAACCAGCGACGTGCTCGGCGACGACGTGAAGCTCATGTTCGCACCTGCGGGCGCCGCGCGCGTGGCAAGCCAAACGCGCATCGCGCGCAAAGCCGCCGACGATTGGCACGCGTCTGCCGCGGAAGGAGGCGCACCATGTTCACCGGCATCGTAGAGGAGCTCGGGCGCATCGTGCGCGTGCCCTCGCCCGGCCGCGCGGGCCAGCTGGAAATCGCCGCCACCCGCGTGCTTGCCGGCACGAACGTCGGCGACAGCATCGCCGTGAACGGCGTGTGTCTTACCGCCACCACCGTTTCCGCCGCCGGATTCACCGCCGACGTCATGCCGCAAACGCTTGCGCACTCCAACCTTGGCGCGCTGCGCGCCGGCAGCCCCGTGAACCTTGAGCGCGCCATGGCGGCCGATGGACGCTTCGGCGGGCACATCGTGTCGGGGCACATCGACGGCACGGGTACCATCCGGCGCATCCGCCGCGACCAAAACGCCGTGCGATTCGCCATCGAGGCGCCGGCGAGCATCATGGCGCTGATCGTGCAGCGCGGCTCGGTGGCCATCGACGGCATCAGCCTGACGGTGGCCGAGCTTGCCGCCGACGCGTTCGAGGTGTCCATCATCCCCCACACCATCGAGCAGACAACGCTTTCGCACCGCAAACCGGGCGATGCGGTGAACCTGGAAAACGACGTGGTCGGCAAATACGTTCAACGGTTGTTGCATGGAGTTTGTACAACGCCAGCAGAACGCGAAGCAGCGAATGCGTCCGCTTCCCCTTCGCCGCTTTCCCTCTCCTATCTTTCCGCACACGGCTTCTAGCCTTCCCCACCTGAAAGGACTCACTCATGAGCATGAATACCATTCCCGAAGCGCTTGACGAGCTGCGCGCCGGCCACGTCATCATCGTGGTGGACGACCCCGACCGCGAGAACGAGGGCGACCTCATCTGCGCTGCCGAATTCGCCACCCAGGCAAACGTCAATCTGATGGCCAGCGTGGCGAAGGGCCTTATCTGCATGCCGATGAGCAGCGAGATTGCACACAAGCTCAACCTGGAGCAGATGGTTTCCGAGAACACCGACAACCACGAAACGGCGTTCACCGTCAGTATCGACCACGTGTCCACCACCACGGGCATTTCGGCCGCCGAGCGTTCCATCACGGCCATGAAGTGCGTTGACCCCGACGCCAAGCCCAGCGATTTCCGTCGCCCCGGGCACATGTTTCCCCTGGTGGCGAAAGCAGGCGGCGTGCTTGAGCGCAACGGGCACACCGAGGCCACCGTCGATCTGATGCGCCACGCGGGCATGAAGCAGTGCGGGCTGTGCTGCGAGATCATGCGCGA
Organism: Senegalimassilia faecalis; assembly: GCF_004135645.1. NCBI lineage: Bacteria > Bacillati > Actinomycetota > Coriobacteriia > Coriobacteriales > Coriobacteriaceae > Senegalimassilia > Senegalimassilia faecalis. Next base: position 626,946 of record NZ_SDPW01000001.1, read on the forward strand.
AGATGGCACCATGATGCGCACGACCGAGCTGATGGAGCTGGCACGGCAGCGCAACCTGGTTATCGTGTCCATCAAGCAACTGCAAGACTGGTGCCGCACGCACGACAACCACATGCACGAGCAGGCGTGCGTGCAGCTGCCCACGGCGTTCGGCACGTTCACCGCGCACGGGTTCGTAAACGACATCACCGGCGAAGAGCACGTGGCGCTGGTGAAGGGCGACTTAGGCGACGGGCGCGACGTGCTGTGCCGCGTGCATTCCGAGTGCCTGACCGGCGACGTGTTCGGCTCGATGCGCTGCGACTGCGGCGAGCAACTGCATGCGGCGCTGGCGGCCATCGAGGCCGAAGGGCGCGGCGTGCTTCTGTACATGCGCCAGGAAGGGCGCGGCATCGGGCTGATGAACAAGCTGCGCGCCTATGAGCTGCAGGAGCAGGGGCTTGACACCGTCGAGGCGAACGAGGCGCTGGGGTTCGCTCCTGACCTGCGCGAATACTGGAGCGGCGCGCAGATTCTGCGCAATTTGGGCTGCAAGTCGCTACGCCTGCTTACGAACAACCCCGACAAGGTGTACGGGCTTTCGGGCTTCAACCTGGAAATTTCCGAGCGCGTGCCCATCGAGATTGCCCCGCAGGAGCACGACCGCCGCTATCTGCAGACGAAGGCGCACCGCATGGGGCACCTGCTGGAGCATCTGGAAGACTAGCTTACACACCGATGTTGTACGTGTTTCGTGCAACATCATGTCAACTTCGCATAAGCATCGCCTATACCGAAACGAAAGGATTTCATCATGGCCATCAACATCATCGAAGGAAACGTTGTCAACGAGGGCATGAAGGTGGGCGTCGTGTGCGCCCGCTTCAACGAGTTCATCACGGCCAAGCTGCTTGGCGGCGCGGTGGATGCGCTGCGTCGTCACAACGTGCCCGAGGAAGACGTCACGGCGGCGTGGGTTCCTGGCGCATTCGAGATTCCCGTCACGGCCAAGCGCATGGCTGCAAGCGGCAAGTACGACGCGGTCATCTGCCTGGGCGCGGTCATCCGCGGCGCAACGTCGCACTACGACGTGGTGTGCAACGAAGTGTCGAAAGGCATCGCGCAGGTGCAGCTGGAAACGGGCGTGCCCGTGATGATGGGCGTGCTGACCGTCGACACCATCGAGCAGGCTATCGAACGCGCGGGCACGAAAGCCGGCAACAAGGGCTTCGAATGCGGCGTGGGCGCCATCGAGATGGTCAACGTGCTGCGCCAGCTGTAACCCGGCGTGCGGCTCAAGCGGCGCGCCGGGTTGTGGGCGGCGCAGCTTACGATTCGGCGGCTCGCCAATCACGTCGCAGTCTAGCGGCCACTGATCGTCCGGCAAGCAGCAGCCGTCCGCACCACCCGGCCTCGTTGTGGGCAAGGGGACTTCGCAATTCGCGCCTTTCGTGAAGCGCTTCGGTTAGCGCCGCTGCAACCGAAGCGCTTTGCTAGACTCATCGGCATGATGAAAGACGAAACCAAACCCCAAAACCCCGAAGGCGCATCACCCGCCTCCTCGGTCCAGCAGCCCCAAACCGGGCACCTCTCCCGCAAAACCGCCGCGATCATCTCCTGGATTGTCGTGGCCTTCATGCTAGCGTTCATCTTCTACATGTCCAGCCGCAGCGGCAACGACATCGATCACAACACGGGCATTTTCTCGGCAATCAAGGAATGGCTGTCCGTCCAAGCGCTTGCGCTTTTCGGCCGCGAAGTTGACGTGAGCCCCGTCGGGCACTTCTGCGAATACCTGGCCCTAGGCGCTGCGCTTGCCAACGCGCTGCGATTCCATCTGAAACCCGAAGGTGCGGCCGGCGCGCTGCTGGTGGCCCGGCCCATCGATGCGCTGTCGAAATGGGCGCCCGCCATTGCCGCAGCGCTTTCAAGCGTGTACGGCGTCACCGACGAGTTCCATCAGATATTCACCCCCGGACGCAGCTGCGACCCCATGGACTGGCTTGTCGACACCATAGCCGCTACTATCGGTGCCCTCATCTGCTACTTCGTGCTGAAAAAGCTCCGCAAATAAACGAAGGACCCCACGGGGTCCTTCTCTTTTTCTCTCAGAAGCGAGAGCAGAGCAACGAAGCGAAAGCAACCAAAATGGAACGCTGGCGATTCGTTAGCTCCATCGTTGATGGTGCTTGCCCCGCCCCCGCCATCGGCCCTAGTGAACCGCAGGTTATTGCAGCACGCGCAGCGCGGCGGGCATCACTTCGGCCTCGAACACGCTTGCCTCGATGCGTTCGCCGTCCACCTGCGCGGGCGGCATTTCGTCGAACTCGACGCGCATCTTGCGCGCCTGGTGAAACTCCATGCGCGGCGACGAAACGTGGTTGCCGTTTTTCGCGCGAAGGAAAATAGCCGCAGCACCCACCGGCCCGATGGGCGGATTGCTGATGCACAAGTCGAACAGCCCGTCGTCCAAGCTTGCATCGGGGCAAATGCGAAATCCGCCACCGTAGTACGGCCCCATTTGCACGGCGAACGTGATGGACGCGCCCTGCATAACCGGGCCATCGTCAAGCTGCAAGCGGTAAACGCGCTCATCAAGGTGATGGAACAGCTGGTCAAACCCGCTTGCCATGTACAGCACCGTGCCGCTTTTGCCCGTGCGCTTGCGACGCTCCATGGTGTCAAGCGCAATAGCGGCGTCAAGTCCAAACGACAGCGTTTCGGCGAAGAACTCGCCGTTGACGCAGCCGATATCAACAGGGCGCACCTTCGCGTGCAGCAGACGCGCGCAAGCTTTGTCAACCTGCGCCGGAATGCCCAGAGCACGCGCATAGTCGTTGCCGGAGCCCACGGGAATCACGCCAAGCTGCGGACGCGCAACAACAGGCAGCGCCATCAGGCCGTTCACCACCTCGTGGATAACGCCATCGCCGCCCAGCGCCACCACGGTGTCGGCCCCGTCAGCCGCCTTCGCAAGCGCGCACGCATGACGCGGCCCCGCCGTGCGCGCAACCGTTACCGCATCGGCGCCCAGCGCAGCGCGCAGCAACTCGGCCGCCCGATCAGCCGCTGCATCCCCCGCCCCGCTTTGCGCAGCCGGATTCGCAATCAACAACACCCGCCCCAGCAAAGACAAGGCTCCTACCTCTTCCACAAGCCCGTCTTGCCGCCGTCTTTCAGCAGCAGGCGCACGTCCATGATCTCCATGCCGCGGTCAACCGCTTTGCACATATCGTAAATGGTCAGGCACGCCACGCTTGCCGCGGTCAGCGCCTCCATCTCGATGCCCGTTTTGCCCGTGACGCCCGTGGTGGTGGTCACGTGGATGCCCACGCGGCCGTCCTCGCGCTGGCCTTCGTGCACCGGCTCGCACTCCACCTTCGCCTTCGTGATGTTCAGCGGATGGCACATGGGAATCAGCGTGCTCGTTTGCTTTGCGGCCATCACGCCCGCCACGCGCGCGCACGCCAGCACGTCGCCCTTCGCCGCTTTGCCCTCGACGATCAGCGCCAACGTGTCGGGATGCATGCTGATGAAGCCCTCGGCCACGGCCACGCGCTTCGTGATGTCCTTATCGGACACGTCCACCATGCGCACGTCGCCCTTCTCGTCGATATGCGTCAAATGCTGCTGCTCAGTCATAGCTGTTCTCCTAAAAACGAAAACCGATCGAAGTCTTATCGCTTCGCAGCTTACTCCTACTAGTGGGACAAAGGGACTGTTCCCTTTGTCCCAAAGAACATCAGGGACGCCACCAAAGTCAGCGAGGGCGCCTGTGGTGCGTCGTATTCGTGGGAACGTGAAGGCGAAGCGTACTTTGGTACGCGAGTTTTCAGGTTCGCGCAAAGACGGCGTGCCACGGGCGGCTGCAGCGTCGAGTAAATCCGTTTGCCGACAGGCAAACGGAACCGCTTAGCCGCCGATTTGGCTCATGCGGCGTTCCGTGCCGGTGATGTCGTCGTGGTCGTCGGGCTTTGCGCCTAGCGCCAGGCGGAACACGGCGGCCAGGTCCTGCTCGATTTCCGCTTCGGACTTTCCGCTGCGCAGCACGCTGCGCACGTCGTATTCGCGGTCGCTGAACAAACACGGACGCAGCTTGCCGTCGGCCGTTAGGCGCATACGGTTGCATTCCCCGCAGAAATGCCTGCTCATGGGGCTGATGAACCCAACCGTGCCCTTTGCACCGGGGAACTCGAAATAGCGCGCCGGGCCCCAACCCAGCGGCTGATGCTGCCCGGCCGGCACCAGCTCGGGCAGTCCTTCGGCACGGGCGGCCTTGTTGATGCGCTCGTACAGCTCTTCGCACGAGATAACGTCGTCGGGGCCCCAACCGCAACCGTCCGAACCCGAGCTTTCGCCCACGGGCATATACTCGATGAAGCGCACATGCAGCGGGCGATCGATGGACAGCTTTGCGAATGCCAAATAGTCCTGATTCAGCTGGCGCACGGCCACGGCGTTGATTTTCACGGGGTTGAAGCCCGCCGCAAGCGCCGCGTCGATGCCGTCAAGCGCCTCTTGCAGCTGCCCGCGCCGCGTGATGAAGTGGAACTGCTCGGCGTCAAGCGTGTCCAGCGAGATGTTCACGCGCGAAAGCCCCGCCTCGCGCAGCTGGTCGGCCATGCGCGGCAGCAGCACGCCGTTCGTGGTCAGCGAGATATTCTTGATGCCCGGCGTTTCGTTGATGTCGCGCACCAGGTCAACCACGCCTTTGCGCACCAGCGGCTCGCCGCCGGTCAGGCGCACGCTGCGGATGCCCAGCTTCGCGAACGCGCGCACCACCTGCGCAATCTCCTCGATGCGCAAGATGTCGGTATGGCACATGGATTCCACGCCCTGCTCGGGCATGCAGTAGATGCAGCGGTAATTGCAGCGGTCCGTCAGCGATATGCGCAGATAATCGATGGTGCGACCGTGTCCGTCCTTCATGAAATCCCCTCTCATTTCGAGCCCTCAGTGTACCACGAGCGCGCCGAATGCGCCCTTGAGGGTAACAGTTGCCACACGCTGCTCGCCGAATCAACGCAACCGCCCACCGAAGCGAACGGCGAAGCGCACGAATCGCCTCGCAAACAGGCCCTCAGCCGCCAACCACCGCCCAGACAACGCCAGCCGCATCCACGCCCACAGCCCACGAAAAGCGAAAGCCTCCCGCCTCGTGCCACCGCAATCGTGTCCAAGAAATGGGAGGCCGTCGCTTACACGCAAAGCCTTCGCTGCCTATTTCTCAACCAGGTACAGCTTGTCGTCGGGAATACGAATCCACACTTCCTCGCCCTCGTGCGGCAAGTGCGCGGCATTCACCTTCAGCTTGTCCACGCGCCAAAACAGATGCTGGTGCAGGTACTTCATCTCGTCTTCCGTGCGCTCGACGGCAGGCGCCGCCTTCTCGCTGCGGTCGCAGAAGCCCAAAAGCACCGTGCGCTCGAAACGCGAGTCGCTCACACGGTCGACGCGCATACGGAAGCAGTTACGGCCCGGGCCATCGGCGCGCTCCAGGTAAAACGCGCGCACGCCCAGGCACTTGACCCCTTCGGGCACCTCGGCGGCCGTCTCCACCTCAACGCCCCACTTTGGCAGCCATACGCGGCGCGCGTCCACGCGCTCGGCCGGCGTGGCGTTCTTGCAGCCCGACAGCTTGATGCCGGCCTGGCTTTGCGGGCGGTTCACCAAATCGTCGCCCGTGCCCATCTCCATGATGTGCCCCGATTCCACCACGGCGATGCGGTCGCAGAAGCGCAGCGCTTCGTCGATGTCGTGCGACACGTACAGGATGGTGCCGCGGAACGCGTCGAACAGGCTGACCAGGTTCTGCTCGAGCACGCTTTCCAGGTGCGCGTCGAGCGCGGAAAACGGCTCGTCGAGCATCAAAATGCCTGGACGCGCCGCAAGCATGCGCGCAAGCGCCACGCGTTGCTGCTGGCCGCCGGAGAGCTGCACGGGATAGCGCTTCTCGAAGCCCGACAGGCCGAAGCGCTTCAGCTCCGCTTGCACCATGGCGTCGCGATCGGCCGGCGACACGTCCTTCGGGATGCCGGCCGCCACGTTCTGCGCCACGGTCAGGTTGGGGAACAACATGTAGTTCTGGAACAGCAAGGCGGTTTTGCGCTGCTGCGGCGTCAGGTCTACGCGCGCTTTCTTGCCCGGCGCGCGGTCGAAGAACACCGTGCCGTTTACCACGATCTTGCCCGCGTCCGGACGCTCAATGCCGGCGATAGAGCGCATCGTCAGGCTTTTGCCGCAGCCCGATGCGCCCAGAAGACCCATCGTCTCGTCGCCTGCAGTGAACTGCGACTGCAGATGGAACCCTTTGAACTTCTTCTCGATGTCTACTTCAAGGCTCATGATTTACTCCGAACGCTTGCGGTACTTGGTGGTGTGCCCGCTCCACAGGTTGATGAACACGATGACCACCAGGGAGAACACGATGATGACGGCCGTCCAGAACCAGGCGACGTCGCTGTTGCCGTTCATCCACTCGAAGTAGATGGCGATGGGGATGGTGCGCGTGATGCCCACGTAGTTGCCCGCCATGAACAGCGTGGCGCCGAACTCGCCCAGGGCGCGCGCGAACGCCAGCACCATGCCGGCGGCGATGCTCGACCACGAAAGCGGCAGCATCAGGCGCACGAAAATCTTCGCGTTCGACCAACCCAGCGTGCGGGCGGCATCGAGCATGTTGCGGTCAAGGCTTTCGAACGCGCCAAGCGCGTTGCGGTACATAAGGGGGAACGCCACCACCACCGCGGCGATGACGCACGCCGTGGGGCTGAAAATCAGCGGGAAGCCCGTTTCTATCCAAAAACGGCCAAACGCCGTGTTCGAGCCGCACAGAAACAGCAAGATGAAGCCGCACACCGTCGGCGGCAGCACCATGGGGATGGTGAAGATGGCGTCGAAGATGCTTTTCACGCGCGGGCTGAGGTTCAGGCAGAAGTACGCCGCCAACAGCCCCAAGATCACGATGAACACGATGGCGATGCCCGTGGTGCGCAAGCTTACCCACAGCGGGCTCCAATCCAGGTTCTGCAAAAACTCGCTCATAGCGGCCAGACCCGTGGGAGCAGCCGTGATGGTAACCGAGTCGGCGGGCGCGATAACGCCGAAGTCGGCGAACGAAGGTTTGGCGTAGTTCGCGTTCTCGCTGTCGGTGATGTCGCTGCCATCGGCGCCGATGACCAGCGCATACGTTTTGCCGGATATGTCCTGGTCGAACTGGAAGCGAACCGCACCCACCGCGTAAGTTTGCTGCGCGGTGAAATACCACGTGGAAATGTTGGTCAGCGGCACCGAGCCAGACGACTGCCCCGCATCAAGCGCGCAGAACAGCTTTTTCAACGCATCGACGGTTTGCGAATCGGAAAAATCGATGCTGCGCTCCTGCGCCATCTTCTGCGGGATGTAGGCCACCACGTAATCATCAACGGCAACAAGCTGCGCCACCTGACCCGAGCCCTGGCCGATCAGATACGCATAGCCGCGGTATTCCCCATCGATGCTGCGGTTGGACCCCTTCTGCGCTCGCGAGAAATCGCTTATCGCAAAACTGCTGCCGTCAAGCGCGGCGGCATCCCCGTCTTTCGACACCTGCACCGCCGACGTGTCCACCTCGCCCGACGACTGCGCACCGGATGCAGCGGACGTTTGCGCCTTCGCACCTGCCGCCGGCGTATCCACATCGCCGAGCGCATCGTCGGCGAGGGCGGGCAACGCCGCAGCGAAAGCAAGCGCGCAAGCCACAGCAAGGCTTGCGATAAATCGCTTCGCGCGTTTTCCCCTTTTGGTCATAAAACCATCCTTAGGCGATAAGAGGATGGGCCGCAATCAGCCCATCCCCTCCCATGCGTTTGTTGTTGAGACAGCGTGCTCAAGCTGCAAAGCTTAAAAGCTTAGGCCAGCTCGAAGCCCCACTTCTGCCAAATCTCCTGCGCCTTGTCGCTGCTCAGGCACCAATCCAGGAACTCCTGGGTGGCCTCAGCGTTCTTGCAGTTCGAGGTGATGGCGCCGGGGTACACGATGTTCTTGTGCGTGTCAGCCGGCACGGTGCCCACGATCTGCACGCCGCCGAAGCGGTACACGTCGGAGGTGTACACGAACGCAACGTCAACGTCGCCGGACTGCGCATGCTTGCACACGTTGCCCACGGAGGTGTCGAGAACCGGAGCGTAGCCGTCAGCGAAGGTGCCGCCCTTGCCGGAGACGTCCTTGCCCGTCTTGCCCTCGTCGGACGCCGGCGGCAGGTACACACCCACGGTGGACAGGGACTGGCAGGCGTAGTTGCCGGCCGGCACGGACTCGTCGCCCACGCAGAACGTGTACTTGCCGTCAGCGATGTCCTGCAGCGTGACGTCCTTGAGGTCGGTGCCCTCCTTGGAAACCATCACGAGGTCGTTCTTGAACATGTCGACGCGCGTGGAGCTGTCAACGTAGCCCTTCTCCGCAGCGGTGTCCATGGAACCCTTCGAAGCGCTGATCAGCAGGTCAGCGTAGGAACCGGCGCCCAGCATCTCGTTGAGCTCGCCGGAAGCCTTGTACTGCGTGTCGGCGAAAGACACGTTGGTGTGACCGTCGGCGATGTAGGCGGCCTCAACCTCTTCCATGGCCTTCGACAGCGAGTTAGCGGCGAACACCTGCAGCTCGACCTGCTCCTTGTTGTTGTCGGCGGACTGCTCGGTCTGGGTGGAGTCGGACTTCTGCTCCGTAGAGCTGCTGTTGTTAGACGAGCAGCCTGTCAGAGCGAAAGCGCCGACCATGGCGAACGCGCATACGGCCGCGACTACAACGCGAAGTTGCTTCTTCATTGCTTCCCCTTCTTACCTGTTGTTGGATTGCTCCCGCATGCAGCGGCGATGCGCTTTATGCGTTGATGACTATAGTATTCGCAAACCGGTATGCTCGTCAATTGGGAATAATACCCTTTTGAGAATTATTTTAATATGAATACAAGCTTGCAGGTAAACAAACGAAAAGGCCGGCGCCTGCACAGCAGGTCACCGGCCTTTCGCGTTGCTTTCGCCCGCACTCAACAGTTGCGGAAAAGGCAGCTATGCGCCCGGCAGCGTGACCACCACGTTGTTCAGGCCCACCGTATTCTGGTACTCCACACCGCGCACGCCTTGGCGCAGCATGCGAATGCCCACAGCCGAGCACTCGTCGACCGCCGAAAGGTCCAGGTCCATAGGGTTGAACGCCGTGCCGTTGTCACGCAGGCGCAGCACAAGCGTGCCATCGCGCTTCAGGATAAGCTTCACGTCAATGGCCGGGCGCTTCGTTTTGGCGAAGCCGTGCGCAACCGCGTTGCCGGTCATCTCCTCAACCGCCAGTGGCACCAGATAGCACCGTCGCCCGTCCACCTCGTGCTGCTCGCACCATTGCGCCACCTGCTGCGAGCAGGCAACCACGCCTTCGTTGGTGGGTTTGCACGTAAACGACGCGGATGCACGCCAATCCGCCTGAAACCCCGCCGGCAGGTACATCATCTTGTCTAGCAGGGTCACCCTGCCAGAAGCGTTCGCCGCCGCGTCTTCGCTTGCCTCGCCAGGCGCGCCCGCGGCGCCACCTCTGCGCCTCCACAGCACGCAGGCCACGATCAGCTGCAACACCAGCGTGATGGCCTCGCCCACCAAAAACGACGCCCACACCGCCGTGGCGCCCCAGAACCACACGGTGCCGAGCGCGAACAGCACCGCGAACAGGCCCGATTGCCCTACCGCGATGGCGCTTGCGGCGCGCACGTTGCCCGTGCCCTGGTAGTAGTTGACGAACAGCTGGTTGACAAGGTCGATGGGCACGCACAGGATGAACGCGCGGACGGCCACCACGCCGAACGCCTCGGCGTCGCCCTCCAAGCCGAACAGGCCCACCACCTGGGGCGCGAAGACGAACACCGCCGCGCACAGCACGCACGACAGCGCAAGCCCCATGCGCATGCCGGTGCGCAGCGTGCCCTTCAGCGCCGCACGGTCTTCTTCGCCGAAGAAGATGCCGCATAAAAGCGTGGCCGTCTGGCCCACGCCGATGGTCACCGACGAGGCGAACGAGTTCACCGACGACAGCATGGACAGCGCCGCCACCGCGGCGGACGAGGCGACCACGAGCAGCAGCCAGTTGAACACGAACGTGCGCAGCATGACGGTGGCGCGCGTGAGCGAATCGGGCAGGCCCGTTTTCAGCACGCCGCCGAGCTGACGCACATGCGGCAAGGGGTTCACCCACCGCAGCGTATTGCCCTTGCTGGCGAAATGCGTGCAGCACACGGCAACCGCCACGCAGTACGCCAGCGCCGTAGCCAGCCCCATGCCGCGCAGGCCCAGGTCAAGCACGCACACCGCAACCAGGTTGAACACCACATCGCATACGCTCATGCCGACGATGGCCGCGATGCCCAACTGCGGCGCGTTGTCCAGGCGCGTGAAGCCCATGAGCAGCTGCAGCAGCACGATGGCGAACGCGCCGGAGCAGATGCCGCTCAAGTACGCCGCCGTGTCGGCATGAAGCTGCCCCGACGCGGCGCCCAGCAACGTGGCCAGCGCATCGGCACCGGTCACGCCGCCTACCGACAGCGCCACGCCCACGACCACCGCCGCGAACAGCGACACGCTGAACAGCACGTTCACGCGCTCGGCGTCGCGGTTGCCAAGCGCCCGGGCGCACAGGGCCACCGCGCCCGTCTCAAGGATGCCGGCGCACCCCGAGAACAGCATGAACACGGACAGCGACATGCCGATGGCGGCCACCGCGCCCGACCCCAACAAGTTGCCGGCGATGACGTTGTCGATCATCATGCCGAGCGTTGCCGACAACGTGATGAGGATGGACATGGCAAGGTACTTGCCGAACGTCCGCTTGATAAGCTCGCTGTTCTCGGTCTGCGCCCCCATGGCTTCCTACCCTTCGATTTCCCCGTCGATGAGCGCGAAGAAGAAGCGCCGCTTCTGCTCGGTGTCGATGATGTGCACCGGCTTGATCTGGTTCGGGGCCTTGCCGTGCATGACGCGCATGTCGCGCCACAGCTGATTCGTCTCGTCCTGCAGCACGCGCGCAACGGCGGGCGCAAACGTGCCGTCTTCGGTCATGTAGTCCACGTCGTAGTTGCCCGCGCGCAGCTCCTCGTCGGTGATGCGCGACAGTTCGGCCAGGTCGATAGCCGCGTGGTCAGCGTGATAGAACTCGAACAGGTACTCGTAGCGCGCCGGATGGTGATCGACGTTGGGATACACGCTGAAATCGACCAGGTCAAGGCCCGCGCGCTCGGCCACCTTGTCGGCCACCTTGCGCAGCACCATCTCCGTGGTCTTCTCGCCATGCATGTTCACCGTCTGGTCCAGGCGGAAGAGGAACTCCATCGTGGGCATGGTGCCCTTGTGGCCTACGCAGCGGATGGCGTCGCGCATCTTATAGCGGTAGAAGCCCGAACGGCTCGTGATGATGACCTCGTAGTCGTGGCCTTCTTCCAGGTCCTCGACGCCAAGCGTATGGCTGTAATCGGGATCGTCGACTGGCACGAACTCGAAGTACACGCTGCGAGGCAGCAACACGCTGGCGGGGTTATCCAGCTCAAACGGCACCGAGAAGGCACCTTCCGATGCGCTGTAACCGGTGTAGAGGATGTGCACGTCGTTGCCGATGAAGCGGCGCAAACGCTGGGTGTAGGGCGCGAAGCCGCCGCCGGCGACGCTGCGGATGACCAGCAGATTCGGCCACATGGCGGGCGTAATGGGTTCGTCGAAGCCGCGCTCGAAGATGGCGCGAAGCTCGGCGGCGCGCTCGGGGTTCGGCTTGATGCGCGCTTCCAGCGCGGCGCGCACGTCGGCCGGCATCTGGATCGAAGGGTCGATGGTGCCGCACTCGATGTCGCGCACGAGCAGCTCCCAGCTGTCCTCGATGTAGCGCATCAGATCGAGCACGCCGGTGATGAACACCGAAGAGATATCGCGGATGTCGCGCTCTTCGATGGCGAAACGCGCGTGCAGATAGCGCGTGTCGGTGCCGGGCTTGGTGAACACGGCCTCGTCGGGGCTGGTGGTGGTCGCCGCCAGGTACGGCCTGCCCTCCGCGATGGCCTTGCACGACAGCGACCCGAACGAGATGCCGCTTTTCAGCGTGTCGTAGTGGCTTTCGATGAGCGTGAGCATGCGACCGCCGGCCAGGCCCTCGCCCGCGCCCACGTAGCTGCGGTAATAAGTGTACGCGCCCGAGTAGCCCATGAGGATTTCCGCCATGCGCTTGGTATAGGGAATGCCCTTGGGGTTGCCCATGGTGCCCGAGGTCTCGTTGAAATGCACGATCTCCTCGGTGGTCACCACGCCGCGCGTTCCGTGCTCCATCACCTCGTAGATATAGCCGGCATAGTCGTCGTACGTGGTGAACGGGACGCGGGCCTTGAATTCTTCGACCGTCTTTATGTTCGCGAAGTCGTGCTCGCGACCGAACGGCGTGTCCTTGTTCGCCTCGATCATCTCGAACAGCAGCTCTTCCTGCACCTCGCGCGCATGCAGCACGTCGGCCTCAAGCTGCTGCTCAAGGGCCTTGCCCGCCGCATATTGGCGCTCGTGCATCATGGCGCGCAGCGTCGCCACATCGGGCATCTGCGCGGGCGCTGCCGCCGCAGGCTGCTCGCTACGTGCATCGTTGCTGGTCAGTTCTGCGATCTTCTCGTCATGCGCCATAGCCGCCCCTTACTGTTCGACCGTCAAGATCTCGGTGAAGCCGGTGGCGTCGAGCACATCGGCGATGTACTCGTTGGGATGGCGCAGCGTAAGGCCGCTGCCCACCTTCGCCAGCTCCTTGTGCGCGAACAAGAACACGCGCAAACCGGCGCTCGAGACGTACTGCACATCGATCAGGTCGATGGCCAAGTTGGTGACGCCTGCGAGGTTTTCCTTCAGGTACGCCTCAAGCTCGGGCGAGGTGTTCGTATCCAGGCGGCCGGACAGGGCCACCTCAAGCGCCTCGCCGTTTTTCGTTGCCTTGATTTCCATAGGGGTCCTTTCTCGACGGTAGATGGTTACACGAATCGCTTCGTCATACGTAAGATGTTGCGGCCATCGGCGCGCGTGTAGCGCAAGTCGTCCATGTATTTGCGCATAAGTAAGATGCCCAGGCCGCCTTTGCGCTGCTCGTCGGTGGGGTCGACCTTCTTCGGATCGTGCGACAGAGGGTCGTAGGCTATGCCCTGGTCGCTGAACACCAAGTGCAGGCAGCCGGCGCGCTCGTCGACGGCAACCTCGATGTCCACCGGCAAGCGCGGCTGGCCGTCGGGGAAGCCGTAATGGCAGATGTTGACGAATATCTCCTCGCACACCAGCATCATCTGCGCCAGCAGCTTCGGCGTGCGACCTTCGCCTTCGCACAGAGGCTCCAGGAAGGCGAACAGGTTGTCCAGCTGCTCGTCTTGCGCCGGCAGCGTCAGGCTTGCGATGGGCAGACTCCAGCGGAACGCCAACATGGTGATGTCGTCGGCTTGCGGCGCGTTGCCTGCAAATGCGTCCACGCTTGCGGCCAGGGCATCCACTGCCGCCTGGGCAGACGACCCGCGCGGGGCGCCGCCCGCCGCCGCAGCGCCGGTTTGCGCAGCGGCGTCCAAGGCGGCAAGCGTTTGCAGCAAGCGCTCTTCGCCGTACAGCTGCTCGCGCTCATCGGCGGCTTCCGACACGCCATCGGTGTACAGCAGCAACCCGTCGCCGGGGCTGCACGTGAAGCTTCCCTCGCTATACTTCACCACGTCCATGGCGCCAAGCACCAGCCCCGGGCGGCACGTCAGATAGCTCAGACGACCGTTTTGCTTGAGCACGGGCGGATTGTGGCCCGCGTTCGCATAGCGCACTTCGCCAGTGGTCGTGTCAACAACGCACGCGAACGCCGTCACGAACAGCATGGCGTCGTTGCGCTCGCACAACTGGCGGTTGGCCAGGGTAAATGCCGTGCCCAGGTCCTCGGTTTCCAGCAGGTATTGGCGCAGCAGGCTTTGCGCGCGCATCATGAACAGCGCGGCGGGCACGCCTTTGCCCGACACGTCGCCAATGACGAACGCCACACCGTGCTCGCCCACTTCGAACACGTCGTAGAAGTCGCCGCCCACCTCGCGCGCCGGGCGCATGAAGCCGGCGATATCAAGCGCGAAGCGTTCCGTGAACGAGTCGAAATCGTGCGGCACGGCACTCATCTGAATCTGCTTCGCCACGTCAAGCTCGGTGGCCGCACGTTGGCGCTCGGCCGTGACGTTGTACAGGCGCTCGATGAACCCCACCATGTCGCGGCGCATCTTGTTCGTGGACTCGAACAGGTCCGCGATTTCGTAGCGCGGCATCGTGCCGCGTTCGTCCACGGCGATGAGCGTGTCGCGACGCCCCTGCTCAACGTCGGTTTCCATGCGTTCGATGAATGTTTGCTGGTCGTAGGCAAGCACCTCGATCGGGCGCGTGAAGCGGCGCTCCAGGAAATGCAGGAACGCGAACATGGGTAGGAAAAAAAAGCAGCGTCAGCAGCGCAACCTCGAAGTACATGGTGTACACGACCGTCTGGAAACTCTCCTCGTCGCCCGACGCGAAGAAGATGATGGCCAGCGAGATGCCAAGCAGCAACAGCGCCGAAGCCACCACGAACGTGATAACGAAACGCTGCGTGAGGTTCGCTTCCGTGGTGTTGCGATACGGGACATGAATCCAATGCGGCGCGGTTGGCGTCAGTGGACTGCGCTCAAGCACGTACAGCAGCGGCAGGCCAACGTACAGCAGCATCCACACGTTGTTAAGCCCGCGCATGGCGAACGTAGGGCCCGACTCGGGCGAGGCGCCCACGAACAGATACACCGCCATGTTGACGCATGCGCTGTCCACCAGGGCAAGCGCCATGTACAGCGCCGTTTTCGACGCCGAATCGAACCGCGGATACGGGCGCGCGCTCTTGCGATTGACGGCGTACCACGCCCAACGCGGCAAGCCGTTGTACATAATCTGTATAACGAAGTAACCCGCAAGCATGAAGGGCGTGGCGCCTTCGTGCAGAATGTCGGACACCAGGTTCGCCGCCGCGCAGCCAAGGATGCCCGGCAGGCCGAAGAACAGGCCGAGCACCGGGCCAAACGCCGATGCCGGGCGCACCTGCACGATGTCGTTGAACTGAGGGACGGCAAGAAAGGCTTCGAGGACTACCAGATACACGATAAAGCAAGCAGCGCCGATGCCCAACGAGTGCTTCCAGGTTCGCCGAGCGTGCGCCGCCGGAGCATTTTCGGGCGCACAGGAGCTTGCACCTTCTGCCTCATCGGAAGAGGCAGGCCCAGGCGTTGCATAGTCTTTCGGTTGAACCGAACCCATTGCCTTCCCCCGCATCTGCTCGCCGAAAACGTCCATCGCGTTTCTTTCGCCCTTACTATACCGAATGCCTTCAGCGTAAGCGAAGGCAAACGCCAACGGTGTGCGAAAACAGGCATTTGCGACACGAAGCGGGAAGCCGCGTACTTGCGCTTGACGCGAGGGCAAGCCCCACGTTCCCTTTGCTGCCAAAAGCCTGGTCTAGGAGGAGATAGATCGGCAAGCGACGCGCGAATGCTACGACAGCGAGGCGATTGCTTCGGGAATGGCCGCCACCACGTCTTCGGCAACCACGCAGATGCTGGTCAGGCGCTTGGCCGTTGCCTGCGCGGCGCGCGCATGCAACGTGGCGGCAAGCACGCAGGCGTCAACAGGAGCAAGCTTTTGGGCAAGCAACGCCGCGGTCATGCCGGCCAGCACGTCGCCCGTGCCCGCCTTCGCGAGCGCGGGCGTTCCGTCCGACATGCGCACGACGGTTTCGCCATCCGATATATAGGTAGTGGGGCCTTTCACCATGGCGGTGACGCCGTAGGCTTGCGACAACAGCAACGCCAGCTGCGCCGGGTCGTCGGTGGGAAGCTCAAGCGGCGCGGCAAGCCGAGCGGCCTCGCCCGCATGCGGCGTGATGACGGTGGGCAGGCCGTCCACAAAGCGACGGCGCAGCAACAGGCGGCCCTCGGGAGAGGTCAGCGCGTCAAGCGCGCCGCCGTCAACGAGCACCGGAGCCGCCGCGCCGTCAAGGACGGCGCACGTCAGCTGCGCCGAAAGCGCGTCGTCGGCGCTAAAGCCGCTGCCCACAAGGAACGCCAGCGGGTGCTTCGGGCGCGCAGGGCCCAGCGCTTTCGGGCGCGGGACCGCGTACAAGGGACGCGCTGACCTGGCAGGATGATGCGGCGCGGCCAAGCCAGGCGCCGCGGGCGCAACAAGCGGCGCCATAGCGGCGCCGCGCTCGTCGGGATCAAGCTGCGCGTAGGCCGCCAGCTCGTCCCACGCGCGCACCACCAGCGACGGGCTCGCCGCGCGAACCGCCGACACGGACTGCGGCGCGCAAACAACTTCGGTATACCCCGCACCCATGCGCTGCGAGGCCGTAGCCGCCAAGCACGCGGCGCCCGGATAGTCCGCGCAACCCGCAACAAGCGTCACCTTGCCGCGCGAGTATTTGTTCGCCGCATCGTCGGGCCAAGGAAGCAACGCCGCTACCTGCTCCAACGTGTACTTTTTCGTCCGCCGCATCTTCCACTCGCTCCTAACCGGCCGCCCACATTTTCCGCAAGTGTACCCCAAGCATGTAAACCCTCAGTAAAAAATAATCGCACAGGCCTTGTTTGCCCTCAAGAAGCCCGCGAGCAACCGCCGCGTCATCCGCAGAGCACAAAGTTTCTCTTTGCTTCGATTGGACTTGCCGCCCGCACACTGCCTCTGTAGGTGTTGGCGCATGTCGCCCGGCGGGGTCATCTGGGGCGTGCTGTGGTTGCTGCGTTTGAGAGAGCTTTACGCTTCCTTGGCGTTTTGTGCGTCGCGCACCATGTTCATGGCGGCGTGGGCATCGGGGACCTGGGGTTTTACGGTTGCCGGCTCGGCTGCGTCAAGGTCGTCGAGCAGCGTGCGCGCTTCCTTGAACTGGCGCGCAAGCTCTTCCATCGGGTCGCGGCGCTGCTGCTGCGCGCGCACCGAGCCCTCCGTGATGGCCATGGCACAGGCCACGGCATCGGTATGCGTGAACGAAAGCGAAAGCGGCAGCTCGCGCACGCCAAGCGACTGCGCCACCTGCTTCGCGCGGCCCGAAAGCACTGCGTACGGGCGACCCTTCGACATGCGGCGAACCTCGACGTCGCGCACGCCGATGCCCTCGGAAAAGCCCGTGCCCAACGCCTTGAGCACGGCTTCCTTCGCGGCAAAGCGCGTGGCGTAGTGCACCTCGGGCTGCGAGGTGGCATCGCAATAGCAGCATTCCTCGCAACTGAACACCTTGCGGGCGAACGCGGGGGAACGTTTCAGGATCTTGCGCATACGCTCGATTTCCACAATGTCCACGCCCAGGCCAACCGCGCCATCAACAGCGCCGAACAAGCCTTCCACCTGCGAAGATGCAGCAACGTTTTCACTATTCGCCATAGTTTGCCTCTTGTCTGCCACAGACAGCCTTTCCCACATCGCTTCGAAGCCGCGCACCAGCGCCATAGTTCAACACGGCGAGCGCACCATCTATCTTCTTGACCGCTATTGTACGCAAAGGCGAAGGCCGAAAGCCGATCAGCCCAAGCGGCAGCGCACCAAAACCACGCAGCATTCCAGAAAGCTCCGCCAGGCCAAAATCGGTATGCGAACGGCAGAACCCGGTTGCCGGAGACGGCAGGGGGGGGCGGGACAGATACTGCCCGTCCGCTTTAGCGGCGTTTGACCGCCTCAGCCCGGCAATCACGAAAGCACGATGCGAAAGGTGCTGCGCGAGCAGCGGAAGGGGGCCCAACGCTCGCCCATCTTGACTCCAACGGTCAACGCACTTCCGCGATCGCAAAAGAGGCGCCCCAAGTTGTAAACTTGGGGCGCCTTGTCTCGCGGCAAATTTTCGCAGGTCAAACTGCGCGTTACTCCACCGTTACGCTTTTTGCCAGGTTGCGCGGCTGGTCGACGTCGCAGCCACGGGCCACGGCGATGGCGCGCGCCAGCAGCTGCAGCGGCACGCTGGCCGTGATGGCGGAAAACGCGTCGCGCACCTTCGGGATGTAGATGACGTGGTCGGCGTGCTTGCGAATCTCCTCGTCGCCTTCCGTGGCAATGGCCACCACCATGGCACCGCGCGCCTTGCTTTCCTGCAGGTTCGACACCAGCTTGTCGTACACCGGGCTTTTCGTGGCCACGGCAATGACAGGGAACCCTTCGTCGATCAGCGCGATGGGGCCGTGCTTCATCTCGCCGGCCGGATAGGATTCGGCGTGCAGGTAGCTGATTTCCTTGAGCTTGAGCGCGCCCTCGCGGCTGACCGCCGCGCCCATGCCGCGGCCCACGAACAGCGCGCT
This sequence comes from Senegalimassilia faecalis, assembly GCF_004135645.1. Taxonomy (NCBI): domain Bacteria; kingdom Bacillati; phylum Actinomycetota; class Coriobacteriia; order Coriobacteriales; family Coriobacteriaceae; genus Senegalimassilia; species Senegalimassilia faecalis. Next base: position 645,262 of record NZ_SDPW01000001.1, read on the forward strand.
GCGGGCGTCTTTACACGCCAGCGCCGCCTCCTCGATGGCCGGCTTGCACTCGGCCAAGATGCGCTCGACCTGGTCGGCGGTATCGGCCAGCTCGCGGAACAGCAAGCGGATCTGATTCATCTTCAACTTACCCTTGACCTGCGCCAACAGCATGGCAAGCAATGTCAGCGACACTACCTGGCCCAGGAAGGACTTCGTGGAGGCAACGGCAATCTCCTTGTTGGCCTTCGTGTAGATGACGCCATCGGACTCGCGCGCCACGGGGCTTCCCACCACGTTGGTGATGCCAAACACGCGGGCGCCCTTCACGCGCGCGTCGCGAATGGCAGCCAGCGTGTCGGCCGTCTCGCCGGACTGCGACACCGCCACCACCAGCGTGGTTGGCGTGATGATGGGGTTGCGATAGCGGAATTCGCTGGCCACTTCGCATTCACAGGGGATGCGCGCCCAGCCTTCAATGAGGTTCTTCGCAATGAGGCCGGCGTGGTAGCTGGTGCCGCACGCGATAATGTACACGCGATCGATGAGGTTGAGCTCCTCAACGGACAGGTCCAGCTCGTCGATGGACAGCGCGCCGCCCACCAGGCGCCCAGCCAGCGTGTCGCGGATGACGCGCGGCTGCTCGTGAATCTCCTTCAGCATGAAGTCGGGGTAGCCGCCCTTTTCGGCCACGTCGAGGTCCCAATCCACGTGCGTGACCTTCGGCTGCTCGATGACCTGGCCAGATGCGGTGTAGTACGTCACGCCTTCAGGCGTCAGGCGCGCCATTTCGCCGTCGTTCATAACCACCACGTCGCGCGTGGCGTCGATCATGGCGATGATGTCGCTGGCAACGTAGGCACCGTCTTCGCCCTGGCCCACAACCAGCGGCGAGTCCTTGCGCGTGGCCACGATGGTGCCCGGCTCGTCAGCCGACGTCACGGCCAGCGCGTAGGCGCCCACCAGGCGCTCGCACGCTCGGGCCACGGCCGCCATCAGGTCGGGCGCGCCTTCGGAAAGCGCCTGCTCAACCAGGTGCGGAACCACCTCGGTGTCGGTGTCGCTGGTGAACGTATGGCCAGCTGCCTGCAATTCCTCGCGCAAATCGGCGAAGTTCTCGATGATGCCGTTGTGCACCACCGCGATGCGGCCGTCGCAGCTGGTGTGCGGATGGGCGTTCGCCTCGCTCGGACGGCCGTGCGTGGCCCAGCGAGTGTGGCCAATGCCGCACGTGCCCGCAAAGTCGAAATGCCCCAACGTGTGCGCCAAGCTGGAAACCTTGCCCTTGCGGTGGACGACCTCAAGCTTGCCGTCCTGATAGATGGCCACGCCGGCGCTGTCGTAGCCGCGATATTCAAGCCGCGACAGGCCCTCGATCAAGACGCCTTGGGCCGCTCGCGTGCCCGTGAAACCAACGATTCCGCACATGCGCATCGCTCCTTTGCCGTTAAGGATTGCATCCCGAACATGGCGTGCGGCCTGCGCAAACGCGAGCCGGCCGCATGGTCGGGCTTGTCGTACCCGCCTATGGTACACAAGCGAAAACCCACGCCCGCGCACCTGCGCACAATCTCTAGCGCAAGCGCCGCTTACCCCGCGCAAGCCGCCGTTTGCGGCGTGCAAAACCATGCTCAGCTCGCAAGCTTCGGCGCAAGCGACGCGACCAAAGTAGTAAGCGCACTAAAAACGGGGCGCCGTACAAGCGACGCCCCGTCCGCAAACAAACCCTGCAGGCCCTCGCGGCTTGCATGTCTCTCACCGCTCGCAAGCAAAACCCGCAAGCCCTTCGCGCTACACCTCGGCGATGACCTCGACCTCCACCAGGGCGCCCTTCGGCAGCTTCGCCACGCCCACGGCCGAACGTGCGGGGCGCGCATCGCCGAACGACTTGGCGTACTCGGCGTTGAACGCCGCAAAGTCGTTGATATCGTCAAGGAAGCACGTGGCCTTCAGCACGTGGTCGAAATCGGTGCCCGCCTCGGCCAGAATTGCCGCCACGTTCTTCATGACCTGCGCCGTCTGCTCCTCGATGGTGGTGCCCACCAGCTCGCCGGTTGCCGGGTCGAGCGCAATCTGACCGCTGGCGAACAGCAAGTTGCCGGACACGCGGCCCTGCACGTACGGACCGATTGCCGCCGGAGCGTTCGGGGTGGCGATAACCTTCATGATGACCTTCCTTCCGGGCGCAATGGCCCCTCTGCGCAAAGCGCGTCTTGCCCAGCGCGGGCGCCGCAGGCAATAAATTACCGCGCAGCGGCAGCTATTTTGTCGCGCTGATATGGAACATCCCCTATTTTACCGCGCGCACGGCTATGATGGTTCCCAACACAAAACCGTCGCGAACAAAGCCAAAGGGGTGAACTATGCTGACGCTGGATGCATTCGAAGAAGCAGCCGCCAAAGTCAAGGAAGTTACACAGGAGACGAAGCTTATTGAAAGCTCCTACTTCAGCGAGATTTCCCACAATCGCGTATTTTTCAAGCCCGAGAACATGCAGCGCACCGGCGCATACAAGGTGCGCGGCGCCTACTACAAAATCAGCACGCTAACCGACGAGGAGCGCGATCGCGGCCTCATCACCGCATCGGCCGGCAACCACGCGCAGGGCGTCGCCTACGCCGCGCGCCATTACGGCGTGAAGGCCACTATCGTCATGCCCACCACCACGCCGCTCATCAAGGTTGAGCGCACGAAAGCGCTCGGCGCCGACGTGGTGTTGGCCGGCAACGTCTACGACGAGGCCTACGAGCACGCACTGAAGCTGGCCGAAGAAAACGGCTACACGTTCATCCACCCGTTCAACGACCTGGGCGTTGCCACGGGCCAGGGCACCATCGCCATGGAAATCGTGCAGGAGCTGCCACTGGTCGACTACATCCTGGTGCCCATCGGCGGCGGCGGACTGGCCACGGGCGTGTCCACGCTGGCCAAGTTGCTGAACCCGCACATCAAGGTCATCGGCGTGGAGCCCGCCGGTGCCGCTTGCATGAAAGCCTCGCTTGAAGCCGGCCACGTGGTGAAGCTGCCCAGCGCGAACACCATCGCCGACGGCACCGCCGTGCTTGAGCCGGGCGACAAGATCTTCCCCTACATCCAGCAAAACCTCGACGGCATCATCACCGTTGACGACGATGAGATCATCGTGGCCTTCCTGGACATGGTGGAGAACCACAAGATGATCGTGGAGAACTCCGGCCTGCTGACCGTGGCCGCCCTGCGTCACCTTGATTTCGAAGGCAAAAAGGTTGTGTCCATCCTGTCCGGCGGCAACATGGACGTCATCACCATGTCGTCGGTGGTGCAGCACGGCCTCATCCAGCGCGACCGCATCTTCACCGTCAGCGTGCTTCTGCCCGACCGCCCCGGCGAACTGGTGCGCGTGGCGTCGGTCGTCGCTGACAACAAAGGCAACGTCATCCGCCTCGACCACAACCAATTCGTCAGCACGAACCGCCAGGCCGCCGTGGAGCTGCGCGTCACCATCGAGGCGTTCGGTCCCGATCACAAGAAGCAGATCGTCAAGGCGCTTGAGGACGAAGGCTTCCGCCCGAAGCTTATCCAGGCGCACCTGTAAGCACCCGCGGGTCTACCCGCGCGCAGCATAACGCCGTAAAGGCCCCTGACCTCGCGTTTCTAAAACGCTGCAGGTCGGGGGCTTGTTTGTTGCCCGCCAAGGTTCCGAAAAGCCCCGTGCACGCCGGGTGAGCAGCGCCGCTGGACCTGCGGCAACGCAACGGGCAAAGGCGTCAGCGGGCAAAGATTATCCGAAACTAGCAACGCCGCAAAACGCAAACTAATGGGAGTTTGCGCTCACAAGCGCAACGCAACAAGCAATTCCCCACAGACCGGACGACCGATCACACCCGCTCACGTTGCTTCGCAGTCGATTTGCAATGTTTTTCAAAATGTAAGTTGACTACGGATTACTTATTGTTACTATGTTAGCCGTTTCGTACTTTAGGAGGCAGCATGAGAACAACCGCAGCTAGCAATTTGCTTGAGCGAAAACTCGTCCACCACTGCTCCCCCACGCTTGCAGGACTGAAGCCGGCGAATCTTTTTGTGTGCCGTGAAGGAATCGAGCACGACGACAATCCCGGAATGCGCACGCAAAATAGCCGCCTGAACTCGGGATCCAGCGCGCTCGCACCCGAGCCGTGCCGGTTCGCCCGCGAACTTGCCGCATGCCGCGCGAAGCTTGAGCCCTGCGGCGTGCGCATCGAAGTGCTGGCGCGCCGCAAAACTGGGCTGCTGTTGTACGTCTACCGTCCAACTATGCTGAAAGCAAGCCTTTCGCAGCCCAACATTGTCCAGTACCTGCAAAGCGAAGGCTACAACCCTGCCGACCTTTCTGCCTGCATCCTGAAACTGCACCGCCGCATCTGCGGCACCGACCTTGCCGCCACGCTTTCGGAAAGTTGCGCATTCCCCCACGAAATCGGTTTCTTCTTGGGCTACCCCTTCGACGACGTCATCGGTTTCATCGAGAACAAGGGCGAAAACTGCCTGTGCACCGGCTGCTGGAAGGTGTACAGCCAGCAACGCGACGCGCAAGCGTGCTTCTGCTGCTACAAAACGTGCACCTCGGCCTACGAAGACCTGTACGACGAGGGCGTGCCCATTGACTGCCTGGCCACGCTCGACGACAACTTCCCCGCAGCCGAGGCATTCGCCGCAGCAGGTTGAAGGCCAAAGACCCTGCGCCTTGCGCTCGGCGCGCTTGAGCAGCGCCCCGGTCGTTCGGCACAGACCGACATTTCACACACAAACGAAAGGATTTTCCCATGAGCAAAGTAGCAGTGGTTTTCTGGAGCGGCACGGGCAACACCGAGGCCATGGCCGATCTGGTGGCACAGGGCGCACGCGCCGCAGGAGCAACCGCCGACATCATCCAGTGCGGCGATTTCAGCGCCGACCGCATCGCCGACTACGACGCCTTTGCGTTCGGCTGCCCCGCCATGGGCGACGAAGAGCTTGAGGACGGCGAATTCCTGCCTATGTACGACGAAGTTGAGCCGGCGCTTTCCGGCCAGAAGGTGGCGCTGTTCGGCTCCTACGATTGGAACGACGGCGAATGGATGGAGCTGTGGGAGCAGCGCGCCGAAGAAGCCGGCTTGAACGTGGTGGATAGCGTCATCGCGAAAGACTATCCCGACGACGATGCCGCAACCGACTGCATGCGTCTTGGAGCTCAACTGGCATAACGCAGCGGCGGCTAGACCACTTGCAAAGCGCTGGTCTAGCCGCTATTTCGATTTCCCGCCGCGTCTCTTATCGCTGTATCACGTAGTAGCCGGCATCGCGCAAAACGTCTTTCGCGCGCCCCATGTCAAGCGGCTGCTTGGACAGCACGTGGGCGTTCTTTTCCGCAAGGTTGACGCGCGCCCACACGCCATCGATGCCGTTCAGTGCATTTTCCACGGCAGCCACGCACTTTTCGCAAGTCATGCCGCCAACGGGCACATCGGTGGTGTACGGATAGTTCGCCTCGTCGGTATCAGTCACGTGCACGCGACGGGCCTTCTTCGCGCTTTTCTTGCCGCAGCACGACCCATCGCCGGAAAACGTGCGGATAGCCTGCCGTCCAGCAAAAAAGCCAGCGACAACGATTGCTATGCAGATAATCACGGTTGCGACCATAGCTTCCTCCTCATAACTTCTGAAACTTAACCGATTGTAACACTTTGGCGCAACCAGGCCATTTACTTCTGCTTCTTCAGCATGGCGGGCCATTGGATGGAAATCCTTTACTGCAGCTTCATGAATATCTTCGGCATCGTGGACGCCGATTCGCTGGTGTGAGACAACCCCCTGCATCCGTTCATGGTATACGGCATCGGCGTGCTGGTGTGCGCCATCGCCCTGGTGCCGCTACGCATCCAGCTGGCAAAACGTCGCAAAACCATGTGGGGCGCCGCACTGGAATTCTTCGTCATCACCGTGCTGGTGTGCATGGCTATGGAGCTTGCCATGGGCTTTCTGCTCAACCAGCCCGATGCCGCGGGCAACTACCCGCTGTGGGACAACTCGCAACTGCCCGGCAACATTTTGGGCCAGGCGTGGATCGTGAACGACATCTGCCTGGGCGTCGTGGCCATGCTGTACACGTGGGTCATCTACCCGCTGTGCCAAAAGGCGCTGGCAAAAGTGCCCATCCGCGTCATGCGCCCCGCTGCGGCAATCGTTGTTGCGGGCTTTGTGGTGCTGTGCGTGGTGAAATTCGCGTAAGTACGGCAACACCGCCGCACGTTTGGCGGCGTTTCCCGAAATTAGTTACCGAAGAGCGTAACCGTGCTTGGCATCATTCGCACTGCCCCGCAGCAACTCCTTCGTGCGGACGCAGCACAACGCTATCACAAAGAGCACATCGTAACATTTGCCGTTTTCCCTGGTCAAAATCTCTTTTCGCCCGTAAGACCTATAATTTTGCTAGGCTTATCGCTCATCACGCGCGCCGGGTATCGATAATTCGAAATACCCGGCGCGCGGAATCTCCTATATCCCTATTGACCCACTTCCTTTGCTTCGGTATAACTAACATCCGTCATCACGTTATACAAAAACAAGAAAGCAATAGTCATCGGTTTAGGAGATAACGAAATGTCTGAGAAAGCGAAGTACGCCTTTGAAACCCTGCAGGTCCACGCCGGCCAGGAGCAGCCCGATCCAGCCACTGATTCCCGCGCCGTGCCGATCTACCTGACGTCGTCCTACGTGTTCAAGGACGCCGCCACCGCTGCCGGCCGCTTCGGCCTGACCGAGCCCGGCAACATCTACAGCCGCCTGACCAACCCCACCGTCAGCATCTTCGAAGAGCGCGTTGCCGCGCTTGAGGGAGGCGTTGGGTCCCTGGGCGTTGCCACCGGTTCTGCTGCCATCACCATCGCCGTGCAGAACATCGCCACGGCCGGCGACCACATCGTGTCCTCCACGAACCTGTACGGCGGCACGCTGAACCTGTTCGAGCACACGCTGGCTGATCAGGGCCTTTCCACCACGTTCGTCAACCCCGCCGACCTGGACGCCGTCGAGGCCGCCATCCAGGACAACACGAAGCTGTTGTACGCCGAAACGCTGGGCAACCCCAACTCCGACGTGCTTGACCTTGAGGCTTGGGCCGACATCGCGCATCGTCACAACGTGCCGCTTATCGTTGACGCCACCTTCTCCACGCCCTACCTGCTGCGCCCCATCGAGCACGGTGCCGACGTCGTCGTGCATTCCGCTACGAAGTTCATCGGCGGCCACGGCACGGCCATGGGCGGCGTGATCACCGACGCCGGCAAGTTCGACTGGGCCGCCAACGCCGATAAATTCCCCGGCGTTGCCAAGCCCAACCCCAGCTATCACGGCGTGGTGTTCACCGAAGCCGCCGGCGAGGCTGCCTACATCACGAAGGCCCGCGCCACGCTGCTGCGCGACCAGGGCGCAACGCTTTCGCCGTTCAACGCCTGGCTGCTGCTGCTCGGCCTTGAAACGCTGTCCCTGCGCGTCGATCGCCACGTGGAGAACGCGCTGAAGGTTGTCGAGTTCCTGAACAACCACCCGCAGGTTGCTTCCGTGAACCACCCGTCGCTGGCCACCGGCCGCGCCAAGGAGCTGTACGAACAGTACTATCCCAATGGCGCCGGCTCCATCTTCACGTTCGATGTGAAGGGCACGGCCGACGATGCCCGCAAGTTCACTGAAAGCCTGAGCCTATTCAGCCTGCTGGCCAACGTTGCTGACGTGAAGTCCCTGGTCATCCACCCGGCTTCCACCACGCACTCCCAGCTGACCGAAGAGGAGCTGCTGGCCGCCGGCATCAAGCCCACCACCGTGCGCCTGTCCATCGGCACCGAGAACATCGACGACATCATCGCCGACCTGGCCGCCGGCTTCGAAGCCATCAAGTAGCCTACCCCTCAACAAGCGCGAAGGCGAATCGCCGCGCTGACGTGCTCTGCATGTTTCCTTGGCTGCGCAAGCTTGGCCTTTGGCAGCCAAGCAAAAGCCCGCTCAACTCCCCATTGAGCGGGCTTTCTTGTATTTGCGAGCCGTTTGACCAGGACTGCAAGAGGAAAAGAGCGAAGGCCGGAGACGCCGCCGTTTAACGAACCCGCGACACCGCAGGCAATTTAGCTAGACCGGAGCAGCCAGCAGCCGAGGCACCACGAGCGACCAGACGCAGCCAATACCCGGGCAGTCGCGTTTCCAAAACCTGCGCGAAAGTGGTTGCTACAGCAAGAACCCAACCGCACCCAGCGCAATGCCCAGCACAGCGCCGGCAACCACATCGCGCGGAAAATGTACGCCCGACACCACGCGAATGACGGCAAGCGCAACGCCCGCCACCAGCATGGCCGGCCCTGCCCACGCAAGCGGGCACCACACGCAAAACGTCATGGCTATCACGAAGATGCTGAACGTGTGCCTGCTGGGAAACGAATTGCCCTGCGTATCTTTCGCGATGACGGGCGCCGCATCGAACACTTCGTAGGGACGCGGCGCGTTGATAGCTTTACGCAAGGCGGTGACCAGCACGAACGATACGCCTGGCACCAGCAGCGCGCACAGCAGCGGCTTTGCCGGCCAGCCAAACGCAATCTGCCACGCAGCAAGCCATGCGAGCAAGCACGGATACGCCACATACACGGCATTCGTGATGGCCTTGTTCGCCAGCACAACCGCACGTGTCGCAGCCGGCCGCGCCCGCAGCGCATTCGTCATACGTATGTACGTTGATTTCCTCATGCGCTTCCCTAGCGGTTGTTCACCGCTTCCGGATGCAAATCGTGGTTCGCCAGGCGGTCCCACGCAACCTGCTCCCAGCGCGTGCCGGGCTTGCCGTAGTTGCAGTACGGGTCGATGGAAATGCCGCCACGCGGCAGGAACTTGCCCCACACCTCGATGTACTTCGGGTCCATCAGCGCAATGAGGTCCTTCATGATGACGTTGACGCAATCCTCATGGAAGTCCCCATGGTTGCGGAAGCTGAACAGGTACAGCTTCAGGCTTTTGCTTTCCACCATGCGGATGTTCGGCACGTACGAGATGTAGATGGTGGCGAAGTCGGGCTGGCCGGTGATCGGGCACAACGCCGTGAATTCCGGACAGTTGAACTTCACGAAGTAATCGTTGCCCGGGTGCTTGTTCTCGAACGTCTCAAGCACGCTGGGGTCGTACGTTTGCGGATATCGCACGCCCTGGTTGCCCAAAAGCGACAGGTCGTCAGCGCCTTCGCGCGTAGGTTTTTCGTTCGTCATAAGATTCCTTTCAAGCGTGGATACGTTACGCGCATATCGTTTTATCAGCAAATGAGATGACCTTGAGAAGAAGCAGGCAGCTTCGATATCTTCTACCGCCAAGAGGCCCCGCAGTTGCTGCAGCTACATTTACCCGAAGGTACTGCGGCCTAATTGCTCGGCAAGGCCGCAGCGCCAAGCCCTATTCGCCCGCTTGCGCGCGCTGCGCGTCAAGCGCATCAAGCAGCGGGTCGCGCACGCCGTTCAGCTCGAACGCGCGATTGCGATCGATGCATGTGCCGCATGCGCCGCACGGGTAGTTGCCTCCCTCGTAGCAGCTCCATGTCAGTTCATAGGGAACGCCCAGCTCAAGGCCGCGTTTCACGATATCGGCCTTCGACCATTCCACAAACGGCGCCTCCATACGCAGCTCGCCGCCCGTGCCCTCCATGATGGCAAGGTTCATGGCGTACACGAACTCCAGCGAGCAGTCGGGGTACGCGTTGCCCGCCCAGTCGTCGTGGTGCGCACCGTAATACAGCACGCTTGCGCCCAGCGACAGCGCCATGGACGCGGCCGACGACAGGAACAGCCCGTTGCGAAACGGCACGTACGTGCTGACTGGCGCGCCGTTGCTTTCGTCAAGCTGCTCGGCATAGCTTTCCTCGGGAACCTGGTCGGTGGAGTGCGCAAGCAGGCTGCAGTTGCTGTCGGCAAAAATGGCCGACAGATCCAAAAACCGCTGCTCAACGCCGTAATACGTCGCAACGGCCTTCGCGCTTTCAATCTCTTTCTCGTGGCGTTGGCCATACGAGATGCTCAGCGCGAACACGTTTTCGGCGCCATAACGCTCAACCGCCATGGCCAGAAGCGTGGTGGAATCCACGCCGCCGCTGCATAGCACCAGCGCCTTTTGCCCCTCTTGCGACGCTCCCAGCTGCGGGCCGGCCGCCTTGTGCGCCGCTGCCGCAGCAGCGAACGACCCGAACGAACGGGGGCTCTCGTTCGCCGCAGTGCCGGACGCGGCCGTAGCGTTGTGCGACTCTTCGCCGACAGCTGCCGTTCCAAAGGCGCCTTCGCGAACCGCAGCCGCGGCTTGCGCCAACGACGGGAACACTTTGTTGGATTCTTTCATGCCTGCTACACGCCCCTCTCAACGTTAGGCCAGATGATCTTGTGCAACTGCAGCTGAGCCGTTGCCCATATCATGCCGTTTTCCTGCATGAACTCGACGATGCGCGCCGGCTCGATGCGCCCGAAGCACGGGCTGAGGTACACCGGAACGCGCCCGGGCAGGTCAAGCTGCCGCGCAACTTCAAGCACGCGCGGCAGATCGCTTTCGGCGCACACGAATTTCACGGCATCGCGCGCATCAAGCAGCGCGAAATTGGTGGGCAGCATGCGCGCCTCCATACCGCTTGAAGGCAGCTTCCAGTCCACGGTAAACGTGAGCGCACCGGGCGCCACGCCGCGAAGCTGCTGCCGCAAATTGGCAAGTTCTGCCAGGTCAGCGGCCCCGTTCGTTTCAACTTCCACGCGCAAGCCATGCCCGGTCGGGCCCGCTTCGCCGCACAGCACGCGCACCAGCTGCGCAAGATGCGGTTGCAGCACCGGCTCGCCACCGGTCAGCGTCACGCACTCCACGCCCGTTTCGCGCACCCACGCCACCAGCGCCGCAACCGTTTCCGATTGCACGGCAGCACCCGGCTCGTTCGCCCACATCGTGTCGCAATACGAGCAGCGCAAGTTGCAGCCCGCAAAGCGAATGAACGCCGCCAGCTTGCCCGCGCAGCGCCCTTCGCCGTTGATGCTGATGAATTTCTCCACCACCGGCATGGCGGCGCAGCCCGCCTCGGCGCCGTTGCCGCCAAGCAGTGCAGACGCTTCGCTCGCATCGGGCGAAGAAGCACCGGCACACACTGCCGCCTGCTTGGCTTGACGCGCGCCGCCGCGCGGCTCGCAAACCGCAGGTTGCACGTTGTTTTCCCTGCTAGGCACGGTAAATCGCGCAGTTGTTCGGGGTTTCGTACACGTCAACCTGCGACACCGGGAAGCCCTTGGCGGCCAGCTTGTCGAAGAAATAGCGCGCCAGATTCTCCGCCGTGGTGCGGAACGGCATCATGGAAAGCGTGAAGCCCTCTTTGTGCAGGCATTCAAGCGTTTCGGGCATAAGCGAACCCTCTTCCACCACGAACGAATGGTCAAGCTCCTCGGTCAAATCGCGCAGCGCACGCTTGAACTCGGCGAAATCGATGACCATGTCCTTGTGCGTACCCTCGGTTTGCAGCTCCGCCTGCTCCAGATACGCCACCACGCGCCAACGGTGGCCGTGCAGGTTCTCGCACTTGCCGTGATAATCCGTCAGAAAATGAGCTGCATCGAAGCTGCTCTCCGTTTTCAAGCCATACATAGCAAAAGCCTTTCCCGTAAAGCGAAAACCGCCGTCGGAAAAGGCCCTTGTATCGCGCGTTACCTGCCACGATGCGCGCAAACACCGCATTCGCCGCGCCGCAGAAACCGCGTCCGCCCGCGCGAGCCATGCCCAGCCGCACAAGACGCAGCACCGGCAGCTCCCGCTGCGAAAGCAAGCAAAGGTACCTAGTTTTGTTTACCGACAGGAGGTTTTCGAACTGTCCATTTCGTTGTGCAGCAAGTATACCGCGCCGCGAAAGCCGCCGCGCGCCCTTCGCACGATTACCGCAAGCGCGAAACGTTACCACTGCTCTGTCTGCAGCATGGCGCGCCGATGGTCCATCAACGCTTGCAAACAAGACTCACCCGAGCCACCGTAGCGTCTTTACCGCCGCCGAAATGCCTCGCGAAAAGGCCGTACGGCGCATCGATTCCGTTAGCGAAGCCCCAAAACGCCCTTCACAAGTTCGTCCCACGTATGCGCCACGAACGTGGGATTTTCGGCCGCAAGCCGCGCTTCGTCGAACATGCCCCAGGTCACGGCCGCTGCTTTCGTGCCGGCCGCATTCCCGGCCTGCAAATCGAACGGAGCATCGCCCACGTACAGGCACTCAGCTGGCGCGAAGCCGAGTATTTCGCAGCCGCGCTGCACCGGCTGCGGATCGGGCTTGGGACGCTCGACGTCGTCCCACCCCACGCAGCAATCCAGGTACTGCGCCGCGCCGACCACCTCAAGCCCGTGCCACGCTACCTCATGGCGCTTCGACGTGACCACGCCCAGATTCAAGCCCGCCGACGCCAGCTTCGCCAGCGCTTCGACGGTGCCGGGAAACGCCTTGATCATCTGGTCGTGCACCGTTTTGTTATGCGCGCGGTACGCCTCGCAGAACCGCTCCTGCAACTGCGGGTCATCGGTGAAATCACGCACCTGTACCGAAAGCGGCTGCCCAACCTTTTGCAGGTACTCTTCATCGCTGAGCTGCCGGCCAAGCACCGCCGGCCCCGCATAGCGAAAACTCGCAAGGATAAGATCATGCGAATCGACCAACGTTCCATCGTTGTCGAACAGCACTGCTTTCAGGCCTGCCATGTTTCTCCTTCGATAATGAGCGGCCTTTGCGAAAAGCCCGGCAAATCGACGGTCCCCGCGCTTCCGACGAGCTCCCGCCTTCCGGCGTGAACCCTTTTGGCCTCCGACATAAAAAAGAGCCGCCAGAAAACTGACGGCTCCGAAGTTTCCATGGTGGAGATGATGGGATTCGAACCCACGACCCCCACGTTGCGAACGTGATGCTCTCCCAGCTGAGCTACATCCCCATGGGTATTGCGCTTTGCGCGAGAAAGCATTTTCCTCGTTCGCCCTTGCTTTGTCAAACAGTTCTTGCGCAGCATTCGCAAAATGTCCATGTTTCATGCCACAGCGCGCCCATACGCAAAACAGGGGCCGCACCGGCCCCCGTTTCTTGCAATTTCGAAAGCGCCTAGGAAAGCACCTTTTCCTCAAGCATGGACATGTCCACGCCCGGCTCATCCCCCTCGGGGATGAACGGCTCGAACAGCGGCTCACCGTTCTGCGACAGCTCCACCATACCCGTCAAAACGTCGACGTACTGGTAGGACTGACGCGCCGTGCGGCCGCGCTTGCGGTCGACTTCCATGATGAACAGCTGCGGATGCACCTGCATCAAAATGCCTTCGCTTTCGACGATCTTGGAACGACCCATGTTCGCGCGAACCTTCAGGCGTTGACCGACGAAGTCATGTAACGTATCATGAATGGAGTCGACGATTTTTGCTTGCTTCGCTAAATCCATAGTAGCTCTTTCCCGCATAACACACAGATAACAGTTCACAATTATATCATGCGGGTCAATGCAAGCTTACTTCTCCATCTTTTGCACCCATTTTTATAGCAGTTATCACAGAACGGCCACATCCGCTGGGCCGTTCTGTGATATTTGGCCGACAAGCGCCGGCCTTATCGGTGCATGAAAACGTTATTGGCCAAGCTGTGCCTGCACCGCAAGCAACTCCTGCCCCAGCTGCACGAACTCCGCAAGCGACAGCGTTTCGCCGCGCCGTTTCGGGTCGATTGACGCGCGCTCGAACAGCTCCGGCAAATGCTGCGCCACCGCCCCACCTTGCGCGCCGCGGCCGGCAAAGTACGTTTTGCAAGAATTCGAAAGCGTTTTGCGGCGGCTGGCGAATGCCGCATCGGCCATAGTGCATGCCGCGCGCACCACATTTGCATCAAGCGGCGCTCCGGAAGCATCCGTCACGGGACGGCGATTCAGGCGGATAACGGCGCTGTCCACGCGCGGCGGCGGAAAGAAGTTGTTCGGACTGACGGGAAAACGGCCAGCGGGCTGCGCGTACAGGCGCAGCTTCACCGTGTACGCCCCGTAGTTCTTCGTGCCGGGCTCGGCCGCCATGCGGTCCGCCACCTCTTTTTGCACCATCACCGTTGCAGATTGAAGCGAATCAATGCGCTGGAAGTAGTCGAGCACCACTGTGGCTGCCACGGCATACGGCAGGTTCGCCACAAGCTTCGTTGGCATAGCCTGCGCATTCAGGTCGGAAAGCTGCAGGTCAAGCGCGTCTTTCTGGATAAGCGTGAACTTGTCCCACCACGGCGCCAGCGTTTCTTCGAGCACGGCCGGCAAATCGGCATCGCGCTCAATGGACGTGACATGCGCGGCGCCTTTCAGCAGCGCCATGGTAAGCGTGCCGATGCCCGGACCGATTTCCAACACGCGATCGGCGCCGTCAAGCTCGGCAAGCGCGACGATTTTCTGCACAATGGTATCGTTGACCAGGAAGTTTTGCCCCAGCGAATACTTTGCCGTCAGGCCGTGGTCGGCCAGCACCTCGCGCGTGGCGGCAAGACTCGCAAGTGTCGACAGGCTACCCACGGCGCTTCCCCTGCTTTCCGCCGCGGTTAGCATTGCCGCCTTTCGCGCCGCCAGCCTTGCCGCCGCCTTTGCCCTTTTGCGCGTGCGGGTTGTCGTGTTTGGCCTGCTGCACGCCGTTTGTGCCGCGCTTAGCGTTCGCGTGCTTCTTTTGCGCGGAGCGCTTGCGCCCGTGCTGAGCCGCATCAACGCGACGGCCTTCTTCGTCAAGCTTGATGACCTGGCGCTCGGAACCGTTTTCGCCCAGGTCAAGGCGCGCACGTTGCTGTCTGCGCGCAGCCTGGGAAGCAAGTTGGGCAGCGAAGTCGTTCTCCGCGAACGCTTCAGGCGCGCTTTCGGCGGGCGCAGCCGGCTGCTCGGCCGGCGCTTCCACAGGCTCGACCGCCGCCGCAGATGCGCCGCCGGCGAACGCGCGCACAACAGGGCCGCTGATGGGATATTCGTCCGCTTCGGCTACGATTTCGCCCGACTCGTCGATCTTGCCTACCCAGTCAAGCACGCGCTCCAGACGGAAGCCCGCCACAGCAGCTGCCGAGCGAACCGTGCCCACTAGCGGGTCGAAGCCGTGCGGATCGCCGCCCTCGCCCACCACGTGCAGCGTGCAGGGGCGCCGCCGCGCGCGCTGGCGCGTCCAGAAATACGGCTGGAACCGGTCGAGCACAGCCTTGAGCTGCGACGACGGGCCCGCAAAGTACACGGGCGCCACCACAATAAGCTCGTCGGCGTCCTCAAGCAGCGGATAGATGTCGTCCATGTCGTCGCGGATAACGCACCGACGATTGGCGTCGTTGGGGTCCCCATCACTCAGGGAATTGGGAGAGTCAGTGAGGGCGCCTGTGGCAGTGCAGCCCGTGGGGAAGACGGAGGCGCCGCGTACTTCGGTACGCAAGTCTCCGGCTTCGCCGCGGGATGCGCTGCCACAGGTGGCCGCAACGTCGGCATCTCCGCCGTTCGGCAGAACAGCGGAACCACGTTTGCACCAATCGCAAGCATTGCACCCGGCCACTTCCAGCGTGGACACCGGCGCCAGGAACACCTCGTCTTCCGGGCATTCTTCGATGCAGCTTTCGAACAGCAGGTCCGCCAGCGCGCCGCTGCGGCCCTCGACGCGAGGCGACCCGACAATAATCAGGCGTTTCATTCGCAATTCCTTTCGTTTACGGCAGCGGGCGCATGGGCTTGCTGCCAAGCGGTGGGCGGACGGTCAAGCAACGCGCGAGCGTTTTCGCGCAGCTGCGCCAGCAATTCGGCCCGGGCGGCGGCGCTTTCACACCCTAGCACTTCAGCCATGCACGCAGCGGTGAACACCGTGTGCGCCGGCCCGCACGGCACGCCGCGCATAGGCTCAGGCGTCATGTACGGGGAATCGGTTTCGGTAAGCAGCAGGTTGCGCGGCGTGCGCGCCACCGCATCGCGCGTATCCTGGCAGCGCTTGAACGTGAGCGCGCCGCCCAGCGCAACGTAGCACCCCTGTTCAACCCAGGGTTCCAGCGTTCCCCAATCCAAATCGAAGCAGTGCAGCAGCGTGCCTGCCGCCGGGAAACCCTCTTCGTGCAACATGGCGAACGCCTCGTCGTGCGCCTCGCGCACATGCAACGCCACCGGCAAGCCCGTTTCATGCGCCAGGCGAATCTGACGGCGAAACGCCTGCCGCTGATCTTCGCGCGGCGACAGATCGTAATGGTAGTCCAGCCCGATCTCGCCCACGGCGCACACGCGCGGATCGGCCAAACGCGCAACAAGGCGCGCCTCCATGGCGTCGTCGTAGAACTTCGCGTTGTGCGGATGCACGCCGCACGCCAGGCGTAGCCGCGGCAGCGGACGCGCGGCGGCCCCCTCGGGCAGCACGAACGCCGCCGGCAGCGCGCCATCGGGCAGATGCGTTACCGCATCGCCACCAGCCGCCAGCACCTCGCGCGTGCATTCGACTACCTGCGGCAAACGCTCGGCCGCTTCGACATACCAGCCATCGAAGCGATCGAACACCTCAGGCGCATCTTCCTGCACGTCGATGATGTCGCACACGAAGTCGACGCCCCACACCGCGCAGCGCGCGAACTCAAGCGCCGGATCGGCCAACAGATGCACGTGCGCGTGCGTATCGGCCACCGCGCCCTCAAGCCGCGGCGGCTCTACCAGGCGAAACTTGCCGTGCTTGCGCTTCTGGCGAAACAGCGCGTCGAGAAATACGGGTTGTTCTTGCTCTTCGGTCATTCACATTCCCTTGGTAAAACGAACCTGACAAGGCACCTGTCCCCTTGTCAGGTTCAAGCTCAAATGGGACAAAGGGACTGTCCCCTTGTCCCATTTTGCCGAGACGGCGCGGACAAACCGCGTCTCGTTCCAAAAAAGCGGGGCAAAAGGAAGTTCCCTTTGCCCCGCTTCGTACGTCCAGTTATTCGGCGTTGACGTCGATCTCGTCCATGTTCAGGCGCGGGAACAGCGGGTCGCCGACGGTGACGGCGTTGCCGGCGGGCAGCTGGCCCCACTTCGTGGCGGCCTCGATGTCCACTACGTCGGTAACCTTGCCCAGGCTGAGGCGATCGAACACCTCGTTGGACGTGTTCGGCATGAACGGAGCCATGTACAGCGCGATGATGCGGATGGCCTCAAGCGCGTTGTAGATGACAGCGGCCAGGTCGCCGGCCGTTTCCTCGCTTTTCGCCAGATTCCACGGCGCGCTTTCCTCGACGTACAGGTTCACGCGGCCGGCCAGCTCCTGCACCGCCGCGGCGGCACCGGTGAAGTCGACCTCGGACAGGCAGGCGTCGTACTTCGCGTACAGCTGCTCGACGATGGGCAGCATGGGGTTCGCCACGCGCTCGGCAGCGTCGACCGGCACGGCGGGAACCTTGCCGTCGAAGTACTTCTTCGTCATGTTGAACACGCGGCTGCACAGGTTGCCCCAGGTGTTGGCCAAATCGGCGTTGTAGACCTGCACCATGCGCTCCATGGAGATGTTGCCGTCATGGCCGAACTGCACGTCGGACATAAAGTAGTAGCGATACGCGTCCACGCCGAAGATCTTCACCAGGTCGGCGGGCTTCATGCCGTTGCCCTTCGACTTCGACATCTTCTCGCCCTTCGTAAGCAAGAAGCCGTGGCCGAACACCGTGTGCGTGATGGGCAGGCCGGCGGCCATGAGCATGGCCGGCCAGATGACGCAGTGGAAGCGCGTGATGTCCTTGCCCACGAAGTGGTACTGCATGGGCCAACGCTGCTCGAACTCGCCGGCGCGCTGCTCGTCGCCGTAGCCGATACCCGTGAGGTAGGCCAAAAGCGCGTCGGCCCACACGTAGGCCACGTGGCCCTCGTCAAACGGCAGCGGCACGCCCCAGTCGAACGTGGAACGGCTGATGGACAGGTCCTTCAGACCGCTTTTCACAAACGTGACCACCTCGTTTTTACGCGTTTCGGGGCGGATGAAGTCGGGGTGCTCCTCGTAGAACTTCAGCAGCGGCTCCTGGAACTCGGACAGCTTGAAGAACCAGTTCTCCTCGCCGCCGGCCTTCTGCACCGGGCGATGGCAGTCGGGGCAGACCAGCTCGCCGTCCTCGTTTTTCTCCAGGTCGGACTCGGCGTAGTACGTTTCCTCGTGCACGCAGTACCAGCCCTCGTAGCTGCCCTTGTAGCACCAACCCTTGTCGTAAAGGTCCTGCCAGAACTTCTGCACGGTGCGCGCGTGGCGCGGCTGGGTGGTACGCACGAAATCGGTGTAGGTGATGTCGAGCAGATCCCACACGTTGCGGAACGCCGGCTCCATGGAATCGCACCAAGCCTGCGGGGTCATGCCCTTCGATGCGGCGGTATCGGCCACTTTCTGGCCATGCTCGTCCATGCCCGTGACGAACGCCACGTCGTAGCCGTTCATGCGCTGGTAGAGCGCGACGGTATCGGCGGCGACGGTGGTGTAGGCCGTGCCCAGATGCGGCTCGGCGTTCACGTAATAAATAGGCGTGGTGAACGAGTAAGTTCCCTTTGACATGGTGCTTCCTTTTGCTCGCGGCCGCAGTCGGGCGAATGATGCCCCGCCAACCTGGGTTTTCGCAGTGCCCCTGATTGTACCACGCGAAAACGCCGGGCCGCGCGGAGGCAGCGGCGGGCACACGGGGGCAACACGGGGAAACCGGGCCGCAAGGCAAGTGCGAAAAGCGCTCCCGCCAAGCACCCGCTGCCCAACGGACCATCGGGCGACCGAAGGACTAGCGCACAAGAGCATGTAGCGCCGCTTTTCCCAAAAGTCCTACGGCAGCGATGAACAACCGCCGCGGCTAGTCAAGCAGAAGAATGTAAGTCGGTCGAAGCCGAGCCCCCGCGCAGGCACATTCGGACACTTGTGCGGGTTTAATGGCACGCATCTTTTGCACACAACCTGCCGGTATAATGACGGAGATTGTTATAAACCAAAGGATGGCGGATGTTTTCTAACAAACCACAAACGAACCCGAGCAACCGCCCTCGCCTTTGCACGCCCCTTGCCCTTGCCTTAAGCGCAACGCTGGCATTCGGCGGCGTGCCGGCAGCGGGTCTTTCGGGGCAAGCTGCCTGGGCCGAGGATATCGACATCAACGTGCAGGCAAATGCCGCACAACAAGAGGTCGAGCGCACAGCGGCCGAATACGACCAGGCCATGGACCGCATCGACCAGCTGAACCAGCAAATTGCCGACAACGAGCATCGCATCTCCGAAATCGAGGAAACGCTTCCCGAGCAGCAGGAACGCAGTTCCGCCGCCGCCGTAAAGCTGTACAAGGCGCAAGCTTCCACTCCCGGCCTTTTGGAGATGGTGCTCAGCTCTGAAAACATCGTCGACTTCTTTACGTCGTTCGAATACGTGTCTCACATCTTCAGCAGCAACCAGTCCGAGATCGAGCGCCTTCAGGAGATGAAGGACGAGCTTGACCAGACGCGTCGCAGCCTGTCGCAAGCGAAGAAGGACGCCGACACCGAGGCCGCCAACGCCGAGCAAGCGCTTGCCGCCGCGCAGGAAGCACGTCAGGAAGCCCAACGCAAAGCGCAAGAGGAAGCCGCGCGTCAAGCTGAAGAGGCAGCAAAGGCTGCAGAAGCACAGGCAGCAGCCGAGCAGGCCGCGCAAACGGAAGAAGCAGGAAAAGCCGACGATGCCGCAACTGATTCCGCAAGCAATTCGCAAGAGTCCGCTGGCACCGGCGAAAGCTCCTCGGGCACCGTTGATGCGCCCAGCAACGATGGCGCCGACTGGACAAGCGACCGCGACGCATTCGTAGCGCAGTGGGCTGGCCGCATCAACGCCTACCTTGCCGGCTCGCCCATGGCGGGCACGGGCGAAACGTTCGCCGAGGCCGCCTGGGATTACGGCGTTGACCCGCGCTGGTCGCCCGCTATCTCGAACACGGAAAGCTCCAAGGGCCTGTACTGTTTCAACAGCTGCAACGCCTGGGGCTGGGGTTCGGCCAGCTGGGACAACTGGGATGACGCCATTCGCACCCACGTTGCCGGCCTTGCCCGTGGCTATGGCTACACCATTTCCGTAGAGGCCGCCAAGAAGTACTGCCCGCCGAATTGGGAGCACTGGTACAGCGCCACGCTGGCGCAGATGAACATGATTTAACGAACAACCCGGCTTCGGCCGGGTTTTCTTTTGCATGAAGCCCGCTGTTTTCCGGGGTTTGTTGCGCTTTTCCAAGAAAGTCGCAGAGCGGGCCCACCATCCCCTTGCCCCTCGTTTCTAAACTGCGGAAATGTCGCGGCGTGAACGACGAAAAGCCCGCGGGTACGTTATCTTGACGAAACCGGGGGGCTTTCCCTTACCGCAATTTGTCGCGGCGCTGTTTCCAGTCGGGCATGAAATGGTCCATGAGCTGGTGAAACCGGGGGCCGTGGCCGCGTTCAAGCAGATGGCATAGCTCGTGCACCACCACGTACTCCAGGCAATCGGGAGGATAGAGAGCCAGGCGCACGTTGATGCAGATGCGGCCGGTGGACGGCTGGCAGCTGCCCCAGCGGCTTGTCATGTTGCGATACGCAAGCGAGCCGACCTTCACGCCCATGATGGGTTCCCATGCGGCAATGAGCGCGGGAACGCATGCTTGCACCACCGCGCGCCACCGCGCCACCTCGGCGGGCGACGCCTGCGAAGCGCGGGCCATGGGCGTTGCCGCCACGCGCGCCATCTGCGTTTCAATCCAGTCGCGCTTGCGGCGCACGAAGTCCACCACATCGGCCTTCGTCATCCATGTGGGCGCGGAAACTTCCACGTGGTCGCCGTCGCGGGCAATACGCAGATTGAGGTTCTTCACGCGTTTGTGCTGCAGGTGGATTTCAATGTCGTCGACGAAGAACACCTCGGGCGGCACCGACGAGCGCGAGGAACGTGGCTGGGAGCCCGCCGACCCGCTGCGCGAGGCGCCCGCACGCGAACCGGATGCGGCTTGCGCGCCAAGCGGGGCTTGCTGCCGCCCGCGCGCCCCGCTTCCCCGCCGCGCGTCAGCTCGCTTGGGTCAACGCGACGCGTGCGCACCAGCCCCGATGCGTTGCGATATGCCATGCCGCTTACGCTTCCAACGCGATATCGTACGCAACGTTGCGCGGCAAGCCGAACTCGGCCGCCAGCGTTTTCGCGATGTCTTTGTTGCGAAGGCCTTCGCCTTTCAGCTGCTGGGCACGCGTGCGCGCGGCGTCTTCGGCGCTTTCTTGGGCCGCCTGGCCCTCGGCCTCGTTCGGCCCGTCGATGACCAGCACGATCTCGCCTTTGATGCCCGGCCCGGCTGCGCGAGCGGCAAACTCGGCGGCTAGCGCGGGCAACGTTGCGCGCACCACTTCCTCGTGGAGCTTCGTCAGCTCGCGGCACACCGCCGCTTCGCGCAGGGGAAACGCTTTCGCCAGCACGTCAAGCGTTGCAGCCACGCGGTTCGGGCTTTCATAGAAGATGAGCGCCGCGTCAAGCGTGCGCACCGCATCAAGCGCCGCCTTTTGGTCGCCGGCCTTGCGCGGGAAAAAGCCGCCGAAATAGAAGCGCGGGTTCGTGCAGCCGCTGGCCACATAAGCCGTGGCCGTGGCCGTGGGGCCCGGCAACACCTCGACGGGGGCGCCCGCCTCGCGACACGCGCGCACCAGGCGCAGCCCCGGGTCGGACACGCCCGGCATGCCGGCGTCGCTGCAGTAGGCGATGATCTCGCCGGCCAGCACGCGCGCAACGACGCCTTCGGCGCGCGAGCCGATCATCGCCTCGTCCAGACGCTCCAGGCGCTTTTCGATGCCGAACGCCGCCAACAGCTTGCCTGTGACGCGCGTGTCCTCCGCGCACACGACATCGGCCGAGCTCAGCGCGTCAAGCGCCCGCTGCGGCATATCGCCAAGGTTGCCGATGGGCGTCGGGCATATGATCAGCTTTCCGGACATGAACGTTCCCTTCACGAAGATGATGGAGAAGATGGTGTCGCGCTTCGCGCTCTTTTGAATGGGCCGAGCTTTCGCTCGGCCCTACGATACAACCAAAAATGCCTTCGCTCGACCCCACGGTGCGGCTCGCGAACCCTTAAGCTCGCGTTTCCTGTACGTCGAGCTTGCCGGCTTCTTCGGCCGCCGGGGTTGCTGCCACCGTGCGGGCGGCGCGGGCCTCGGCTTCCTTGTCGGCCAGGTTGCTCTTCGCCACCGCAATCATAAGCTTGATGCGATTGAGCTGGTTAACCTCCGACGCGCCCGGGTCGTAGTCGACGGCCACGATATTGCTTTCCGGATAGCGGCGACGCAACTCCTTGATAACGGCCTTGCCCACCACGTGGTTCGGCAAGCAGGCGAACGGCTGCGTGCACACCACGTTCGGCGCGCCCGTGCGAATGAGCTCCACCATCTCGGCGGTAAGCAGCCAGCCCTCGCCCATGGAGTTGCACAGGCTCAAAATCTCGCTGGCGTATTCGGCCAACTCGTAGATGCTTGCCGGCGGGTTGAAGCGCGAAGACTCCTCGAGCGCCTTCGTCACCGGCGCGCGCAGGGCCTTCACCACTTTCAGGGCAATCTTGCTGCCGAACGCGCCCTTGGCCGAGCGGCCCAGCGGGTCTTTCTGGAAGATGCCGCCCGCGGCGCCGAACAGGAAGAACTCGATAAGCCCGGGCACCACGGCCTCGCAGCCTTCGCGCTCGATAACGTCGACGATCTGGTTGTTCGCCGTGGGGTGGAACTTCACCAAGATCTCGCCCACCACGCCGACACGGGGCTTCGTGCCCTCGCCTTGCAAAGGCAGCGTGTCGAAGTCCTCGACAATCTGCTTCACCGTTTCCTTGAACTCGCTGCGCTTCACGCCGCGTTTCAGCTGGCGCTTGCACTCGGCCATCCAATGGTCGAACAGGGCGTTCGCGCTGCCGGGCTCCACCTCGTAGGGGCGCGTGCGGTACAGGCACATCATCAGCAGGTCGCCGTACTGCAACGCCGAGACGGCCTGGTACAGCATGGCCGGCGTGATGGAGAAGCCGGGGTTCACCTCGCCCAAGTCCTTGAAGCTGATAGCGATGACCGGGATATGCGACAGGCCCACCGACTTGAGCGCCTTGCGGATAAGCGAGATGTAGTTCGTGGCGCGACAGCCGCCGCCTGTCTGCGTGATGAGCACGGCCAGCTTGTCGGTGTCGTACTTGCCCGACATGACCGCTTCCATGATCTGGCCCGTGACCAGGATGGACGGATAGCAGATGTCGTTGTTCACGTACTTCAGGCCCGCGTCGACCGCGCCGTGGTCCACGGAAGGCAAAAGCTCGACGTTGTAGCCGAAGCGCTCGAAGATGGGCACCAGCAGCTCGAAGTGGTACGGCGCCATCTGCGGGGCCAGGATGGTGTAGCCCGCATCGCGCATCTCCTTCGTGAACTGGGCGCGCGGGAACTCCGTGGTGGCGCCGCTGTCGCGCTGCTTGAACTCGGCCTGCACCTCGGGCGCGGCCTTTTCCGTGAAGCTTGCGGGCGGCTTGATGGCGCGCGCCGCTTCGGCCACGGCCTCGGCATCCGCCCCGCCGGCAGTATTGCCCGCCGCACGCTCCTCGGCCTCTGCCAGCAACTGCTCCACGTCCAGGCTGCACGCGCCGCAGCCCGCGGCGTTCTGCGCCTGCTCGGCCGCGCGGGCCTCGGCCTCCTCGTCGGCCTGGTCCTTCAGGGCCGCAAGCAGGCTGCGCACGCGGATGCGCGCGGCGCCGAGGTTGGACACCTCGTCGATCTTCAGCACGGTGTACACCTTGCCCGCCTGTTCCAAGATCTCCTGCACCTGGTCGGTGGTCAGCGCGTCAAGGCCGCAGCCGAAGCTGTTCAGCTGGATGAGGTCGAGGTCCTTGCGCTCCGATGCCACCTTCGCCGCGGCATACAGGCGCGTGTGGTACATCCACTGGTCCACCAGGCGGATGGGACGCTCGAGCGTGCCCAGGTGCGCGATGGAGTCCTCGGTGAGCACCGCCAGGCCGAAGCTGGTCAGAAGCTCGGGGATGGCGTGGTTGATCTCGGGGTCGTTGTGGTACGGGCGGCCCGCCAGCACGATGCCGTGCGTGTGGGTCTTCTCCATCCACAGCAGCGTCTCGGCGCCCTTCTCGCGGATGTCGGCCTTGAACGCCTCGTCCTCAGCCCATGCGGCGTCCACCGCGGCATCGACCTCGGCCTGCGTAGGCGCCGCCACACCCTTGCCGCACAGCTCGGGATGCGCCTGGATCAGCTCCACGAACAGGCGCTTCTTCAGGTGCTCCTTCTTATCGTAGGGCAGCCACGGGTTCAGGAACTGCGTATCGGAGGTGCGCAGCTCGTCGATGTTGAGGCGCAGCGCCTCGGCGTAGCTGGCCACGATGGGGCAGTTGAAGTGATTGCCGGCGCCCTCGTCCTCCTGGCGCTCCCACTTGCTGCAGGGGAACCAGATGAAGTCGGGGTGCTTGTCCAGCAGGTTCATGATATGGCCGTGCGACAGCTTCGCCGGATAGCACACGCTCTCCGACGGCATGGACTCGATGCCGGCCTCGTAGGTTTTCTTCGTGGACGGGTCGGACAGCACCACGCGCCAGCCCAGCTTCGTGAAGAACGTGAACCAGAACGGGTAGTTCTCGTACATGTTCAGCGCGCGCGGGATGCCCACGGTGCCGCGCGGCGCGTCCTGCTCCGCCAGCGGCGTGTAGTGGTCGAACAGGCGGTGCGACTTGTACTCGAACAGGTTCGGCACCTTCTCGCCACGCGTTGCCTGGCCAAGCGCTCCGGCGCCCTTCTCGCAGCGGTTGCCCGTGATGAAGCGGTGGTGCTTGCCCGTGATCTCGTCTTTTCCGAAGTCGTTGACGGTAAGCAGGCAGTGGTTCGAGCACGCCTTGCAGCGCACGGTCTTGTGCGTGGGGGCCAGCGCCTCAAGCGCGTCAAGGGACAGCAGGCCGCTGACCTGCGAATCCTGGCGGCTGAAGCGGTCGCGGGCCAGAAGCGCCGCGCCGAACGCGCCCATGTTGCCGGCGATGTCGGGGCGCACGGCGTTGACGCCCGAAAGCTGCTCGAACGCGCGCAGCACGGCGTCGTTGAGGAACGTGCCACCCTGCACGATAACCTTGTTGCCCACGTCGTGCGGGTCGCGAATCTTGATAACCTTGAACAGCGCGTTCTTGATGACGGAAATGGCCAGGCCCGCAGCAATGTCGCCGACGGTGGCGCCTTCCTTCTGCGCCTGCTTCACGCGCGAGTTCATGAACACAGTGCAGCGACTGCCCAGGTCAACAGGGTTTTCCGCGCTGATTGCCGTCTTGGCGAACTCGGAAACGTCCAGATTCAGGCCGCTGGCGAAGCTTTCGATGAAGCTGCCGCAGCCCGACGAGCACGCCTCGTTGAGCATGATGTGGTCGATGACGCCGTCTTTCACGCGCAGGCATTTCATGTCCTGGCCACCGATGTCCAAGATGAACTCCACGCCCGGCAGCATCTCCTGCGCGCCGCGCAGGTGCGCCACCGTCTCGATTTCGCCGGAGTCGACGCGCAGCGCCTCAAGCAGCAGGTGCTCGCCGTAGCCGGTGACGGTGGAATGCCCGATGGTCACCAGCGAGCGACCCGCCTCGTCGCAAGGCAGCTCGCGGTACAGCTTGGCGATGGCCGCCTTCGCGCACCCCAGCACGTCGCCCTTGTTCGACACGTAGTGCGTCCACAAAAGCTCGCCGTCTTGGCCGATAAGCGCCGCCTTGAACGTGGTGGAACCGGCGTCGATGCCCAGAAACGCCGTGCCGCGATAGCTTGCCAGGTCGCCGCGGCGCACACGCTCAGAGGCGTGGCGCGCATTGAACTCGTCAAGCTCAGCCTGGTCGGCGAACAGCGGGGGCAGGCGCACAACTTCGCTGCCCTGGATGTCGCCAAGGTTCTTCAGACGGTCAAGCACGTCGGACAAAAGTTCGGCGCGCACCGTTTCGCTTGCCGCGCCCGCGATGGCGCAGCCGCCGGCCACGAACAGGTGGGCGTTTTGCGGCACGATGCGGTGCTCTTCGTCAAGGCTCAGCGTTTCATAGAAGCGTTTGCGCAGTTCAGGCAGGTATTGCAGCGGGCCGCCCAGGAACGCCACGTAGCCGCGGATGGGACGCCCGCACGCCAGGCCGGAAATGGTCTGCGTAACCACGGACTGGAAAATGGACGCGGCGATGTCCTCGCGGCGCGCGCCCTCGTTCAGCAGCGGCTGCACGTCGGTTTTCGCGAACACGCCGCAGCGGCTGGCAATGGGATAAATGGTGGTGGCGTGCTGCGCCAGTTCGTTCAGGCCGCCGGCGTCGGTGTTCAAAAGCGCAGCCATCTGGTCGATGAACGCGCCGGTGCCGCCGGCGCACGTGCCGTTCATGCGCTGCTCGATGCCGTTGTCGAAGTAGATGATCTTCGCGTCCTCGCCACCCAGCTCGATCGCCACATCGGTTTTCGGAATGAACGTCTCAACAGCGGTTTTACTGGCAATGACTTCCTGCACGAATTCGATGCCAAGCCATTGGGCCAGAAGCAGGCCGCCTGAGCCGGTGATGGCGATGGTCATGCGCTTGTCGCCGAAGTCCTTCGCCGCCTCGGAAAGCACCTCCACGATGGTGGCGCGCACGTCGGCGTGATGGCGGCGGTACACGGCATAGCGAATCTGGTTCGCATCGTCGAGGATAGCCAGCTTCACCGTGGTCGATCCCACGTCGATGCCGATGTGCAGGTTCTCGTTCACGTTGTTCTCGCTCATGATCTGCTTACGTCCTTACAGTTTGATGGGGTCGCCGGGTTTGATGAAGAACAGCCGTAGGGCAATTTGCGCCATGTCCTGCGAGCTTTCCTTCATGCCCGTCTCCACCCAATGGGTGATGACCCCCAGATATGCGCTGGCGTAAAACGCCACGTAATATTGCACGAACGGCGCGGGGTCGTTGCGGTAGCGTTCGTGCAGGATGGTTTGGATGATTTCGGTGCATATGGCGTCGCGCACGCGTGGGCCGAAGCTGGGGTCGCCTTTCGAGCCCATGACGGCGTGCAAGAAGCTGCCCTGTTCGCGCAGATGGTCGAACAGGCTGACCAGAAACGGCATGGGCTTTTTGCTGACGCGGTAGCGCAGCACGTCGCGCAGCTCAAGCCGCTGCATCTGCGCCTGGAAGCCCTCGAGGTCGCGCATGACGTCTTCCTCAAGCGCCGCAAGCAGGCCGTCTTTGTCGCCGAAGTTGTTGTAGAGCGTGCCGCGGTTCAGGTTCGCGCGCGAGCACAGATCGCTTGCGTTGAAGTTCGCCAAGCCGCGCTCCTCGATCAGCTCGACCAGCGCGTCTTTGAGCGCGCACTTCGAGCGCGTGATGCGCTTGTCTTCGGTTGCGGCGGTTTCCTCGGCCATACGCCCCCCTTTCCCACAAGTTGCCTTCGGATGCGCGCAACGGCCGCGGGAAAACCCGGGCCGCCGCGCGACCTCTCGTCTTTTGAACAGCCCGGCCAATAATGCACAGGTTGTTCAATAGTGTTATTGTACCGAGCGCACCAAGCGGAATCAACGAAAGCGAAACTCTTCGAAAAGCAACCGTAACCTCTCCATATATATAGGTAGTTCGAATCGTGGCGAAAGCGCCGCCTATAGCCCAACGCCGCAGGCGGGCGAAAACCCACCGTTTACAGCCCATCTGCTGCATAGTAGACTGGGCTATCGTTTTCACAGATAACGTCTGCCCACCTTTTCGTATGAGCAAACATATTGCCCAAAAAATCCCGGTCGGTATACTAGGCGTCATGCAAGAAACAAGGTCGCGCGCTGCCCGTCTGCAAACTCGCGGAAAGCGCTCGCACCACGATGGGAGGGAGACCCAACATGAAGAAGTCCGCATTGAAGAAGCTGGTGGCATTCGCCGCCGCCGGCGTCCTGGCCGCAGGTGTGCTGGCCGGCTGCTCCGGCTCGAACTCCGGCAGCCCGTCAAACGCAAGCTCCGACGACAAGACCATCACGGTTGCCGCAAGCCCCACGCCGCACGCGGAAATCCTCAACAACGCCGTGGCCGATCAGCTCAAGGAGCAGGGCTACACGCTGAACGTGAAGGAATTCACCGACTACGTCCAGCCGAACACGGTCACCGAGGAAGGCGAAGTTGACGCCAACTACTTCCAGCATCAGCCGTACCTGGATTCCTTCAACGAGGAGAAGGGCACGCACCTGGTTTCCGTCGAGGCCATCCACTTCGAGCCCTTCGGCCTGTACGCTGGCAAAACCGCCACGCTTGACGCGCTGGCCGACGGCGCAACCGTTGCCGTGCCGAACGACACCACCAACGAGGCTCGCGCCCTGCTTCTGCTGCAGCAGGAAGGCCTGATCAAACTGGCTGACGGCGCCGGCATCACCGCCACCACGAAGGACATCGTGGAGAACCCGAAGAACCTGAAGATCCAGGAGCTTGAGGCTGCCAACATCCCGAACGCCCTGGCCGACGTGGACATCGCCTGCATCAACGGCAACTACGCTCAGGCTGCTGGCCTGTCCGTGGACAAGGACGCCCTGGCCGTTGAGGCCACCGACTCCCTGGCTGCCGACACGTACGCCAACGTGCTGGTGGTGAAGGACGGCAACCAGAACTCTGAGAAGATCCAGGCTCTGGCCAAGGCCCTGAAGTCCGACGCCGTGCGCGACTATATCAACAAGACCTACGACGGCGCGGTTGTCCCGGTCTTCTAAGTCACAAGCAAGTGCACCACCAGAAAGCGAACCTTCGGGTTCGCTTTCTTTTTTTGCTTGCGGGACCGAAACGCCTTCACTCGCAGCCGAAAACCGAATGGGACAAAGGGACAGTCCTTTTGTCCCATTTCGCAACGCCACCAAGGCGCCGTTTACACGTTAATCCTCTATGAAGCGCGGCCGCCTCGTACACGCAGAGGCGCCCCGTTTGCTATCCTGTTCCAAAAGTTTCGCCGTCAAAAAGGACACCCTCATGCAAATCACGCCGGAAGAAATCGCCGAAACGCTTGCCATGGTCAGCAAGCAACACCTGGACATCCGCACCATCACGCTGGGCTTGAACCTGCGTTCGTGCACGGATTCCGACATCAACACCATGGCACGCAAGGTGTACGACAAGATGACGAAGGCCGCCGAGCAGCTGGTTCCCACCGCCGAGCAGCTCGAGCGCGAATTCGGCATCCCGATTGTGAACAAGCGCATCTCCGTCACGCCCATCGCCGAGATCTGCGCCGCCGTGCCCGATGCCGACCTGTCGCGCATCGCCGTGGCCATGGACAAGGCCGGCGCCGAGGTGGGCGTCGACTTCGTGGGCGGCTTCTCCGCGCTGGTGCACAAGGGCGCCTCAGCCGCCGACAACAAGCTGATGGAGTCCATCCCCAACGCGCTGGCCGCCACCGAGCGCGTATGCTCAAGCGTCAACGTGGGCTCCACGCGCGCCGGCATCAACATGGACGCCGCCTTCAAGATGGCCGGCATCGTGAAGAAGTCCGCCGAGCTGACCGCTGACCGCGACTGCATCGGCGCAGGCAAGCTGGTGGTGTTCTGCAACGCCGTGGAGGACAACCCGTTCATGGCCGGCGCGTTCCACGGTTCGGGCGAGGCCGACGCCGTCATCAACGTGGGCGTTTCCGGCCCCGGCGTGGTGCGCCAGGTGCTGGCGAATATGCCGAAGGACGCCGACATGACCGAGGTCGCCGAGGCCATCAAGGCCACGGCGTTCAAAATCACGCGAGCCGGCGAGCTGATGGCCCGCGAGGCAAGCCGTCGCATGGGCGTGGCGAAGGGCATTCTGGACCTGTCGCTGGCCCCCACCCCGGCCGAGGGCGACTCGGTGGCCGAAATCCTCGAGGCCATCGGCGTTGGCCAGTGCGGCGGCCCGGGCACCACGGCGGCGCTGGCCATGCTCAACGACGCGGTGAAGAAGGGCGGCGTCATGGCGTCGTCGAGCGTCGGCGGCCTGTCCGGCGCGTTCATCCCCGTGTCCGAGGACGCCGGCATGATCCGCGCGGCCGAGTCCGGCGCGCTGTGCCTGGAGAAGCTTGAGGCCATGACGTGCGTGTGCAGCGTGGGCCTTGATATGATCGCCATCCCCGGCGACACGCCGGTCGAGGCCATCTTCGGCATCATCGCCGACGAATGCGCCATCGGCATGATCAACAACAAGACCACCGCCGTGCGCGTCATCCCCGCCATCGGCAAGAAGGTTGGCGACAAGCTGGACTTCGGCGGCCTTTTGGGCTACGCGCCGGTCATGCCCGTGAACACGCACGCCGGCACCGTCTTCGCCCACCGCGGAGGCCGCATGCCCGCCCCCATCAACTCGCTGAAGAACTAAAGGGCAAGCAGGTAACTCGCCCTCTAAACGCTACAAGAAAGGGCTGGCCAAGCGTTAGGCAGCCAGCCCTTTAGCACTTTTTACACAATTGGATAAAATACCACGCTTCACGTTATTCCCGTGAGCGGAGCGGCTCTATGGCCAGCTGCGCCCAAGGCTTGATAGAATAGGCGGACACACCAAGGGTTCGCAAATAAAAAAGCCCGGCGGCCACCGGACTTAACTAAACCGTAAACACGACCCCGCCCGCCGCCTATGAGTAACCCGGGCTTGGTGTGCACCTGCAGTATAGCATGGAGCGGCTTGGCTTTGCCATACGCAAGCTGCTCGACCAGAAAGGCAACACGCATGGCAGAGTTCATCTACCAAATGTACAAAGCGCGCAAAGCGCACGGCGACAAGGTCATCCTCGACGACGTCACGCTGTCGTTCTACCCCGGCGCGAAAATCGGCGTGGTGGGCCCGAACGGCATGGGCAAGTCCACGCTGCTCAAGATCATGGCCGGCATCGAGGAGGTCAGCAACGGCGACGCGCGCTTGACTCCCGGCTACACCGTGGGCATCCTGCAGCAGGAACCCCCGCTTGACGAGGATAAAACGGTTCTGGAGAACATCGAGCTGGCGTTCAGCGACGTGAAGGCGAAGATCGCCCGCTTCAACGAGATCGGCACGCTTATGGGCGAACCCGACGCCGACTTCGACGCGCTCATGGACGAGATGGGCAAGCTGCAAGACGCCATCGACGCCGCGAACGGCTGGGACCTGGACAGCCAGCTGTCCCAGGCCATGGACGCGCTGCAGTGCCCCGACCCCGACATGCCCGTCAACGTGCTGTCCGGCGGCGAGCGTCGCCGCGTGGCGCTGTGCCGCCTGCTGCTCGAGGCGCCCGACCTGCTGCTGCTCGACGAGCCCACCAACCACCTGGACGCGGAATCCGTGCTGTGGCTCGAGCAGTTCCTGCACAAGTACCCCGGCGCCGTGCTGGCCGTCACGCACGACCGTTACTTCTTGGACAACGTGGCCGAGTGGATCTGCGAGGTCGACCGCGGCAGCCTGTACCCGTACAAGGGCAACTACTCCACGTACCTGGAAACGAAGGCCGCGCGCATGGCGTCGCAGAAGCAGCGCGACGAAAAACTGGCGAAACGCCTGGCCAGCGAGCTGGAATGGGTGCGCAGCTCCCCGAAGGCCCGCCAGGCGAAAAGCCGCGCGCGCCTGGAGCGCTACGACCAGATGGCCGCTGAGGCCGCACAGTCGAAGAAGCTCGACTTCACCGAAATCCAGATCCCGGCCGGCCCGCGCTTGGGCGCCGAGGTGCTCAAGGTCGAGCATCTGCACAAGCAGTTCGGCGACCGCGTGCTTATGGACGATTTGTCCTTCGAGCTGCCGCGTAACGGCATCGTCGGCGTCATCGGCCCGAACGGCGTGGGCAAGTCCACGCTGTTCAAGATGATCATGGGCATCGAGCAGCCCACGTCCGGCAGCCTGACGCTGGGCGAAACCGTAAAGGTTTCCTACGTTGACCAGGGCCGCGAGGGCATCGAGGCCAACAAGAGCGTGTGGGAAGTGGTGTCGGGCGGCCTGGACTACATGATGGTCTGCGAAACCGAGGTGCCCAGCCGCGCCTACGTGGCAAGCTTCGGCTTCAAGGGTTCCGACCAGCAGAAGCCAGCCGGTGTGCTGTCCGGCGGCGAGCGCAACCGCCTGAACCTGGCGCTGACGCTCAAGCAAGGCGGCAACCTGCTGCTGCTCGACGAGCCCACGAACGACCTGGATGTCGAGACGCTGTCCAGCCTGGAAGAGGCGCTGCTGCGCTTCCCGGGCTGCGCCGTGGTGACCAGCCACGACCGCATGTTCCTCGACCGCGTGGCCACGCACATCCTGGCATGGGAGGGTACCGACGACAACCCCGGCAACTGGTTCTGGTTCGAGGGCAACTTCGAAAGCTATCAGAAGAACCGCATCGAGCGCCTGGGCGAGGAAGCCGCGAAGCCGCATCGCCTGCACCGCAAGCTGACCAGGGACTAAGCCTTGCGAAAGCCGATTGCAGCGCTGCGCGCATGGTTTGACGGGTCGTGGGATAGCGTGTGTTTGCGTTGCGGCCTGTGCTGTTACGAGCGCGAAGTGGGCGAAGACGGCAGCGTGGCCGTGGATTTAAGCGATGCGTGCGAGTTCCTTGACCCGGAAACGCACCTGTGCCGTGTGTACGAGCGCCGCTTCGAATCGTGCGACCGCTGCCACCAGCTTACGCCGAAGGTTGCCCTTTTCAGCAACCACCTGCCTCCCAGCTGCGGCTACGTGCGAAAGTTCAGGTAAGGAAAACAAGGGGCGCAGTTCAATGTGAACTGCGCCCCATAACTGCAAAGGACCCCGTTTCCTGAACGGCAAAAGAAGTGAATCAAGCAGCCCGGCTGAGCCTGTACTCGACCGGGCTGCTTCCGTCCAGGCGTCTCTTGATGCGCACGTTGTTGTACCAGTCGATGTACTTCTCCAAATCCCTCTCGAAGATATCGGGGTCGTCTCCCTCCCAATCGTAGTAAAGCTCGGTCTTGACCATCGAGAAGAAGTTCTCGGCCTTCGCGTTGTCGAGGCAGTTTCCCTTGCGGGACATGGACTGGGCGATCCCCATCCGCTCGAGCGCGAGCCTGTAGGCGGGCATCTGGTACTGCCAGCCCATGTCCGAATGCAGCAACGGGGCGTCTTCGCCATCGAGCCTGCCCTCGAGGCCCGCCAGCATCTCGAGGACCATCTTCATGTTCGGGGACCTGGATATCGAGTAGGCGACGACCTCGTCGTTGTAGAGGTCGACCACGGGCGAAAGGTAGAGCTTCGTGCCGCCCACCTTGAATTCGGTGACGTCGGTCACCAGCTTGGTCATCGGGCCCTCCGCCTCGAAGTCGCGGGCCAGCAGGTTCGGGGAGGACTTGCCGACCTGGCCCATGTAGGAGCGGTATTTCCTGCGTCTGCGGGTCCGGCACAGCAGCCCCTCCTCGCGCATGACCTTGAGCACCGTCTTGTCGGCGATGCGAATGCCGGTCGCTTTGCGCAACGTGTCGGCAACGCGTCGGTATCCGTATCTGAACTGGGATTTCTCGCATATCTCCACTATGGCCGGCCGCTCGGTCGCCTGCCTGTCCGAGGGAGGGTTAGCCTCGTGTTAGCGCTACTGTAAAAACAACCATTTTGACCAACGCTCAATAACCAATCATGCCAACGCAATCCCGCCATTTGCGCCAACGCATTTTCACCATTTCCACCAACGCCGGGACTTACGCTTCGATCGACGAGCGAACGATGCTTTCGGGAGGAGCGGGCCGTGGCGGAGAAGAACCTGATCGGAGAGTTGGACATGTACAGGGAAGCGGGCATAAAGCCCAACTTCAGCGACATAGCGAAGCGCTACGGCAAGGACAGGCACACCGTGGCGTCGTACTGGAGGGCCGAGGGCGGGCGGCCCCACGACGGGCGCGGCGACAGGGCGGGCTCGTTCGACGCGCACATCGAGGAGGTGGCAGCCAAGGCGCAACTGCCGGGAGTCACCAAGAAGGGCATCCACGAGTGGCTGCTGCACAGGTATCCCGGCGAGGACCTGGCCGGCTACAACGCCTTCACCCAGTTCATGCGCAAGAACGGCATCGCCGTCGGGGCCTCCGGGGGCCCGGAGCCGCACCCGCGCTTCGAGACGCCGCCCGGACTGCAGCTGCAGTTCGACTGGAAGGAGTCCGTCAAGATGGCAAACCGCGACGGCGAGCTGTTCGAGTTCAACGTGTTCGCGGCGACGCTGGGCCATTCCCGCAGGCACATATTCATCCGGTCGAGGACCAGGACGACCGACGACCTGGTCAGGTGCATGTACGCCACGATCGCGAGGCTCGGCGGCGTGCCGCGCGAGTGGGTCACGGACAACATGTCCGCCCTGGTGACGATCAAGGGCGGCAGGCGCCTCAAGGTCCAGCGCGCATACGAGTTCGCCAAGGCCGCCGGCTTCGAGCTGAAGCTGTGCCGCCCGCGCAGCCCCCAGACGAAGGGCAAGGTCGAGTCGTCGAACCGCTTCCTGTCGCGGCTCATGGCCTACCAGGGCGACTTCGACGGCTGGGACGATATCGACGAGATCGTCGCGCGGATCGAGGACGCCAGCAACTCCGAGCCCAACGAGACCACGGGGCTGCCGCCCTCCGCGCTGTTCATGGAGGAGAAGGACGCGCTGCTGCCCGTCGGCAACCTGCGCGCCCTCGAGGAGGCGATGGGCGACGTGGTGCGCGTGGCCAGGGTGCCGGCCACGATGCTGGTGAGCGCGCACGGCGAGCCCATGTCGGTGCCCAGGCGCTGCATCGGCAGGCCCGCCCGCATCGTCTGCATGCCCGGCGGCGCGATGGACTGCTACGTCGGCGGCGAGCTGGTGGCGACGCACGTGGCGGGCGGGCCGGCCTACGACCCGGCGCACTACGCCGAGGCCATGGCCGGCAAGCGGTGGTTCGGCGACGCCGCCGGCGACATCGAGGCGGCCGCCGCGGCCAACCTCGGCCTGCTCGACTCGATAGGGGGCTCGCTGTGAGCGCCGCCGTGCAGGCCAGCCCCCTCAACCGCCTGGCGGCCAACCTCGAGGAGCTGGGGCTCGAGGGCATGGCGTCGTCGGTGCCCGAGTACGTCAGGCTCGTCGCCGACGGGAGGAAGAGCCTGGTCGACGCCATGCTCGAGCTCACCGACGCCCAGATAGCCCTCAAGCGGCGCGCCGACGACGAGCGCCGCACGAGGATGGCCAACTTCCCCTACATAAAGACGCTGGCCGACTTCGACTGGGGCTTCCAGCCGAGCGTGCCGCGCGGGCTGGTCGAGCAGCTGGCCACGCTCGAGTTCATCGACCGCGGCGACAACGTCGTGCTCGTCGGCAGCCCGGGCGTCGGCAAGACCCACCTGTCGATAGCCATAGGCCACGAGGCGGTGATGGCCCGCAAGCAGGTGTACTTCGCCGACTGCTCGAGGCTGGTCGAGGACCTCAAGCACGCCTCGGCGAAGGAGGCGCTGGCGCGCAGGATGCGGTTCTACGAGCACTGCAGCCTGCTGATAATAGACGAGCTCGGCTACCTCGACATCGGCAAGGAGGGCGCCGACCTGCTGTTCCAGCTGGTCAACAGGCGCTACGCGCTCAAGCGGTCGACCATCGTCACGACCAACGTGCCGGTGGGCAGGTGGGGCGACGTGTTCGGCAGCAACGTCACGGCCTCGGCGGTGGCCGACAGGCTTTGCCACCATTGCGCGATGATCAAGATAACGGGACGGTCATATCGCCTGAAGGACGTATCCATCGGCGGTGAGGACGGGAAGGAGGAGGGCGCCTAGACGCCGGAAGCGGCGCATCAGCGTTGGCGAATCCGGCGCATCCGCGTTGGCGCGATTGGCGAAAATACGTTGGTGAAAATGGTGAAAAATATATTGACGCTAACACCTCGTGGTAGTAATAGGTGGAACGCGGCATCCCGATGAGCTCCAGGAGCGTGGAGAGCGGATATTCCCGCCTCAGCGACTTCACTATCTCGTGCTTCCGCCTGCTGCCGAGAGGGCCGTCGCCGAGGCGGACATTCGTTTTAAGATCTCCACCTCCATCTCGAGGCGGGCGCACCGCTGCTCGAGCGTCTCCTCGCCCGCGGGCTCCTTCCTCCTTCGCCCCGACGGATGGACGACGAGGGCGTCTTCGCCTCCCTCTCGGTACCGCTTCACCCAATCTCGTATCTGCGCGCTGTTGCGCACGCCATGCTCGAGAGCTAGGGCCCTGTAGTCGCCCTCGCCACGGAGATAGGCTTCGACGACGCGAAGCTTGAACTCCTGGGGGTAGCGGTTGTTCTTCTTCGGCCTGTCTATGGCCCCGACGCCACCTTGGTCGATCCTCTCCCTCCAAAGCTTCACGGTTGACTTCGTAAGGCCGAACTCGTGCTGCAGCATGGTGATGGTCGCGCCGTCGGCGTACCTGTCCGCAAAGCGCTGCTTGAACTCGGCGGAGTAATCCTTGCTCAGCAAATCAACCCCCTAACGCAGAAGACCCCTATAGAAGGTGCAGAACATTGTCTGTCCAACTATAGGGGTTCACTGCAGAAATGGGAGGCAGTTCAATGCTCGGGCCCCTTGTTTTTTGTTAGAACTCACATGCAAACCCGATTGCACTTCACCCCGCAGTTCTAGCATGCACTACCCCAAACACCTCGCGCTATAGATTACGGTTGTCCCTTTCCGCTGCAAGCGTAACGACGTTTTGTTGCTCGACTTTATTAAACTGGACCTCGCTCTCAAAATCATCGTACGTCAGAGAAGGCCTATACCAACTGCACGCCTCGAAGTATGCAGATAAATCGGGGTCGTTGAATATCAATCCATGCCTAGCGTAAATCTCGTTTATTGCGATAGAAAGATCCCTATCGTTTAACTGGCTAATTTCCTTTTCAGAATAGATTCTCGCGTTGCTGTCGGGAAGAACGAACTCATTTGCATCATACGAAAAAGAGGAAGGGGATTCATCATCCGACGCAATGCCCAACAGCGCAACCAGAGCTACAGTATTGACAATTAGAAGTCCGACTATGGCAAGCGCACAAATCGCAAGTACGGTTAACCTACTATACTTCATCGAAGTTTCTCACTATCTCACGGGCTAAACGTCAGGCGGAAAGTGCCGAGCAATTTCCTCCCAATCAATAACTTGATTTAGGTTGGTAGAAGGTTCCTGTCGGGCACCATCTTGCACGTTACGCGTCTGGGAGGCTGTTCTAATAAGCTGCTCTAATTTTCCTCCGTCAATTAGCTCCATTGACTCTGGAATAGCTCGCGCATATTCGATAGCATTGCTAGTGAAGTGTGATGTGGTAATAAAAATCATTCGAGAGGCCTGCATGCATGCATTTGCGCCTACTAGCTTCTGCAGAGTGTCCCTACCAACACTTTCCGTTCTGGGGTTATAACATTTGCACTCAACGATGCAAATGCCTCCCGATGGGTCGACCATCTTAATATCAAACCCACCATCGTTTGTTTTGGGCGTAGTGGCCGCCTTGTAACCTTGTCGACGAAATAAATCGGCGCAGTACTCCTCAAAATCTGTTGGGTGGCTTTTATAGTGCTCGTAAATATCCTGGATAGCGTTTGTAGTTGGCCTAGACGAATTCGCCAAGGAAGCACGATTTTCTGTCACGGGAAAAGTTGAGCCATTGCACGCTACGAGAGGGGCGGCAACAGCAACGTTTCGAAGTAGCAGCTCTTTATAGAGCCAGTAAATTAAATAAGGTTGCTTGCTCGAAATGCTGTAGTGAGACACCTGCAAAACAGAGGGCTTTCGAATCAGCCGATTGTTGCTACGTCGCTTGTCTCTAGAGCCGTCTTTATTCGAAAAAAGCCAATACGGGACCCGAAATGTAACCGCCGATTGACCGCACGTCGAAGCAATAGGTTTAATAGTGACTCCTCGATTTAACAATATATGGTAATGATTTCTAAATGAAAGCCATAACGCTTCCTGGCATGTTGCCTTGAGAAATCGAGCCGACGCTATTGCAAGACATATTTCAATTGTTATGAGAATTGCGAGCACAATCAACGAAGCTAGCTGCTCGGAAAGACCGGCAAGCACAAATTGTCGAATAGCTTCCTGTCCTATGTCCGCAGGATTCACGGCGTATCCCTTCGGTTTGGTAATGTTAAGCTATTTGATTATAACGTTGCTAGACCACGCAACCTTCATTGCTAAAAGGCAATAGAACGGTCGAGAGCCTAATCGGCTGCGAAATAACTACTCAAGGTCGAATTACGAAAGAACTACGCCATGACTTCGAGGCGAAACCACACACTTCGTCCCCCTACTCTTTCGGTTTCTGCAACGACGCCGCTGCCGCAGCGGCCCACGTGCGCGGCACAAGGCGGCTGCCGAACACGATGGTTTTCGCCAGCACGCCCGGGCAGCACAGCAGCCGGTTGCAGCCCAGCGCTCGGATTGCCGCGCGGGCAACGCGCGGGGCGCTGATGGTCATGCGGGCCAGCGCCGTGCCGCCCGCGTCGGCGTTATCCCAAAACGGCGTGCGAACAGGCCCGGGGCACAGCGCGGTCACGTGCACGCCGTGCGGTCGCAGCTCCATGTGCAGCGCGCTGGAGAACGATTGCACGAACGCCTTCGACGCGTAGTACGTGGACATGTACGGGCCGGGCACGAACCCCGCCACGCTGGCAACGTTCAAGATGGCGCCGTGCCCGCGCGCGGCCATGTCGGGGGCGAATGCGTGGCACAGTTCCATGAGGGCGACGTCGTTGGTTTGCACGAGCGCGCGCTGGCGCTCCAGGCTGCTTTCCGCAAAGGGCGCGTCGTAGCCGAAGCCGGCGTTGTTCACGAGCGTTTCCACCTGCAGGTTCGCCGCCCTCACTTGGGCGACCAAGACGTCGATGGCTCCCGGCTGCGCGAAGTCGGCAACGAATACGCGAACGTCGACGTCATAGCGCTCGCTCAAGTGCTTCGCCAGCTCATCGAGCCTCTCTCGGCTGCGGCCAACGATAGCCAGCGTGCCGTGATCGCGCACAAGCTCGGCGCACAGCTCGCGACCGATGCCGCCCGTTGCACCCGTGACCAGGGCGCAAAGCACCGGCGCGCCCTGCTTGGGCAGCGCACACGCCATGCCCGTCGGGTCCGCCGGCAGCTCAGGGTGCGCGTGCAGATCGGGCGATTGCAAGCGCTCAGGCACAGGCCGCGCGCCGCAATGCGTTTCCGCCGCTTTGCCCGCACGTCCCTCAGCATCTTCGCCCGCGCTTACAACGCCCATCACGTTTTCCGGCAGCACCATGCGCGCCAGCTCCTTCGCATCGTCGCGCCGCTACCCTACGGCGCATTCTCTGCTGCCAGCATACCAGCCATCCGGCGCAGCCGCAGGCACAGCGCGCGCCTGTTGCCTTCCCGATGGGAAAGCGCTGCCCAACGTTACCTGACCATCACCACGCAAATCGCAATGAACGCCGCCACGATCAGAACAAACGCTGCCACCATGGCCCACGCCGCCGGCCGGCCCCAGTTCACCGTCCAGCCGATGCCCGAGCGCTGCGGCAAAAACAGGCTGGCGTCGTCGGGGTTGCAATACAGCATGCCCAGCTTCCAGAAGCGGTCGTCGTCAGAAAGCAGCGTGTCCGACGCCTCCATGCGAAACACGCGCGACCCCGACTGCCCATACTTGACCCCTACGATAAGGTCGCCGACGACGCAAAGCAGCGCCACGCCGACGATGACCGCCACCGCCGCGCCCATGGAGACGATGCCGATCATGGCAAGCGCCATGCCCAAACCGCAGGCAGCCGTGAATGCTAAGCCCATGACCA
Source organism: Senegalimassilia faecalis (assembly GCF_004135645.1). Lineage (NCBI taxonomy): Bacteria > Bacillati > Actinomycetota > Coriobacteriia > Coriobacteriales > Coriobacteriaceae > Senegalimassilia > Senegalimassilia faecalis. Next base: position 684,866 of record NZ_SDPW01000001.1, read on the forward strand.
GCAGAAACGTCGTTTGCGCATACGCGAACATCCCGTACGCCCACGAGGAGCTTGCCGGGCGGCCCGGCTCCAGGCCCTTCTTCGATCGCAGCACCGTCCAATGGCAGAACGCGAATACGGCAGCCAAAAACACCTCCAGCGCAACCGGGAACGCCGCAACCATCGGGCTTTTCGGAACCATATCGGTGACGTTGCCCGAAACGTCCACGTGCATGGGAATTGCATCGGGCATGGAGCCGTAGCCCGCAGCAACAACCGCTACCGTCAGCGCCACAAGCGGCACATACAGCCAGTTCCACGCAAGCGAAATCGGGCGCGGCGCCTGTTCGACCCCTTCGCCAATGGTCGCAACATGCTGCTGAGACTGCGCAACCCAGCCGCAAGCGCGCTTGAGGCCCTGGACCTTCGCGCGGTAGCGCAGGATGAGCCCGTAACCGATCACCATCAGGGCAAGCGAGGCGACAACCACTACCGCCAGGGACGCTTCCGCATTCCCCATCAGACACAACGCTAGCGCAGCAACAGTGAACAGCGCCGTTGCGGCTATCACGATGGCAACGTAGCGGTTCATAAGGCGCCGAATGCGCGGGTCGTCCCACGCCGAGGTGGGCACGGACACGGAGAACACCTCGCCGCGCGGCTGCAAGCGCGGCGTCAGCGCCATGGTCAGCCCCACAAGCGGAATGAACGCCACCAGAATCAGCATGATCGCTTGTACTTCGCTATTCGACATTTTCGACTCCCTTCTGTTTCCCTTGCGCCTTGGCCGCCCCTGTGCTTCCGTTTGAGGCCCCCTTCGCAAGGCGAAGGCGACGCCGCACAAAGCGGCAAGTTTGCACCACGGCTTTTGCAGGTCATCGCGCGGATAGCGAACGACAGCTTGCCGTTCTTGCTAAAACACGTCATCAAGCTGGGATTTCACCAGCTGCTCGAACGCTTTCCTGCCACCGCCGGCAGCCTTGAACGCCAACGCCAGGCGGCGAACCTCGCGAGCGAACGGACTGTTCTCGGCATTGCCCGTGCCCGCCAGTTCCCGCGGCTGCGCTACGTAAGCGCCCTGGCAGCCGCGCATGAGCACGAACCCCTCGTCGCGCAGCAACGCGTACGCTTTGTTCACGGTATGCAGGTTAATGCCCAGGTCGCTGGCCAAGTTGCGAACGCTGGGCAGCGCATCGCCCGGCGCAAGCTCGCCCTGCGCGATGCCGCGAACGATCTCGTCGCGGATTTGCCGGTACAGCGGATCGGGCAACGCCTGGTCTATACGTATGAACATGAGGCCCCCTTCGCTGGATTCCGTTAATTACCGCAACCTCAAGCCCGCAACAAGCGCGATCGCCGGCAAGCGCTCCTGCCGCAACACGCTTTCCGCACCCGCCAGCCGCAGCAGTTCATGCAAACGTGTTGTGCAGGTCTAATTCGCTATGCACGACTTCCCGACGTCCCGATTCGAGCTGTAAGACAATTGTTATATCTGCACTATAACAGATTCCAGGCTATTGTTATAGTACAAGTAGAACAGAATGCTACAAACTCGTGTGATGTTAGGGCAGGCGAAAGGCATTTTGGACACGGCGGGCTTTCCAGGCCGTACCATACGGGTAACGAAAACACCCGCATAACCCGCAGGAGCAACCATGGACTCGCAGAACATCCCCGCCATCTATCCCGACACCGCCGGGCAGGCGCCCACGCCGCAACCGCAGCAGCCCGCAGCGACGCAGGCTGCCCCCGCTGTTGCGGCACCGCAAGCCGCGCCCGCCGCACCGGTTGCGCACCGCCCCATGCGCCAGGCGGGCCGTCAGCTGCGCAGCGCCGGGCAGCTGCACGATGTGGTTGAGGCATGCCAGACGGTGCGCATCGCGTGCGCGGACGAGGAAGGCCTGTTCATCGTGCCCATGAGCTTCGGCTACGACTGGGCCGACCCTGAGGAAATCGACGCCGACGAGCCGCGACTGGCACTGTGGGTGCACTCAGCCGGCGCGGGCCGCAAAGCCGATGCGTTCGACCGCGAACCGCGCGTTGCCATCGAGATGGACGTGCAGGACGGCGTGATTGCGGGCACGTACGCGTGCGCCTATTCGTACGCGTATCGTTCCATCATGGGCACGGGCACCATCCACCGCATCCAAGGGACCGAAGCGAAGCGCTACGGGCTCACCCGCATCATGCAGCACCTTGCGCCCGAGGCGTCCGCCGGCTTCACCGACCAGGCGCTCGCCCGCACGAACATCTACTGCATCGACATCGACCACTTCACCGGCAAACAGCGCGCATAGCAGGCGATTTCACAGGAACGAGAACAGGGCCGCCGGCATATCCGCCGGCGGCCCTGTTCAACGAGCGTATGTTATTGCGCCTGACACCAGGTCAGCAGGCCTTTGCAACCGGCCAACACGTCGCGGTAGGTTTCGTCGAAGTTGCCGGTGAACCAGGGATCGGCCACGTCGGCGGCATTTGCGCCGGCTTGCGCGACAACGCGGGCATCCTGCGCATCGGGCGAGACCTTCCCGTCCTCGCCCACCAACCCCGCGCCGGGAGCGAACGCGAGCAGGCGCACGCACTTCGTTTCAGGGTCGCTTCCGAAGATGCGGCTCAGGTGACGCTCGTTCTCGTCATCCATGTACACGAACAGGTCCCACTCGTCGTACTCGTCGGCGCGGACCTTGCGGGCGCGATGCGGCAGCACCGGCACACCCACCTGCTTGAGCTTGTCGACCGTGCCGTGATGCGGCAGATGCCCGATCTCGTCATTGGTAGTGGCGGCGGAATCGACGAACAGGACGTCGGCCAGCCCCGCCTTGTTCACCAGGTCCTGCATCACGAACTGGGCCATGGTCGACCTGCAGATATTGCCGTGGCAAATGAAAAGGATGCGGTACATGAAAGCCCTCTCAGCAAACGTATCCAAAGTGTGTCCCGAGTACTTTACCACGAGCAAAACAAGAAACCCCCAGCAACGCCGCCGACGGTGCCCGTCGTTCGCCGCCCAATCTATGATGAAGGCTGCGGGACAAAGGCTCTATCCTTTTGACTCGATTCGCAGACGACTCGTACGTTATCCCCGCATCGCCATTGACGTGGGGTTTTGCCGGTTGTGCGGCGGAAGGCTTCGGCGAAGCTGCTTTGGTGTTGGTAGCCCGTCGCCGCGGCCACTTGCGCGACGCTCAAACGTGGGTCGTCAAGCAAGCGGCATGCCAGCTCCATGCGCTTACGCGTTGCGAACGCGCCCACGGCCTCGCCCGTCTCCTGCTTGAACGTGGCGCACAGGCGCGCACGGCTGACGCCCAGCAACTCTGCCAGCTGGTCGACCGTGGGCGCATGCGCGGGATCAGCTTCCACCAAGCAGCGGACCTGCGCCGTCAAACGCGCCGCATCAACGCATCCCTGCAGGTCAAACGCCCGTGCCGCCTCGTAATCCTCTACCGCTAGCAACGCGATGGCACCCTCGACCTTTTCCGCCAGCATCCGGCGCGTTTGCACCGACCCGCTGCGCACGCTCCCTACGCTGCGCAGCGCGGCGCGCACGTACGGCTCGCTGCCGCCAAGACGAACGCCGCCCGGCACCGACATCAACCCATGAGCGCGGCGCGCCACGGCACTGCCGTAACGCACGCGCATCCCGTCGAAATACCCCGGCAGCACACACGCCGCCACGGAATTGAACGAATCGCGCGGGCGCAAGCGGTTCACGCTGCGACCCCCTTGGTCGAACACGGCGATGTTCTCTTCACGACGCAGCTGCGGAGGCGGGGTAACAGGGCACAACGGCACGCCGGCTTGCGAAATGGACGCCACGCACAAGCTGCTTGGCGACTCTTCCTCAAGCGAAAACTCGCTGGTAAGCACCACTTCATGCGCAACCACCAAGCACGACTCGCTCAGCTGCAGCGCCCACAAGCTTCCCTCCCCCACATTGTTCGCGCCGCCGGCGAACACACCGCCATTGCGCTCGTGCGCCTGCATGCCCAGCTGCTCGACCTGCGGCTCGAAAAAGCTGCGCAGGCGCAGGTCAACCGGTAAATCGTTACCAGTTGCATGCGCTGCGTTCGCACGCTGCCCCACCGTCATGTTCGCCACCTTCCCGCACGTTTTAGGCGTTCGTCTCAAGTTTGCCAAGTCGAACCTTTTTCACTGGCTCCCATGATAAGTTTTCTGCCGATAACATAGAAGGGAGTTTTCCATGGATTCCGACGAAAAGAAATCCAAGAAGCCCGGCAGTGCAAAGGAGCAGAAGCAGCGCAGCGGTCTGGCGCGCCTGCTCGACTTCGCGGGCAAGCGCAAAGCGTTCACCTACCTGGGTTGCGCGCTTTCAGGCATATCGCAGCTGCTGAGCTTCGGGCCGTTCGTGTGCATCTGGTTCGTGGCGCGCGACCTCATCGAAGTGGCGCCGAACTGGCAAAACGCCACCAACATCGCCACATACGGCTGGGCCGCCGTCGCCCTCGCCGCCGCGTCCATCATCGTGTACTTCTGCGCGCTGATGTGCACGCATCTGGCGGCGTTCCGCACGGCCACGAACATGCGCAAGGCAACCACCGAGCACCTTATGCGCCTGCCGCTTGGGTTCTTCGACACGCACGCCACCGGCGAGCTGCGCCGCATCATCGACGGTTGCGCCGCGCAAACCGAAACGCTGCTTGCGCACATGCTGCCCGACTGCGCCGGGTCGGTGGTCATGGTGGTTGGCATGCTGGTGATGCTGTTCGCCTTCGACTGGCGCCTGGGCGTATCGTGCCTGGTGGCAGTGGTGATTTCCATCGCATGCCTTATGTCCATGATGTCCGGCAAAGGCATGGAATTCATGAAGCAGTACATGGGCGCGCTCACGAGCATGAACAAAACCGGCACGGAATATGTGCGCGGCATCCCCGTGGTGAAGGTGTTCCAGCAAACGGTGTACAGCTTCAAGGCGTTCCACGATTCCATCACCGAATATGCCGCCATGGCGCAAAACTACGCCGTGAACTTCTGCCGACCTCCGCAAGTAACGCAGCTTACGGTGCTCAACGGCCTCGTGATTTTCCTGGTGCCAACCGCCATTCTGCTGGCTCCGGGCGAAGGCGATTTCGCACGCTTCCTTACAAACTTCGCGTTCTATGCCATCTTCAGCGCCATCATTCCCACGGCCATGACGAAGCTCATGTTCATGAGCGAGGCCGCGCAGATGGCTGGCGATGCCATGAGCGAAGTGGGCAAGCTCCTAGACACGCCTGCGCTGCCCGTGCCCGCAACGCCGCGCCGGACGAACGGCACCGACATCGCCTTCGACAACGTGTCCTTCACCTACGAAGGGGCCGCCGCGCCCGCACTTGACGGCGTGACGTTTGCGGCGCCCGCCGCCTCAACGGTGGCGCTGGTGGGGCCAAGCGGATCGGGCAAGTCCACTGCCGCAAGCTTGGTGCCGCGTTTCTGGGACGTTTCCGCAGGTAGCGTACGCATCGGCGGCACGGATGTGCGAGACATGGACCCGGCCGACCTTATGGGGCAGGTGGCGTTCGTGTTCCAGACGAACCAGCTGTTCGCGCAAAGCCTGGCAGACAACGTGCGCGCCGCGCGGCCCGATGCCACGGATGACGAAGTGCTTGCCGCCCTTTCGGCCGCACAATGCGACGACATCGTGGCAAAGCTGCCGCAGGGCATCAACACGCAGCTTGGCACCGGAGGCGCATACCTGTCGGGCGGCGAGGTGCAGCGTGTTGCCCTGGCGCGCGCCATCCTGAAAGACGCGCCCATCGTGGTGCTTGACGAAGCCACCGCCTTCGCCGACCCCGAAAACGAGGCGCTCATTCAGCGCGCGCTTGCGCACCTAGCCGCCGGACGCACCGTGCTGATGATCGCGCATCGCCTGTCCACCGTGGTTGGCGCCGACAACATCGTGGTGCTTGACGGCGGGCACGTGGCAGAACAAGGCACGCACGCGCAGCTTGTTGCCGCCGGCGGGCTGTACGCCCGCATGTGGGGCGACTACGAGCAGGCCGTTTCTTGGAAGATCGCAAGCGATGCGACGAAGACGGGCAGCGCGGCTCCGGGCGCAGCGGCCGCGAAAGGAGGTGACGCGCGATGATATTCGACAAGCTGAAGGAAACGTACGCGCTCAGCGACCAGGGCATACGCGGCGCGAAATGGGGAACGTTTTGGACATGCGTCACAAATCTGGTGACCATGGGCGGCATGGCGGTGCTGTTCCTTGCTATGGACGCGTTCGTGAAGCACCTGACGCAAGGCGCCGAGCTGCCAGGCATCGCGCCGTTCGCCATTGGGCTGGTGGCGTTCTTCGCGCTACTGTTCCTCTCGAACTGGCAGCAATACAACTACACGTACAACGTGTTCTACGAGGAAAGCGGCCGACAGCGCATTGAGCTGGCCGAACGTCTGCGAAAGTTGCCACTGGCATTTTTCGGCCGTCGCGATCTGGCCGACCTGACGGAGACCATCTTAGGCGACGTGCGCGTGATGGAGCACGCCTACAGCCACGTGCTCGGCGAGCTGTTCGGCGCCGTGCTGTCCACCGCCATCGTGTTCGTCTGCTGCCTGGCATTCAACTGGCAACTGGCCCTGGCGGCGTTTTGGAGCGTGCCGGTGGCGTTCGCCATCCTATTCGCCACGCGCAAGCCCATGGAGCCGGTCATCCGCCGCACGCGCGATGCGGCCGTCACGGTCAGCGAAGGCGTGCAGGAAACGTTGGATTGCGTGCGAGAGATTCGCGCCACAAACCAGGAAACACACTACCTGAGCAGGCTGAACGCGAAAATCGACGCCGCAGAGCGCACCACCACGGGCGCCGAACTGGCAAACGGCTTGCTGGTGAACAGCTCGTTTGTGGTGCTGCGCCTAGGCATTGCCACCACGCTTATCTGCGGCGCCAGCCTGGTTGCCGCCGGACAGGTCGACTTCATGGTGATGTTTGCGTTTCTGCTGGTGGTATCGCGCATCTACGCGCCGTTCGACCAGTGTCTCATGCTGATGGCCGAACTGTTTTCGGCAAAGAATTCCGCGCGGCGCATGCAGGAGATCATGCACGAGCCGTTGGCAGCCGACTCCACCGAATTTTCGCCCGCGAACCACGACGTGACGTTTAGCCACGTGGCGTTTTCGTACGGAGCCGGCACCGACGGCCGCGCCGGCGACGCCGTACTGACCGACGTGAGCTTTACAGCGAAGGAAGGCCAGGTCACCGCATTGGTCGGACCCAGCGGCAGCGGCAAATCCACGTGTGCACGCCTAGCTGCGCGCTTCTGGGACGCAACGGCGGGAACCGTGAGCGTTGGCGGGGTGGACGTTTCCAACGTGGACCCCGAAACGCTGTTGAAAGATTACGCGGTGGTGTTCCAGGACGTGCTGCTGTTCGACGACACCGTGATGGGCAACATCCGCTTGGGCCGGCGCGGTGCCACCGACGCCGAGGTGCTTGCCGCCGCACGTGCCGCGAACTGCGATGAGTTCGCGCACCGCCTGCCGCAGGGCTATGACACGCCCATCGGCGAAAACGGCAGCAAGCTATCCGGCGGCGAGCGCCAGCGCATTTCCATTGCCCGCGCGCTGCTGAAAGATGCGCCCATCGTGCTTCTGGACGAGGCCACCGCAAGCCTTGACGTGGAGAACGAGACGCAGGTGCAGCAGGCGCTTTCACGCTTGCTAGCAGGGAAAACGGTCATCGTGATCGCGCATCGCATGCGCACCGTGGAAAACGCCGACCACATCGTGGTGCTGCGCGACGGCGTGGTGGCCGAGCAGGGATCGCCCGCCGAGCTGAAAGCAGCCGACGGCCTGTTCGCCCACATGGTGCAACTGCAAAAGGAAAGCGACGCCTGGCAGCTGGCATAGAGGGAAGGGGCTCGGGGCTGATTGCGCGCTCGGGCCCCAGGCACCTTCGGGACCGATCTCGTAGAGTCGAGCGAAAGCGCTTCTCGACCAAAACAAAAAAGCGCGAAGCGCGCCACTTTATTAACAGGTCACTTGCAATGAAGCGTCGCCCTCAACGGCATGATTTACCATAATCTGCAAGTAGCGTTTGCCATAATTCGCAAGTAGCGATTACCACAATCTGTAAGTAGATTTATTCACGCATATTTAAGTCCAAGCAATTTCAAAGTGAGCAAGAAAGATCGATCCGCAGCTCAGACCCAAGTGAAATCGCAAAGAATCACCTGTCCAGAACCACTTAAATTAACTTCGCATAATCCTGAGACCGATGAAATACATGGGCAATCACCACTACATCGCCCACTATTTTGTAAAGCGCCACGTAATTCTTAACACGCATGGGGTGATACCCCAATACCGCAAGTTCTTTCAGATGAGATAGGCCGTATAACTCAGGCATCTCGCACGCAAGATCCAGTTGATATTCGAATTCGTCCATGAACCCACGAGCAGCATCGGGGCTGCACAGCACTGTCGCCAAATACGAAACAATGTCTCGATATTCCCGTGCCGCCTCTTCAAGAATCCGGCGCTTATAGGCCATATTCGCGCCTAATGGAAGCAGAGAATTCATCGAAATCAAGCGAATTCCCATTCGCGATTTCCTCTTCCGCAAGCATCATGCGAGAAAGCAACCGCGCTTTCGCGCGTTCTTCCTGCAGCAGCTGATATTCAGCTTCGCTCAAGCAATGAATGACGCTGTAACCATTCTTAGTCACGGTCACATCGCTTTCACGCTCAACCATGCCAACAAAATCGGCAGTATTCTTCATATCGCGAACCGGAACGCATACAGGCATGACAAACTCCTTTCATGTGGCCTAATTGTACCACGTATGCCTGATTCGACAGATACCATGATTCGCAACGGCTCATATCGCGACTTACAACCACCCGTCTTCTAATGGGAAATCCAATATAATTGGTGATGCGCCCTTTGGGCGCTGACTAGAAAGGTCGGAGCTTTCGCTCCGACCTACGGAATCTCGTTGCTATGTTTCTGCGGCAGGCTCTACAACCCCAAGTCCCCAGCTACTTCGGCGGCGCACTTCAAGGCGTCGGCCATGGCGTTTACTACTAGGCTCGAGCCGTTGCGGGCGTCGCCGGCGGCGTAGATTGTCGCGCTTCCCGCCGCGCCTTCTGCTCGCAGGGCTCGGTGCGAATTGCAGCTGCCGGCCATCACCGGCAGGGCTCGGCCTTGCGTGGCCAACGGCACCCCGAACGCGTCGAACACGCCGTGCTCCGGGCCCGCAAAACCGCAGGCTACCAGCACCAGCTGCGCGTCGATCTCGCGCTCGGAACCATCCACTGCCTGGGGCTTGCCGGCCGACCAGTCGAACGTGCGCACCTGCAACCCACGCACGTGCCCCGCCTCGTCCAGCAGCACCTTCTGCGTGTCGGCGCACCATTCGCGCAGGTCAGCGCCTTGCAGCGCCGCAGCTTCCTCCTGGCCGTAATCCGTCTTCTTCACGTTGGGCCATTCGGGCCACGCGTTCGACACCGCGCGCTCCTCGGGCGCGCACGGGCCATACTCCAGCTGGCGAACCGTGCGGGCGCCTTGGCGCACCGCCGTGCCCATGCAGTCGTTGCCCGTGTCGCCGCCGCCGATGACCACGACGTCTTTGCCCGCCGCCGTGATGGCCGGCTTGCGGCCTTCCAGCAGCGCCCGCGTCTGCTCGCCCAGGTAGTCCACCGCGTACACCACGTCGCCCGATGCCAAGCCAGCATCGAAGCCCTCCGCGTTCACGCCGCGCGCCTGGCACGCGCCCGCGGCAACCACCACGGCATCGAACTCGTCGGCCAGCGCCGCCGCCACGGCGGGGTCGGCCGCATCCACGCCCAAACGGAACTCGATTCCCAACTCAGCCATCAAATCCACGCGACGCTGCACCACGGACTTGTCCAGCTTCATGTTCGGGATGCCGTACATCAGCAGGCCGCCCGCGCGGTCATGCCGTTCGACCACGCACACGCGCGCCCCGCGACGCGCCAGGTCCCACGCGGCCACCAGGCCTGCCGGTCCCGACCCCACCACGGCTACGCGCGGCGCGCCCTCACCCGCCGGCTCGAAGCGACGCGGCCCGCCGTGTTCCCACTGCCAATCGGAGATGGCGCGCTCGTTGTCGTGAATCGTCTCAGCCTCGTCGTTGCGCGCCAGGTTGCACGCCGCCTCGCACAGCGCCGGGCACACGCGGCTGGTGAACTCGGGCATGGGGCTGGTCAACGCCAAACGCTCCGCCGCCTGCTCCCACTGCCCGCGCCACACGAGGTCGTTCCACTCGGGAATAAGGTTGTGCAGCGGGCACCCCGAAGGGCGCGCCGACCCAAACGCCTCGCCTACCTGGCAAAACGCCACGCCGCACGCCATGCAGCGGCTTGCCTGCACGCGCGTCTCCTCCTCGGAAACCGTCTGATACAGCTCGTCGAAATCGCGCGTGCGCTCTTTAACCGGGCGCAGGCTGTGGGCCACACGGCCGTGCTCCAAAAATGCTCCGGGCTTTCCCATGGCCTACTCCCCTTCCTTTATGGCATCGAATGCAATCTGCAGCGCTTCCTCGTGCGACTTGCCGCGCACCTCGGCGTTGGCAACCACGTTCATCACGCGCTCGTAGTCGCGCGGAATCACTTTCACGAAATGATGCTTCAGCGTGTTGAACTGGTACAACAGCTTGATACCGCGCGGCGACTGCGTGCGCTCGGCGTGCTCCTCGATCAGGCTGCGAATCAGCTCGATCTCGTCGACCGAAGGCTCGCACAGGCGCACCATGTCTTGGTTGCAGTTGCCCGCCAGCGTGCCGAACTTGTCGTACACGTACGCCACGCCGCCGGACATGCCGGCCGCGAAGTTCGGCCCGACCTCGCCCAAAATCAGCGCCACGCCGCCGGTCATGTACTCGCAGCCGTGGTTGCCCACGCCTTCCACCACCACGGTGGCGCCGGAGTTGCGCACGGCGAAGCGCTGGCCGGACAGCCCGTTCACGAAGCCCTTTCCGCTGGTGGCACCGTAAAACGCCACGTTGCCGATCACCACGTTCTCATCGAACTTGTACGTTGCCGTCTCGGGCGGGCGCACCGTCAGGATGCCGCCGGAAAGCCCTTTGCCGAAGTAGTCGTTCGCGTCGCCCGTGATGTTCAGCGTCACGCCGCGCGGCAGAAACGCGCCGAAGCTCTGGCCGCCCGACCCGTCGCAATCTACGGTGATGGACCCCTCGGGCAAACCCTCGGGATGCTGGCGCGTCACCTGGCTGCCGAGCATGGTGCCCACGCAGCGGTTGACGTTGTCGATGTCGGCGCGGAAGCGGATGGGCTCAAGGTGCTCGCGCGCGTTGGCCGTGTACGGAATGAACAGCGTGGCGTCAAGTGACTTGTCCAGCTGGCAATCCGCCGCCATCGACGGCAGGTAGTGGCGCCCGTCGGCCCCGGGGATGGTGCGACCGAACTCGGTAGCGGCCACGGCCAGCATGTCGGACAGGTCCATCTCATTGGCCTTCCAGTTGCCGGGCACCTCCACCTGACGCAGGCATTCCGGATGGCCCACCATCTCGTCAACGGTGTGGAAGCCCAGCTCAGCCATGATCTCGCGCAACTCTTCGGCCACGAACATCATGAAGTTCACCACGTACTCGGGCTTGCCGGCGAAACATCCGCGCAGCTTGCAGTTCTGCGTGGCGATGCCCACCGGGCACGTGTCCTGCTGGCAGTCGCGCTGCATCATGCAGCCCATGGCAACCAGCGGCATGGTGGCGAAGCCGAATTCCTCGGCACCCAGCAAGCACGCCATGGCCACGTCGCGGCCGCACATGAGCTTGCCGTCGGTTTCCACCACCACGCGGCTGCGCAGGCCGTTGCGCAGAAGCGTCTGCTGCGTTTCGGCCAGGCCGATCTCGAACGGAATGCCTGCATGATAAATCGAATCGCGCGGCGCGGCACCCGTGCCGCCGTTGTGGCCGGAGATGGTGATCTTGTCCGCGCCGCCCTTCGCCACGCCCGTGGCGATGGTGCCTACGCCGGCCAGCGCGCACAGCTTCACGGAAACGCGCGCGCCGGGGTTGGCGTTCTTCAGGTCGAAAATCAACTCGGCCAAATCCTCGATGGAGTAGATGTCGTGGTGCGGCGGCGGGGAGATGAGGCCCACGCCCGGCGTGGAGCGGCGCACTTCCGCAATCCACGGGTACACCTTCTTGCCCGGCAGGTGCCCGCCTTCACCGGGCTTGGCGCCCTGAGCCATCTTGATCTGGATCTCGATGGCACTGGACAGATAACGGCTGGTCACGCCGAAGCGGCCCGACGCCACCTGTTTGATGGCGCTGCACGTGCTGTCGCCGTTGGGAAGCGGCGTCTCGCGCGCCGGGTCCTCGCCGCCCTCGCCGGTGTTGCTGCGCCCGCCCAGGCGGTTCATGGCGATGGCCAGGCACTCGTGCGCTTCCTTTGAGATGGAGCCGTAGCTCATGGCGCCGGTGTTGAAGCGCTTGACGATCTCGCTGGCTGGTTCCACCTCGTCAAGCGGCACAGGCGCGTTTTGCGGCACGAAATCCATAAGGTCGCGCAGCGTCACCGCGCGGCCAGGCACGTGGCACGCGGCGCTGTACTCGCGGAACAGGTTGTAGTCGCCCTCGCGGCAAGCGCGTTGCAGCAGGTAGATGGTCTTCGGGTTGATCAGGTGCTCTTCGCCGCCAAGCGGGCGCCATGCCGTCACGCCCAGCGTGGGCAGCTGCTCAGGCGACGGGCTTTTCGCCAGCGCCACCGCATTGTCATAGCGCTCGTTCAGCTCGCGCTGCACGCCGGCGGCGTCCAAGCCGCCGATGCGCGTGGACGTGTGCGTGAAGCAGCGGTCGACCAAGCTTTCGTCCAGGCCCAGAATCTCGAAAATCTGCGCGCTGTGGTAGCCCTGCATCGTGGAGATGCCCATCTTCGACATGATGGACGTGATGCCGGCCGTCACGGCGCGGTCGTAGTTGGCCACGGCCTCGTCGCCGGACAGCGCGATCTGACCGCACTCGCACAGGTCGCGGATGCACCCGTGCGCCGCGTACGGGTAGATGCCGGACGCGGAATAGCCCACCAAGCAGGCAAAATCGTGCGCGCGCATGGCATCGCCGGTTTCCACCAGCAAGTCGGCGTCCGTGCGCAGACCCACAGCAATCAGGTGGTTGTGCACAGCGCCCAGCGACAACAAGCTGGGGATAGGCACCTCGCCCTCGCCGGCGCGGTCGGATAGCACGATCAAGTTCGCACCCTCGCGCACGGCCTGCTCCACGTCTTCGCACAGCTGGGAAAGCGCCTGCTCAAGCGCACCTTCCGCCGCGCTGCGCTCGTAGGTGCAGCTGAAGCGACGCGTCTTGAAGCCCACGCGGTCGATGGCGCACAGGCGGTCGAACTCCGCGTGCGTGAGCATCGGGCTTTCCAGGCGGATAAGGCGGCACGTGTCGCGGCAATCCTCCAGCATGTTGCCGTGGTTGCCGATGTACAGCACGCTGCTGGTGACGAAGCTTTCGCGCAAAGCGTCAATCGGCGGGTTCGTGACCTGGGCAAACAACTGGTTGAAGTAATCGAAGAAGCTGCGCTGCTTCGCGCTTAGGCACGCCAACGGGGCATCGGTTCCCATGGATGCCAGCGGCACCTTGCCCTGCTCGGCCATGGGGCGCACCAGTTCCTGCACGTCGTCGTAGTGGTAGCCCAGCTTCGCCATGCGGCGCGTGAAGGCAACCTCAGCATCGCGCTCGGCGGGCAGCACGTCGGCCGCCGGTTCGTCCAGGTCGTCTACGGCCAGCGTTTCCTCGTCCAGCCAATCGCGGTACGGCTTCTCGTTGGCGTAACGGTTGCGGATCTCGTCGTTCCAGATGACGCGGCCCTGGCCCGGGTCCACCTCGAGCATCTCGCCGGGGCCCAGGCAACCGGCCTGCAGCACGTTAGCCGGGTCCACGTCGATGGTGCCCACCTCCGACGACAGGATCAACCAGTCGTCGCGCGTGACGTAGTAGCGCGCCGGGCGCAAGCCGTTGCGATCGAGCGCGGCGCCGAGCATGCGCCCGTCGGTGAACGCAATGGCCGCCGGGCCGTCCCACGGCTCCATGAGCATGGACTGGTACGCGTCGTAGGCGCGGCGCTTGTCGGAGATGCGGTCGTTGTGGTCCCACGGCTCGGGGATCATCATGGTGACGGCGCGGTCGAGCGGCCGGCCGTTCATGGTCAGGAACTCCAGCACATTGTCCAGAATGGCCGAGTCCGAGCCCTCGCGGTTGATGATGGGCAGCACCTGGCGCAGGTCGTCGCCGAGCACAGGGCTGTACAGCTTCGGCTCGCGGGCACGCGTCCAGCTGATGTTGCCGCGCAGCGTGTTGATCTCGCCGTTGTGGATGATGTAACGGTTCGGGTGCGCGCGCTCCCAGCTGGGCGTCGTGTTCGTGGAATAGCGCGAATGCACCAGCGCCAGCGACGTTTCCACCGCGGCGTCGTTCAGGTCGATGAAGAAGCGGCGCATCTGCGTGGCCACCAGCATGCCCTTGTACACGATGGTGCGGCTGGACATGGAGCACACGTAGAAGATCTTGCCCGCAAGCGCCGGGTTGGCGTCCGCGGCGCGCTCGATGGTGCGGCGGCACACGTACAGCTTGCGCTCGAAGGCCTGACCTGCGTCAACGTCTGCCGGGCGGCGCAGGAACGCCTGCATGATGGTGGGCATGCAGGCCTGCGCGGTTTGCCCCAGGTCATGCGGATCCACCGGCACCTCGCGCCAGAACATCAGCGGGATGCCGCACTTCGCGCATCCTTCCTCGAACACGCGCTTCGCATCGCGCACGCCCGTGGCGTCGTCGTGCGGGAAGAACAGCATGGCCACGCCGTAATCGCCCTCGTCGGGCAGAAGCTGGCCTTCCTTCTGCGCTTCCTTGCGGAAGAAGCGGTGCGGAATCTGGAACAGCACGCCCGCGCCGTCGCCGGTGTTGCGCTCCAGGCCCGTACCGCCGCGGTGCTCCAGATTCACCAGCACCGACAGCGCGTCATCGAGCATGGCATGACTGCGCACGCCCTTGAGGTGCGCCAGCGCGCCGATGCCGCACGCATCATGCTCGTAGGAGCTGCGGTACAGGCCCCTCTCACGACCAGCAGCGGCCTTCGTCGCTACACCGTGCGCCTGACCAGGGATAACATTCGCGCATTGCGCGCCAACGCCAGCAGCAGCCGCGCCGGTTCGGCGGGCGTCTACGGCGCTTTCGGTAAGTTCAGCGTTCATATGCGGTCCTTCGTCTGCAATCTCACGACCGCCCGAACTTCAGGACGGCCCGCTCACTATGGTGCAGGCCACGTGTTACAGGACCGTTTCCGCGCCGCCGCTTAACCAGGCGGAAACAGAAACGTTCGCGTTCCGAAACATGGGGAAACAAATGGTGTTCTCGACCCACCTCCCGCAAAACACCGCACGACACCGAAAGCACCTCGTCAACAGCACCGCTCGCCCGCCGTTTCGATATCCCTCAATCGCGAATATTGACACAATTACGCACCGTTTTATCATGGTCTTCAGCTGAGGCTTCAAGGCTTGACGAGTGCCCTTACGAAGCCATTTCTGCTCAGCTTCCGGCGTCTTTGCGCGTCAGTTTCTTCGCCGCCCCTAACGCGGCGCATCTCTACTTTCAAACAAACGAATACAACAGAAACGAGGGATTCATGGCAACAGAAACCAAGGATGTCACCTGCGGTTTTTGCCAAGGTGGCTGTCAGGTTACCATCACACTTGAGGACGGCGTACTCGCCGCCGTTAAGCCAAACAGCCAATCGCCGCGCGCTCGCCTGTGCCCGCGCGGCGCGCTGGTGCCGAAATTCATTTATGGCGAGCAGCGCGTGAAAACGCCCCTTATTCGCAACGGCGCCCGCGGCATGGGCGAGCTGCGCGAAGCAACATGGGATGAGGCGCTTGACCATGCCGCAACCCTCATCAAGGACGTAACGCGCCGCCACGGCGCCCGCGCTATGGCGTCGTATTTCGGTCGCGGTGTGCTGTTCAGCCCGGTCATGGGCATGTCGTCGGGACCTGAAGCATTCCTGCGCAACATCGGCTCGCCGAACGACTGCAACTGCGGCTCAATCTGCAACCTGGTATCAAGCACCATTGCTCCGGCGCTCACGCTTGGCGTGCCGACGATGAAACAAGTCCAAGACGTTCCCAACAGCGACCTTATCGTCTCATGGGGCAAAAACTCCGCTACCGATGACGGTCCCCAGATTATGCTCGCGCAGATTCAACAAGCGCAGGCACGCGGCGCAAAACTCATCGTCATCGATCCGCGCCTTGAGGGCTTGGGGCAAATTGCAGACTGGTGGATTCCCATCCTGCCCGGCACCGACGGCGCGCTGGCGCTTGCTATGTGCAAAATCATCGTGGAAGAAAACCGCTACGACACCGAATTTGTGCGCGACTGGACGCAAGGCTTCGAAGAGTTCGCCGCCTACTTGGCAACGCTTGAGCTCGAAAAGCTCGGCACCATCTGCGGCGTCCCCGTTGCCGATATTCGTAAGCTCACTGATGAGTTCTGCGGCACGCAGAAGGCGTCGCTTGTGTCCTATACCGGCCTGGAATACGCCTTGTCGGCCGTCCAAAACATTCGTGCGCAATACGTGCTGTGGGCCATCACCGGAAAGCTCGACGTCGAAGGCGGCATCTACCTAAACGCTTGGGGCCAGCCGACGCAACCCGTTCGCCCTGTTCCCGAAGAGAACACGCCTTTAGGCGCAGCGAAATACCCGCTGTACTTCGGACTTGCAGGCATGGCGCTATTCGGGCAGTTCCCGCACGCCGTGCTTGACGACGACCCCTACCCCGTACGCGGTCTTCTTGTCGTAGGCGGATCGCCTGCGGTTTCGTTCCCTGACAGCAATACGTGGCGCGCTGCTTACGAACGCCTGGAATGTCTGATCGTAGTCGACCGCTTCTATAGCGAAGAGATGCGCTACGCCGATGTAGTGCTGCCGGCCAAAACGCTCTATGAAATGATTCGCGTGCAACCCACCCCCGAGGGGCCCGTGCTCACCGATCCCGCTATCGAAACCATAGGCCAAGCACGCGACGAATCGATAATCTTAGGCCAGCTAGCCGACCGCCTTGGCTTCGGCGACAAATACCCCCGCAACGAAGACGAGCTGCGTTCCTGGCTTGTTGCCGCGCAACGTCCATTCGTGGCGCCGTTTAAAGCAGCAACGCCGCCGGCACGCGCGTACAAAAAGTATGCAACTGGCCAACTTCGCGCGGACGGCAAGCCTGGCTTCCCCACGCCGTCGGGCAAGTTTGAAATTCGCTCGACCACGCTTGAGCAATTTGGCTACACGCCCTATCCGCGTTTCGAAGATGTGCGCGACCTGCCAGGTTTCGGCGCCGATGAGTGGCCGCTGCTTATGACCACCGGCGCGCGCAGCAACAAACGCATGGGCGGTTTAGGCGCAAACCTTGCCCCCATCGGAGAAGGAATCGACCCGAAACCGCTTGTTGACATAAACGAAGCCGACGCCGCAACGGCGGGAATCGCAGACGGCGATGCTATTGTGGTCGAAACACCGTTTGGCCAGGCTCCCTTCTACGCGCACGTCGGCGGCACCACCGAAGGTGCCATACACGTGCCGCACGGCGGTGGCAGCGCCTATATGCCGCAGCCGTGGCGCGAAGGCAACGCGAACTGTCTCACCAGCCTGGAATTCTGCGACAGCATCACCGGCTTCCCCATGCTGAAGTCCGTCCCCTGCAGAATTCGCAAGGCATAGCAATCCCCATAAACCACGCAGGCTGAACAACAAAGCGGGCCATTGGCACATAGCCGATGGCCCGCTGCTTTTACGCTATCCACATCGCCAAATCAAACGCTCGCCAGCACGCTTTCGAAGTGTTCGCAGACAACCCTCGATGCAACACCAGACAATTAAGGGAGTAAAGCGCCTACCGCAAGCTTTCGCACATCTCGTTAAAGGTCAGCAGCCCCATATCGCCGCGCTGCGCAGCATATTCCCGGCAACCTGACGTGAAGCCCGATTTCGAGAACAACACGTAGCGCTTGGTCCCGTAGCGGAACAGTTCGCTTCTGAACACCAACTTTTCGGCAACATCCGCACCCGTAGGCTCGTTGCGCCACTTGCATTCCGCGAACAGGGCGTTGCCTTCATCGTCGTCGACAACGATGTCGATTTCCTCCTGCGACTTCGTCCTGTTGTCGTTACCCCACCAGCGGCCCATGTTCACCGGCAGCACATCGAACCGCCCCGCCTTCGCCTGCGCATACAGATACTGCATGCATACATCCTCGAACACGCCTCCCATGAAATCAGCAATGTGCGGCTCCATCCGCTCGTAGATGACATCTGCCATCCCGTTCGCGATCAGCGACATATAACGCGGCACGAACCGATACCAGAAACGGAACATCGAATCTGCAAGCGCGTAAATCGACTTCCTACTCGATGCCTCTTTAAACGGCGCCTCGCGCTTCACGATTCCCAAGCTTTCAAGCTTGCGCAAGTACGTGCGCGTGTTGCTTTCGGGAATCTTTGCGGTTGTCGCAATCTCGTTCAAACGAGATTTTCCCGATGCGATGGCCTGGATAATCGCATCGTACTGCTCGGGCGAACGGCATTCTTGCAGCAACAGGTTCCCCGGCTCTTCGAACAGGTAGCCATCCGGCGACAAGAACAACTTCTTGATGCTATCGCGCACGCTGTCGCGCGGATCGATCTTCTCGACATAAGCAGGAATACCGCCAGTGCAACCATACAGCACCGCCGCATTTTCCGGATTCATGCCCGGCCAGCAGGACAATGTCGTGAAGAAGTCGAACGGCTCAACCTTCAACTGTGCTGTACGTCTTCCGTACAACGGGCTTTCATACCCAAGAACCTGCTCTTCCATGAACGAAAGCGACGACCCGCACAACACGAGCATCAACTTCGTACCGTCCTTGAGCATATGATCGATCTTGTCTTGCAAAAGCGAAGAAACCTCGGGGAACGAGTACGCCAAATAGGGGTACTCATCGATAACGAACACCAGACGCTCATCCCGAGACAATCGAGCAAGCGCATCGATGGCCTCGTCGAAGGAACCAAACGACCCCATGGGGGCACCAGCGGCAAATGCGGTGATTGCATCGCTAACCAACGCAAGGTTCGCTTCGGCATTCGTGCGGCGAGCCTGCACGTAGATAGCGCGCTTACCCTTCACGAATTCGGAAATCAGACGAGTTTTGCCGACACGACGCCTTCCGTAAATGACGGGCATCTCGAATGAGCCCGAATCATACAACCTGTTCAGCACTTCAAGCTCGCGCTCACGCCCTACGAACATGCTCAGCCCCTTTCTTATAGCTACATATATTATAGCAACGTATAATATATGTAGCTATAAGAAATAGTTTCGCTACGATGCGTCGGGCAGGCAAAGGACCACACCATCCGCTAGCCAATCACGAAGAGCATGGCTCTTACCCCCGAAATGAAAGCGCCGTCGTCGATTTCGATGCCAATATGCTGCGAAATCGACGACGGCACATCAGGAATGCCAGAGCACACGCCTACCCCCGAAACACGGCCCTTACCAGGTATTCCACGTTGCCTTGGGTGCCGGTGATGGGACTTTCCACCACGCCGGTGGGCGTGAAGCCCGCCGCATCAAGCGCATCGCGCACTTCTTGCACGGTGCGTTGGCGCACGGACTCATCGCGCACGATGCCGTGATCGGTTTCGTCGTGCTGACTTTCGAACTGGGGCTTTACCAGGCCTATGAAGATGGTGCCCGCAGCGGCGAAACGCGCGAACACCGGCGCCAGCGCCGCTAAGCCGATGAAGCTCAAGTCCGCCACCAGCACATCGAACGGCGCGCCCAGCTCGGCCGGGTCGGCCAGCTTGATGTTCGTGCGCTCGAACACCGTCACGCGCGGGTCCTGGCGCAGCTTCCACGCCAACTGCCCATAGTTCACGTCCACGCACGCCACGCTTGCCGCGCCCGCCTGCAACAGGCAGTCGGAAAACCCGCCCGTTGAGCTGCCGATATCCATGCAGCGCATGCCCGAAACATCCTGGGCAAACGCATCGAGCGCGCCCTGCAGCTTATGCCCGCCTCGCGATACGAACTGCTTTCGGCCCTTCACCACGATGTCGGCATCTGGCGCCACCTTGATGGCAGCGCTGGTGACGTACACGTCGTCAACCTTCACCTCGTGCGCCAAAACGGCACGCAAAACGGTGCCGGCGTCAGGGAACGTGCCCTGCTCCACCAGCAACTCGTCCAACCGAATCTTTTTCGCTTTCTTAACCATGCCGCCCATTATAGCGAAAGCCACCAGCCAGAGCCGACCCAAACGGACGCCCAGCAGCTCAGCACTAGCACAAGACGTCCAACGGAAAGATGCTCGGCCCAGTTCGACGACCAGTCAAATGACCTTGGCCACCCTGCGCACACAGCCGCATCGATATTCCCAAAAGGCAAAAAGGCGCCGCCGGCTCGAAACCGGCGGCGCCTTCGTTTGGCATTCCCTATTTGCGCGCTATTCCTGCGGGAGCAGCAGCTGGGCAATCTGCACGGCGTTCAGTGCGGCGCCCTTGCGGATTTGGTCGGCAACTACCCACATGGCCAGGCCGTGCTTGACCGTGGGATCGCGGCGGATGCGGCCGACGTACGTGTCGTTTGTGCCGGCAAGCAGGCCCGGCATGGGGTACACGTTGTTCGCAGGGTCGTCCATAACGGTGACGCCCGGCGCGGCGGCCAGCGCCTCGCGAGCATCCGCGGGCGGCACGTCGCCGACGAACTCGACGTTGATGGACTCGCCGTGGCAGCGCAGCACGGGTACGCGCACGCAGGTGGCGGCAACCTGAATGTTGTCGTCGCCCATGATCTTCTTCGTTTCCACGACCATCTTCCACTCTTCCTTCGTGGAATCGTCGTCCAGGAACACGTCGATGTGCGGGATGGTGTTGAACGCGATGCGATGCGCAAACGCGCTGATGGTCAGCTCGTCCTCGGGCTTGCCGTCCAGGAACTCGCGCGTCTGGTCGTACAGCTCGGCCATGGCCGGCGCACCGGCGCCAGATGCGGCCTGGTACGTGGACACCACCACGCGGCTGATGCGCGCCAGGTTGTACAGCGGCTTTAGGGCCACCACCATCTGGATGGTGGAGCAGTTCGGGTTGGCGATAACGCCGTTGTGCCAGCTCACGTCGCCGGGGTTCACCTCGGGCACCACCAGCGGCACGTCCTCTTCCATGCGGAACGCGCTGGAGTTGTCGATCATGACGGCACCGTGGGCCACCACGGCCTCGCGCATGGCCTTCGACACGGAAGCGCCAGCGGAGAACAGCGCGATGTCAACGCCCTCGAACGAATCAGGCGTCATTTCCTGCACGGTCAGCTCGCCCGCAGGCACCTGGCCGCAGCCCTCGAACGGAAGCTTCTTACCGGCAGAACGAGCGGAAGCCAGCGCGATAACCTTCGACGCAGGAAAATCCAGGTCGTGAAGCACCTTCAGAAACTCGTTGCCCACAGCGCCCGTAGCACCGCAAACCGCAACCACCGGATGAGCCGGCATTACCTTCGTCCAAGCCATAAGTTCTCCTATCGTCCCTTATTCATCTTCGCGGCGATTTCTTCCGCGGACAGCTGGGTTTCCTCGAACACGCTGTCGGAGTCCAGGCCAAACGCCGTGTGCAGGCAACGCACGGCCTGCGCGGTTTGCGCGCCGTCCACCACGACGGACAGGCGAATGGGCGACGTGGAAATAGCCAGGATGTTGATGTTGTTCTCACCGAGCGTTTGGAACGCCTTCGCGGCGATGCCCGGGCTCGACTTCATGCCGGTGCCAACCAGGCTGACCTTCGCGATGTCCTCGTCCACCACGCACTCGCGCGCGTTGATGTCGGGCAGGATGCGCTCCACCGTTTCGCAGGCGCGCTTCTTGTCGGCGCCGGGGCACGTGAAGCTGATGTCGGTGATGCCGTCTTCGGACACGTTCTGGATGATCATGTCCACGCTCACCTGGTTGCCCGCCAGCGCGCTGAACAGCTTCGCTGCCACGCCGGACATGTCGGGCACGCCGCGGATGGTCACCTTCACTTCCGAGGTGTCGTGTGCGATGCCGGTGATGACGGCTTCCTCCATCATGTCGGTTTCCTCCTTGACGTAGGTGCCCTCGGCGTCGGAAAACGCCGAACGGGAATGGATGACCACGTGGTACTTGCGGGCGAACTCGACGGCGCGCATCTGCAGCACGCCGGCTCCGGAACCGGAAAGCTCCAGCATGTCGTCGTAGTTGATGACGTCGAGTTTCTTCGCGCGCGGGCAAATGCGCGGGTCGGCGGTATACACGCCGTCCACGTCGGAATAGATCTCGCACACGTCGGCGTTCAGACCGTGCGCCACGGCAACGGCCGTGGTGTCCGAGCCGCCGCGGCCAAGCGTGGTGATGTCGCCCTCGGCGTCGACGCCTTGGAAGCCCGCCACCACGGCGATGGCGCCGCGCTCAAGCGCATCGCGCACGCGCTCGCTGTGCACCATGACGATCTTCGCCTTGTTGTGAATCTTGTCGGTTTCGATGCCGGCTTGGCGGCCGGTGAAGCTCATGGCCTTGTAGCCGCGCGCTTCGATGGCCATGGCCAGAAGCGACATGGACACCTGCTCGCCCGTAGACAGTAGACGGTCCATCTCGCGCGCCGGCGGATTGTCGTTGAGCGCGGCAGCCAGGCCCACCAGCTCGTCGGTGGTTTTGCCCATGGCAGACACCACGGCCACCACGTCGTGGCCGGCCTGCTTCTTCGCGATCAGCTTCTTCGCAACCATTTGGATGCGCTCGGGGCTTGCAACGGACGTGCCCCCGAATTTGCATACGATAAGCGACATGCGTTTCCTCTTTGGACGGTTATCAGTCGTTTGTCACTATAGCAAACAACCCCGCATCCACCTTGTTGAACAGTGGTTGCGAGGTTGTTTTTTCACAGCGAACGTACGCGTTAGCCAACGGTTCGCGCCGCGATCGAACACGCATGGCGCACACAGGCGCATCAAGTGTCTGAAACGCAGTGGCCTGCAGGGCTTTTCGCGCCCGAGCGCAAGCCCGCAAGCGCCGCCTGCGCCGCGCTACGAGAACAGCACGAACGTGACCAAGAATGCCGCCGACACGATCCACATAAGCGGCTTGATGTCGCGCCAGTGGCCCTGCGTGACCTTCACCACCACGTACGTGATGAAGCCGAAGCCGATACCGTTGGTGATGGAGTACGTGAACGGGATGCCCATGATGGTGACGAACGCCGGGATGGCGGCCTCAAGGCTGCCCCAGTCGATCTTGCCGATGTCGCTCATCATAAGGTAGCCCACGATCACCAGCGCGCCGCACGTGGCCGAGCTGGACACCATGCCGATGATAGGAGCCAGGAAGGCGCACACGAAAAACGCCAGCGCCACCACCAGGTTCGACACGCCCGTGCGCGCGCCGGCCGCCGCGCCCGACGTGGACTCGGCGAACGACGTAATGGAGCTTGCGCCCGCGAAGCCGCCGACAATGGCGCCCATGGAGTCCACCAGCAGGATTTCGCGCGTGTTCTTCACGTTGCCGTCTTCATCGACGAAGTCGCCCTGCTGGCCGACGGCCATCATGGTGCCCATGGTGTCGAAGAAGTCGCTCATGAGCAGGCTGAACACGAACATGAGCAGCACGGGCTGCACGAACACCTGCGCGATGGCGATGCCGCCGCCGTCGGGCAGCTGCTGGAACGGTGCGCACAGCGCGCTGAAGTCGGGAATGAAGTCGAATTCGGTGGGCAGCGCCGTGACGCCAAGCGGAATGCCCACGACGGTGGCCACGATGATGGAGATGAGCAGGCCGCCTTTCGTGCCGCGCACCGTCAATATGATGGCAAGCGCAATGGACACGATGGCCACGATGGCCTCGGGCGACGTCAAGCTGCCCATGGTGATAAGCGTGGAGGAATCGGCCGCCAGGATGCCGCCGCCCTTCAGGCCGATGAACGCCACGAACAGGCCGATGCCGATGCCGATGGCCTGGCGCAGCGCAACGGGAATGGCGTCCATAACCGCTTCGCGCAAGCCCATAAGCACGAGCACCATGATGATGACGCCTTCCAGGAACACCACGCCCATGGCAATGCGCCAGTCAAGCCCCATCGAACCGCACAGCGTGTAGGCCACGATGGCGTTGATGCCCATGCCCGACGCCAGCGCGATAGGCCGGTTCGCGATAAGGCCCATGGCCGCCGTCATGATAGCCGCGCCGAAGCACGTAGCGGTAAGCGCCGCGTTGAACGGGATGCCCGCCGCCTCCATCATGGCAGGGTTCACCGCCACGATGTATGCCATGGTCAGGAAGGTGGTAAGGCCCGCCATCACTTCCGTGCCCAGCGAGCTGCCGCGCTCGCTTACCTTGAAGAAACGCTCGATAACCGCTTCCATGCCGCCCCTTCTCCTCATGTCCGTCCGCATCCGGGCAGGATGCGGCGCGCCCGTTGCGGCCACGTGGCCCGCGGCCGCATTTCCGTTAGCGTTCACTTGCGCGCTCGGGCACTCCGCAGGATGCACGACCGCGCGAAAAAACGCACCTTGCAGGGTATCACACGCAGCATACGCCGCGCGATAGCGCAGTGCGCAAGCGTGGCGAACGCAAGCGCGAACGAGACCGGTTCGCACAGCAGCAGGCGGACAATGGGACGAGCAGCCCATCCGGAAGCAACGTCAGCCCCACCCCGCCTCGCCCTGCTCGCCCCAAACGCAAAGCGAGGGGCAAGCCGTCTGGCCCGCCCCTCGCCGGGAAATGCAGTTCGTTGTTTGCCGCTACACGTTCTTCAGCATGATGGTGCTCATGACGTCGGACGCGCGCTCGCACGCGTCGCAGCATGCCTCCATGCTGTCGAACAGCTTCGACCACACCAGCACGCGCATGGGATTCTCGCGATCCTCCACGTGCAGCTGGCGGATGACCTTGATGTAAAGCTGGTCGGCCTGCTCTTCGTGGTCGTGCACCTTCACGATCAGGCTTTTGAAGTTCTTCGACTTCTTGAAGTTGCGGAAGTCGCACATGGCGTCGTCAAGCGCCTCGCAGCTGCCCTTGATGAGCTTCGCGAACTCGATGGCCTGCGGATGCATGAAGTGGATGTCGTACATATAGAAGTGCTGCATGACGTCTTCGATGTCGTCGACGATATCGTCGAGCGCTTGCGACATCTCGATGATGTCCTCGCGGTCGACCGGCGTGATGAAGTCGGTGGCAACCGTCTTGAAGATCTCGTGGTTGATGAGGTCGCCCTCGTGCTCAAGCTCGTGCGCCTTCTGCATGTTGTCATGCAACGCGGACGCTTCCGTGAACTGTTCGATCGTTTCGACCAGTAGCTTAGCCTCAGCCACGGCCAGCTTCGAGTGCTTCTCGAACGCGTCAAAATAATCGAACTTGTGCTTCTTACCCATTGGGTCTCCTTTTGAGAACAAGTGCACTGCACGCTTCCACACGCGGGTTCCCAGTGTAACGCATGTTGACGTGGGGAAAACGCGAAATCGACCGCTTGCCCACGATTCACGACATCCGTAAACATCCCGTAATCTTAAGCGGACGCTCAATGCAACGAACGGCGCGTTGACGTTGGGTTTCACGCGCGGGCAGCATGCACGGCGCCCGCCGGGGCGCCCTTACGTTTCGCTTTCGGGGCGCGTGGGCTGGTCGTCGCTTGCGGGATAGTAGATGTTCTCGCCGTCGGTGCTGGTGACGCCGCTTGGCGTGCCGACGGCGGCCATGCTGCCCGTATTCGAGGGGCTGCCGGAAGAAATCGGCGGCATGCTGCCCGTCACGCCCTTCGCCGTTACCGGCGGAATCTTGCCCGTCAGGCCCGTCGTCTGCGCCGCGCGGCTGGGACGACGGTGCGTGCGCACGCGCGACACCACATGCTTGACGGGCTTGGCCACTGCTTGCGTGACAGCATCGGAATAGTCGCGCGCCGGACGCGTGCGCCAGCCGAACTTCAGCGCCGCATAGCGAATGCCCAGCACCAGCACCACGCACGTGATGGCCGCGTATTGGTCGAACAGGTGGTTCTGCTTCATAAGCGCGAACGCCAGCGCGCCGATAAGCGCCGCCGACACGTACACCGTGCCCGCTTGGAACGCCTCGGGCTCGCGGTTCATGCAGATGTCGCGCACGATGCCACCGCCGTTTGCCGTGATAGTGCCCAGTATAACGGCCGGCACGATGTCAAGCCCGGCCGACAGCGCCTTGCCCGTGCCGATGACGGCCCACAGCGCCACCGACAGGTTGTCCAGGAAGTCCACGAACGGGTCGAAGTACGTGATGAGCTTGCCGAAGTAGAACACCGCCACGCCCGTGATGACGCACGCGATAATCAGATTCGGCTTCTGAAATGCGTAAATGCCGTAATCTTGCAGCAGGACGTCGCGCATGATGCCGCCCGCCAAGCCAACGACGATGGCAATGCAGCACACGCCGAAGATGTCGTAGCGGGCGCGCACGGCGCTTAACGCCCCGAACACGGCGCCGGCGATGGTAGCGGCAAGCTCGAGCCAATACGGAATAGCCAGAGCGGTTTCAAGCATGAAAGCCCTTTCGCCTTACTCGCGTTTACGGAAAGCTTCTGGCAGCGAAGCTAGTCGACCGCCAGGACCTGCGCCTGCGTTGGCTTGCCGGAAAAGTCCAGCTCACCGGTAAGTTCGCGCGTTTTCTCCACGGTATAGCCGGGCTGATCGAACGCGGCGATAAGCGTTTTGGCCTTGCCCTGCGCCTGCTCGAACAAATCCCAGAAGCTGGTGGTGCGCACATCGCCGGTGAACGGATTCGTCCAAGGGGCGCGCTCGTGGTTTGCGAACACGCTTTCGGTCGACTCGATGGCGCGGTGGCTCATGGACTGATAGAACGAATGCGGGCGCATCACGCGCTCCACACGGCCGATGACATCGCGCTTCATGCCCGATGGCGAATAAAACAGCGCCTGCACGCGGCGGAAGCACCGCACGGACAGGTCGAACAAGTTCGACGGCACGATTTCGCCGTACACGTTCAGGGCAATGTAGGCGTACATCTTCGACACGGCGCGCAACACGAACGGGCTGGCGTGCAGAATCTCGCGCGAGGGGTTGAACGTTGCGATGGTGTCGCCACGCTTGACGAACAGCACCATCTCGTCGAATTCGCTTTCGATGACGCCGTGCACCTCGCTGCCGTCGTCGCGCGTCAAGCCGGGCTCGCCGGCATCGCACAGGGCGTATTCGTTGCAGTACACCAGCGGGTGCATGGTGGAATCAAGCGCATAGTGGCACAGAAAACCCAGCGCATAGGCGCGGCCAACGGCCTGCTCTTCCTCGTCAAGCACATCAAGCGATTCCTTAAACGCAGCCAAAAGCTCGGCGGGTTTCGACGAATGCATGGTGTTGCCCAGCTTGTGGTACTGGGTGATGCGCAGGCTTGCCACAGCGTAGAACAGCGGGTCGGGGCCCTGGTTTCCCAGTAAGAACGCGTCGGCTTCGTCGCGCGAGCCGCCGATGGTCTGGAACAGGCAATCGTAGACGTCGCGGCCGAAGAAATCGTGGGTGATGATCGCAGGCATTCCGTGTCCCCGTTTCTCGTGTGTCTGACATTCATTTTACGTGGATGATTATAGCCATCATATACAATGAGGTGCGCGTCGCGCCGCGGCGTTTAACGGACATGCACAAATCGGCGAAAGCCGACGCTGCTTCGCCGCCGCCAATGCTTCGGTGCGCAAAGCGTGCAGCAAGAATAAGGAGCAACCATGGGATTCGGCCTTCGCAGCCTGTCGAAACGCGAGCGCAGCTGGGTGCTATACGACGTGGGCAATTCCGCTTACGTCATGCTGTCGGCTACGTTGATTCCCATCTATTTCGCCGCCATTGCCGACCCAGGCTCTTCTGCGGTGGTGGCCTGGGGCTATGCAACCACCGTGGCCTCGCTGGTGCTGGCGCTGCTTATGCCGTTTTTAGGCAGCTTGGCCGACCTGAAGGGCAACAAGAAGAAGTTTTTGGCTGGCACCATCGGCACCGGCGCCGTGTCGCTTGCCGTTATGGGCATACCTGACGACGCGATGGTGTTTTTGGTGCTGTACGTGTTCTCGTCGGTGATGCTGAACGCGTCCATGGTGTTTTACGACGCGTTTTTGGTGGACGCCACCGAGCAGGACCGCTACGATGAGGTGTCGTCGCAGGGCTATGCGTGGGGCTACATCGGGTCGTGCATCCCGTTCATCGTGTGCCTGGTCATCGTGCTGTTCGGCAGCTCGGTGGGCATCAACCAGCTTGACGGCATTCGCATCTCGTTCGTGATCACGGCCGCGTGGTGGGTGGCGTTTTCCGTGCCCATCTGGCGCGACGTGCACCAAACGCACTTCAAGCCACGCGAGTCGCACCTGTTCCGCCGCACGCTCGCGGGCTTGGTGGGCACGTGCAAGAAGATTGCGCACGACAAGCGCCTGCTCATGTACATGCTGGCGTTCTTCTTCTACATCGACGGCGTGCACACCATCATCACCATGTCCACCAGCTACGGCACCGATCTGGGCATCGACTCCACGCAGCTGGTGCTGGCGCTTCTGCTGACGCAGTTCGTGGCGTTTCCCTCCGCCATTGCCTATGGCCGCTTGGCCGGGCGCTTCGGCACGAAGAAGCTGCTGCTGGTGGCCGTGTTCGCGTATTTCTGCATCACGCTGTTCGCGGCGTTCTTCCTGCGCTCGGCCGCTGAGTTCTGGGTGCTGGCCGTGTGCGTGGGTTTGTTCCAGGGCGGCATCCAAGCGCTGTCGCGCAGCGAGTTCGGCAAGCTTATCCCGAAGGAGCACGCGAACGAGTACTACGGCTTCTTCGACATCTTCGGCAAGTATGCCACCATCATGGGCACGCTGCTGGTAAGCGTGTTCACCCAGGTCACAGGCTCTAGTTCTTACGGCGTGCTCAGCGTAGCCGTGCTGTTCGTCATCGGCTTCGTGCTGCTGTGGAAGATGCCCGAAGGCGAAGCGGAGTAAGGAGTGGGACAAAGGGACTGTCCCTTTGTCCCACTAAATAGAAAGCGCGAAGCGCGCCACAAATTTTCGAAGGCGCGCCACCGTCAAAAAAGATGGTGGCGCGCCTTCGGCACTTCTTTGTGCGGGTTGAGCTTTCGCTCAACCCTACGAATCGTGCGTGAGCAGGGGAAACTTACTCGCTAGCCCAACCTACGCATAGAACGCGAATACTCGGCGGCGTTCGCCGGCTATGGTGGTGAGGCTGCCATGGCCGGGGAGGACTACGGTGTCGTCGGGCAGCGCGGCCAGGCGTTTGAGCGACTTGCGCATGGCCGACATGCTGCCGCCCTCGAAGTCCGTGCGGCCGATGGAACCGCAGAACAGCGTGTCGCCTGCAATAAGCACGGGCTTCGCTTCCGGATGGTCGCCGAACTGCGGGTCCAGGAACAGGCATATGCTGCCTTCCGTGTGGCCAGGCGTCATGATGACCTTCCAAGGCATGTTGCCGATTTTCAGCACGTCGCCGTGGTTCACGCGATGGTCGACCGGGCACGGCTCGAACGGACGCTCCATGCGCGACACGGGCTTTTTGCCCTCGATGGTGTCGGCGTCAATGGCCGACGCGATGACGGTGGCACCCGTGCGGCGGCGCAACTCGGCCGCGGCGCCCACGTGGTCGAAATGGCGGTGCGTCAGCACGATGGCGTCCAGTTTGCGCCCGCCAAGCGCCTCCATGATCACGTCGGGCTTGCACGACGGGTCCACCACAATGGTAGACACCCCATCCGTTACGAAGTACACGTTGTTCGCGATAGCGCCCAGCACCGCGAACGACACGTCCACGCACGTTCCCTTAACCTTATAAGCCACGTTGTTCCCCTTTCCAGAGAAGCATCAAAGCGAATGCGCCAAGCGGCCATCCGCAGAAATCCCCAGTTCAGCACACTGCCAGCAAAACCACTCCCAACAGTCACGCAAAGCATCGGCACCACGCGCGTTAATTCCCAACCCGGGCAGTACGCCAACCAATCTCGCAATCGCGCATTCCGCGAAATACGCTAGGCGCCGCGAGCCACTCTCCAATCAGCGCGCACACCCGCCGTTAGTTCGACGGCGCACCCACTTTCGGCACCATGCGGCGCGCGTCGAACACGCCTTCAAGCCCCTTGAGCTTGCTTAAGATGATGTCGATGTGCGTGATGTCGCTGACCTGGAACAAAAAGCGCATCTCCACCATACCGTCGCGATGCGACACCGTGTTCGACGACAGCACGTTCGCGCCCATGTCGGACAGCACGCCCACCACGTCGGACAGCAAGCGCAGGCGGTCGAGCGCCTCGATGTACACCTCCACCTTGAACGACGTGTTCTTCGGCAAATCGCTTTCCCAGCGCACCTTCATGATGCGCTCGGGCTGCGCCATCAGCTCCTTGGCGTTCGGGCAGTCGCGGCGATGCACCGACACGCCGCGCCCGCGCGTGACGAAGCCGATGATCTCGTCGCCCGGCACGGGGTTGCAGCAGCGCGACAGGCGCACGAGCGCGCCCTCCACGCCTTCCACCACCACGCCGTTCGAGCTTTTCGTCTGCTGCTTCTTCGGCTTGTTCACCAGCGTGAGCATTGGCGGCAGCTTACCCGTGGTCATGGCCTCGGCGGCAAGGTTCAGCGGGTCGGGCTGCTCGTCGGTTTTCTTCCCCAGCTCGGTGAGCAGGCGGTTTGCCACCGACTGCACGCTTTCCTTGCTGGTGCCGATGTTCACCAGCATGTCATCGGCGTCTTTGTAGCCCATGTGGTCGGCCACGGTGCGCAGCGCGCGCTCCGAGCGAGCGTTCGAGATGCCCAGCCCGTGCTTGCGCATCTCGCGGCCCAGCTTGTCGCGGCCGTTCAGCAAGTCGTCAGCACGGCTGACCTTGCTGAAATACGAGCGGATCTTGTTGCGCGCCGACGGCGTTTTCACGATGTTCAGCCAGTCGCGGCTGGGGCTTGCCGACTTCTGCGTAAGGATTTCCACGCGGTCGCCCAGCTGCAGCTCGTAGGCCAGCGGCACAATGGCGCCGTTGACCTTCGCGCCCACGCAGTGGTTGCCCACCTCGGTGTGGATGGCATAGGCGAAGTCCACAGGCGTGGAGCCGGCGCGTAGGCTCATGGCCTCGCCTTTCGGCGTGAACACGAACACCTCGGTAGGCGCCAGGTCCACCTTCAGGTCCTTCAGAAACTCGCGCGAATCGTGCGTTTCGTCCTGCCAGTCCACCATCTCGCGCAGCCAGGCCAGCTGCTTGTCCATGGCGTCGTTGCTGCCGCGGCCGCCCTTTTCCTTGTAGCGCCAGTGCGCCGCCACGCCGTACTCGCTTTGGCGGTGCATCTCTTCCGTGCGGATCTGCACCTCAAGCGGACGACCCGCCGGGCCGATGACCGTGGTGTGCAAGCTTTGGTACATGTTGAACTTCGGCATGGCAATGTAGTCTTTGAACCGCCCGGGCATGGGGTGCCACAGCGTGTGCACCGCGCCCAGCGCCGAGTAGCAGTCCTTCACCGATTTCACGATGATGCGCACGGCAATGAGGTCGTAGATCTCAGAGAAGCCTTTGCCCTTCTTCGCCATTTTCTGGTAGATGCTGTACAGGTGCTTGGGGCGGCCCATGATCTGCGCCTGGATGCCAACTTTGTCCATTTCGCCGCGCAGCACGGAAATGACCTGCTCAAGGTACTCTTCGCGTTCGGCGCGGCTTTCGGTGACCATGCGCGAAACCTGCTTGAACTTGTTCGGCTCCAGGTAGTAGAAGCTTAGGTCCTCAAGCTCCCACTTGATGGAGTTGATGCCCAGACGGTGCGCGATAGGCGCGTAGATTTCCAGCGTCTCGCGCGACTTGAAGATGCGGCGGTCTTCTTTCAGCGCCGCCAGAGTGCGCATGTTGTGCAGGCGGTCGGCCAGCTTGATGACGATGACGCGGATATCCTTGCTCATGGCAACGAACATCTTGCGGATGGTGGCCGCCTGCTCGTCGGTAAGCGTTTCCACCTCGATGCGCGTGATCTTCGTGACGCCGTCCACCAGCTGCGCCACATGCGGGCCGAACTCCTGCTCCACCAGCTGGCTGGTGACGTCGGTGTCCTCCACCGTGTCGTGCAGCAGCGCCGCACACAGCGTTTCCACGTCCATGCGCAAATCGGCCAGGATGATGGCCACCTCCACCGGGTGCGCGATGAACGGCTCGCCCGACTTGCGGCACGCGCCCTCATGGGCGGCGGCGGCGAACTTGAATGCCTTCGCCAGCTTGTCCTCTTCGGCGTCGGTAAGGTAGCTGCGCGTCATGTCCTGCAGCTCGGCGAAGCGCTGCTCGGGGGTTTTCTCGCCTTTCGGCAGCACTTTCGTGGCCTCGGTGGAGAATGCCTTCTCGGCCACGTGCGGGCGCCCGAGCAGGTTGTCCTCTACCGTTTGACGTGCGGTTTCGGGCGCGGCGCCCAGAAGATCACCTTGCTTGTTATTCTGCTTCGTCATGCTGAGCCCCCTTTGCTTGAGCATCGCTGGGAAGGATAGGATGCGACACGCGGCGCTGCAGGTCGGCGGCGTTGCTGCGCATGACCCAATCGCGGAACGTGTGAAAGATCTCGCGCTCGTCAAGGCCCTCGCGGTAGCGCACGCTGTCGGTGAGCTGCACCTTCGATTGCGTGTCCTTCACGTGGATGGAACGCACCAGGCCGTCGGGCCCGAACATGGCGTGCGCCTCGATAAGCCCCAGCTCGCGGAACACCGCAACGGCGCACGTGACCGACGAGGTGTTCACGGGGAATATGTCGGTGGACACGTTTTTGGCCAGCTCGGCATCGCTGGTGGTGAAGAACAGCGTGTCGCTGGCGCGCTGCATGTCGCGCAGCTTGCGGTACACCTGCGCTAGGCTGTCGTGACATGGCGTCATATCGGCTAAGATGCGCTCGTTGAGCGCGCAGTCGTTGCGGCTGAACAGCAGGTGCACGCACGCGGGCTTGCCGTCGCGGCCGGCGCGGCCCGACATCTGGTTGAACTCGATTTCGTTGAACGGCATGTGGTACAGCACCACGTGGCGGATGTTCGGGATGTCAACGCCTTCGCCGAACGCGCTGGTGGCAATGAGCACCAGCAGCGCATCGGTGCGGAACAGCTGCTCGATGCGCTTGCGCTCCGAACGCGACAGGCCGGCGTTGTAGAAGCCGATAAGCGGCGCCACCTGCGGCGCGTGCTTGCGCAGCGCGCGTGCAACGGCCACGGACTGCTCGCGCGAGTTCACGAACACCACCGTTTTCTCGCCCGTGGCTACCAGGTTTGCCAGATAGTTGTCGCGGCTGGGCACGTTGCGGCGGTCATCCAGGCGCAAGTTCGGACGGTCGGCGGAATCGAACACGCACACGTCGATGGGCAGCTCGCGGCGCACGGCAGCGGCGCACTCGTCATCGGCCGTGGCGGTAAGCGCCAGCACCGTGGGGTTGCCCAGGCGGCGCACGGCGGTGCCGATGGTGGCGTACGCGTCGCGCTGACCGGCGCGCGCCAGGCCCACGTGATGCGCCTCATCAACCACCACGAACTTCACGCGCCCGGTATAAGCGAACGAATCGGCGTGCCACGCAAGGAACTCCGGCGTGGTCAGCGCGATATCGACGCTGCCGTCGGCCAGGCCCGCGAATGCCCGCCTGCGCTCGTCCACCGTGGATTCGCCCGTAAGCGTAACCACGGTGATGCCGAAGCGCGCCAGCGCCTCGCGCAGGTGAAACGCCTGGTCAGCAATGAGCGCGCGCAGCGGATACACGAACAGGCTGGCCTCGTGGGCCGCCAGCGCGCGCAGCGTGGCGTGTACCTGGAACGTCAGCGACTTGCCACGCCCCGTGACCATGACGCCCAGCACCGAGCGGCCGGCCGCCAGGTTGTCCAGGATGTCGCGCTGCGCCTGGTGCAGCTGCCCGTCGCCGATGATGGCGCGCACGATGTGCTCCGTCAGCTGCTCGGGATCCTGCCGCGCCATGGCCTCCCACTTCACGCGGTTGACTTCAAGCTCGTTCTCGTATTCCTCGATGGCCTCGGGGTCGTGCGGCGCGTCGGCGCACAACTCCTCGTCGCGCGTGGCATACAGGTCGGACACGAAGCTGAGGTTTTCCGGGTTCAGGCACGCCTCAAGCGCGGCGCACGTGCGCGCCGGCGACAGCGATTTCAGCATGGCCTTCACGCTGCGGCGGTTCTTCCATTCGTCAATCTGCACCTCGAACGCCGCGTTGACCACGCTGTCCGTGGTCATAAGCGCCTTGATGTCGTTGCAGTGGAACATGATGCCCGCCACCGTGGTGCGGCCGTTGGAAAGCGAGCACGAGAAGTGGTTGCGCTCGGCGCCCACGGCGCGGCAGTGCAGCAGCGTGACATCGCGCGCCAGGTACACGGGCACGGAGTGCTCCTGCCCGAACGGCGCCAGCGCATCAAGTTGCGCCACGTTGCGCAGCGTCAGCTCGTCAAGGTTCACGCACGCGTCGATGGTGATAAGCGGATGAAACGCCCCCTCGGGCAGCGCGTCCATGTATTCGCACAGGCGGCGCTCGAATTCCGGCAGCTTTGCAGTGGGCAGCGTCACGCCGACGGCCGCCTCGTGGCCGCCGAAGCGAAGCAGCAGGTCAGAGCAGCTTTCCACCGCCTTGAACAAGTTGACCTGGCCAACGCTTCGCCCTGAACCGCGCGCTTCGTCGCCGTCGATGGTGAACAGCAGCGTGGGCACGCCGTACGTGTTGACCAGGCGGCTTGCCACAATGCCCTTCACGCCTTCGTGCCAGCCTTCGCCGGCCACCACCAGCGCACGCTGGCCCTTGTAAGTTTCGGCTGCCTGCGCCTTGGCGATCTCGGACAGCTCGGCCTCGATGGCGCGACGCTGGTCGTTGACGCTTTCCAGGCGTTGCGCCAGCTGGTTGGCCTCGTCGAAGCTGTCGGTGAGCAGCAGGTCAAGCGCCAGTTGCGCGTCGCCCATGCGGCCGGCGGCGTTCAGGCGCGGGATGATGGAGAAGCTTAAGTTCGTGGCAGTGACCTGCTTGGCCGTGGCGCCCGACGTTTCAAGCAACGCGGCGATGCACGGGCGCGGCGTCTCGTTGATATGGCGCAGACCGTCGGCCACCAGCGCGCGGTTCTCGTCGCGCATGGGCATAAGGTCGGCGATGGTGCCGAGCGTTGCGAAGTCGGTGAACTGGCGCCACAGGTGCGGCTTGCCGAAGCGGCCGCCCAGCGCCTGCACCATTTTCAGCGCCACGCCCACGCCGGCCAGAATGGCGCTAGGGCAGGCGGCGTCGCACTTCGGGTCGGCCACCGGCACGCCTTCGGGCACCAGGTCGGACGGCTCGTGGTGATCGGTGATGGCAACCTGGATGCCGCGCTGCTCAAGCAGACGCACCTCTTCCTTGCAGGCGATGCCGCAGTCAACCGTTACCAGGAAATCGGGGTTGACCTGGGACAGGCGTTCGATGGCCGCCGGCGTGATGGCGTAACCTTCCTCGAAGCGGCGCGGAATGAACGGCGTGACGGTGGCGCCAAGCGCACGCAAGCCGCGCGTCATGACCGTAGTGGCCGAGATGCCGTCAAGGTCGAAGTCGCCGAACACCAGGATGTGGTCGCCGCGACGGATGGCGGCCTCAAGGGCATCGGCAACGTCCGCCAAGCCGGGAATGGTATAGGGGTCGCGCCAGTCGCGGTCAAGCGACGGCGATAAGAAACGGTTCGCAGCTTCCGGGGTGTCGATGCCGCGCGACACGAGCGTGGCCGCAATGAAGTGCGGCATGTGCAGCTCGCGTTGCAGGCAGGCAACAGCCTCGGGGTCCGCTGCCTTGATGTTGAATCTGGCAGACATGATAGGTACCTACTTTATGCAGCATTCCTAATAGTTCGCTTCCCATTGTCGCACAACAGGCGCCCCGCGCCACCGGGAAGTAACGCACCTGACATGTGGAGCTGCGGATGGTCAAACGCGAAGCACATCGAGCGCACAACAAGATTGTCTCAACGTTGTAGCTGTCGGTAGCGCCATCGTACAGGTGCGCGAGCGCGATGTGTGCACGCCCGCGATACACATCCACCAGCGCGTTGTAGCTGCCTTCGTAGATGCGGTCGACGGCAAGGCCCGTGGCGCCAAGGTAGTTTGCCAGCACATCGCCGACGATATCGTTGCCCGCCAGGATGCAGGTGGCCGCTTGCTGCGCGCCGGTTGCCCCCGGCGCTGCCGTTGCCGCCGCCGCATGAGCGCCCGGCGCAGCGCCCACCTGGCCAGACGCAGCCGGTATAGCAAACTGAAGACACATTGAGCGGCCCGTTGTCTCAAGCTGCCGCGCACCATCGATGCTGCTCGTGCGAAGGCGGGGCGGCCTCGCGCAAATGGGGTTGCGGGTGTGCCATAATGGGGTTTCCTAACCTGAACTACTTTGCAGGAGCATCACATGGCCAACTGCCTTGTCGCCCAATCCGGCGGACCCACCGCCGTCATCAACGCCAGCTTGGCTGGCGTCATCCGCGCCAACCAGCTCAACCCGCTGTACGACCACGTCTTCGGCGGCCTGCACGGCATCGAAGGCACGCTCGAAGGCAACCTGTGCGACCTGACGTACCTGTCGGGCCGCGACATTGAGGTGCTGAAGCAAACGCCCTCAAGCGCGCTGGGCACGTGCCGCTACAAATTCTCCGAAGAGGCCGACTTCCAACGCCTCATCAACGTGATGGACGCCAACAACATCGACACCATGTTCTACATCGGCGGCAACGGTTCCATGTCCACCGTGTCCACCATGGCAACATGGGCGGCCGAGCACGGCGTAAGCAAGCGCTTCATCGGCATCCCGAAAACGGTGGACAACGACCTGGGCATCATGGACCACTGCCCCGGGTTCGCCAGCGCGGCGAAGGTGGCGTGCGAGATCACCCACGCCACGCGCATGGACTACGACGCCTACACGCGCCCCGAGGTGTTCGTGCTTGAAACCATGGGCCGCGACGCAGGCTGGCTTGCGGCCAGCACGTTCATGACCGGCGACGTTGACCTGCTGGTGCTGCCCGAAGTGGATTTCCGCCGCAGCATTTTCCTGGAACAGGTGCGCGCAAAGATGGAGCAGCAAGGCAGCTGCTACGTGGTCATTTCCGAAGGCGCGCGCTGGTACGACGGCACGTACCTGTCCGCGAACGGCAAAGCGGCCGATGGGCTGGGCCACGCCATGCTCGGCGGCACGGCCGGGCGTTTGAAGTCCATGATCGTGGAAGCGGGCATCGCACCGCGCTGCGTGGTGCAGGATTTGTCGCGCGTGGCGCGCTCCAGCAACTTCGCCATGAGCCTGGTTGACTTTGAAGAAGCCTATGACCTGGGAGTTTGCGCGCATATGCGCAGCTTCGACCCCACGTTTACCGGCAAGGTGGTGGGCATCTTGCGCGGCGCCACCGAAGACGGCGGCTACAACGCCGAGTTCTTCGCATGCGACGCAGCGCAGGTAGCAAACTACGTCAAGCGCTTCCCCACCGAGTGGATCCTGCCGAACTACCAGGGCATCACGCAGGAAGCCATGGACTACTTCCGCCCGCTTATCCAAGGCGAGCCGAAGCTCATCTGCGAAAACGGCATCCCCGTCACGCTGAAGCCGTTCAACCGGCGATAGCGGGTAGTGCGCGGCCGAAGCGGTTTGATACGACTTGCCAACGATCCGTACGCCGTAGGCGCCGTATGATTTCAACCGAAATTCGTAGGGTCGAGTTTTCGCTCCGCCCTACGAATTTCATTCCCTAGCGATTCCTATAAACAGGTTACTGGATACCGCTTCATGGGGAAGTTCCCAGGTCAGGAGCTTGCCTGCGTGGGGTAGGTTGCGCAGCAGCGGGTCGCCCGCCAGCGCGGTGTCGGGGTTTTTGTGCGACCATGCTAGCACGTCTGAGGATAAGCCACAGCTAGAACGTGATGCCGAAGGCGGTGATGATAAGGCCCCAGCACACGCCCGTAGCCCACAGGCCTGCCAGCACGATAAGGTTTTGGCGCACCTGGCGGTTCGTGCGGAACAGCACAAGCAGGCCCACGCCCGCCGACACCAGAAGGCCCGCCATCATGGCGCCGGCACCCAGCGCGCCATCGACGTACAGCTGCGCGATGACCACGCTGGCCGCACAGTTCGGGATAAGGCCCACCAGCGCCGAGCCGAACACCGACAGCACCGGGTTGCTGCCCAAAAACGCCCCGATGGCATCTTCGCCGACCACTTCAAGCGCACCGTCGAGCACAAGCGTGATCAGGAAGATGAACACGGTGATCTGCGCCGTATGCTTCAACGCGCTGCGCAGGATGGAGCCGTGCTCGTGATGGTGTTCGTGCTCCTCGTCGTGCTGGTAATCGTAGGCAAGCTCGGGGTTCTGCTCGCAGGCATCGCATTCGCCGTTGCAGTGGCAGTGGTCGCGCTCGCATAGCTCGTGGATACGCAGCTTCTCGCGATCTCGTCGCGCCAAGCGCACGGCGGCGTCCACCACAAAGCCCATGATCATGCCGATCATCAGCTTCACGCCCATGATCTTCAGAATGGTCATGGGGTCAACTTGCTCGGCCAGGAAAATGGGCAACATCTCGTCGGACGTGGACAGAAACGCCGCGAACAGCGTGCCCAGCGTGATGACGCGGCCCGCCCACAGCGTTGCAGCCGCCGCCGAGAAGCCGCATTGCGGCACGATGCCCACCACGGCGCCCACCACCGGGCCCGCCGCGCCGGCGCGACGCACGGCCTCTTCGGCCTTGTCGCCCGCCTTGTGCTCCAGCCATTCCATGGCCAAATACGTTACGAACAGAAAAGGGATAAGGTACAGCGTGTCCTCGATGGAGTGCTCGAGGACGTGCCCGACGAGATGCGTGATGTCTTCCATGAACCTTGCCTTGCGATCGAAAGATGCCTTTGCCCGCGCATGCGTCGCATGCGCTCCATGTATCAGGTTCCCAGTTTACAGAACGCGTCAAGCGAACATGAAGAAACCGTGAACGGTAGTTAACTTTCCCGACTTTTACCCTCTGCGGCCTGGGGTGCCTTGCGGCCCACAGCGCCGAACCATCATCGACGGATGAACAAGTTCCAGGGGGCGTTCAACCGACGCCTGCGCGAACGTGAACGGGTTCCTTGAACCCGTTCACGCGGAGCGCCCGCCCTACTGCTGGAACGCGAACGGGTTCCAGTGGGCGTTCGCCCAGCTTGCGATTTGCGACGGGCCCGGGATCTCTCCCGGGCCCGTGAGGGTGTTGTCCGATCAACCTTCGCCTGGTGTCGAGGGCGGCAAACGAAGCTGCGCAAGGCGGCTGGCTAGGCCAGCGCCTCCTTCAGCTGGTCGATGCCGTCGAACGGGGTTTCGTTGTTCCCGTTTTGGCGGTCGATCTTGATGACCGTGCCCTTCCATGTGGGGTCCTTGCGCTGGGCCGCCGAGCTTGCAGCCGCGTCGTCGGCGGGCTTGCAGCCTTCGTCATCGTGCTCCTTGAACTCGTCGGTTCGCACGACGAAACGGTAGTCGAACTTCTTGCGGTCCGGCAGGCCCTTCGAGTCGAAGCCGTACTTCAGCTGGCCGAGCATGCCGCGCATGGCCTCGACCGCGCCGGCCTCCCCGATGCTCACCATGCCGAGTTCGCTGCTGTACAGCGACTTCGGGGACACGTACAGGGTGCGGATCTGACGACGGCGACGCTCCTCGAAGCGGACGATGATCGCGGCGATGGCCACGATGCCGACCCACCACACGATCGCCAACGTCAGGTCGAGCGGGCTATCGATGCGGTTGAAGCCCAAGTGATACCACAGCACCAGCAGCAGCGCCGCAACGACGGCCGCCGCGCCCAGTACCAGATAGTTGCTTTTCCTCATGGCCCTAAGCCTCCATTCCGGCGGGCTTGGCGGCGGGAGACCCCGAGGGGTCCTTTTCGTCGCCATCGCCCAAGACATCGTTCATGTCGTTACGCAGCTTACGCTCATGGTTCTTGCGGCGAAGCGCCACCGCAAGGCCGTAGGCGGCCGTCAGGGCCATGCCGATGATCATGTACCAGTGCACCCAGCAATGATCGGCCGACGACTCCCTGCCCAACGGGTTCTCGGCGTCGTAAATCCGCTCCTCCCCGACCGGGTTATCGGCCTCGGGACTGCCCATCACCGACTCGTACGCGCCCTCAAGTGCATCGGCAACCGCATCAAGCGGGCTGGCTGCCGCAGGCGCCGGGGCCGAAGCCGACGAGCCGGGCGCGGGCGTCGTGCCATCCGGAGTCGAAGCCGGGGCGGGCGTCGTGCCGTCGCCCGGGGTCGGCGTGGGCGTAGGCGCCGGGGGCACCGGAGCCGGCGTGACCGTCAACGTGCCCAGGTGCTCGTCGATGGCGTAGTTGGCAGCAGCGACATCGCCCCACGTGATGCGGTAGGTGTTCTCCGAGCTGCCCACCTCGGTCTGGCTGCCGGTGGTGGCGGCCGTGACGCGATCATCGCCCTGCAGGCCCTCGATCGTCAGCTTGCCGTTCACAAGCTCGCTGCCGTCGTAGATCTTCGAGTCGCTGCCCGTGGCCACCGTCAGCGGCGCGGGCGTGATGCGGTACGCGCGTTCGACGCTACCGGCATAGTTGCCCTTGCCGGCAACGATCACGGTCACCTCGCCGACGTTCTTCACGTCGCCGGAGTAGGAAAGCTCGTAATCGTGGCCCTTCACCAGCGCCTTGCCGTCCTTATCGACCACCTCGGGCTCGAAGCGCTGATCGGCGCCGTTGTACACCGTGTCGGTCAGATAGCCGACCGTCACGCCGCCGAACGCGCCGACGTCATCGGGATCGACGGACTGCGCCGACACCGTCAACGTGCCGAGGCTCTCCTCGATCGTATAGTTCGCCGCCTTCGCGCCACCGTCCCAAACCAGCTCGTAGCCGTTCACGCTGGAGCCGACCTTGGTCTGGCTACCGACCACCTTGAACTCGACGGTCTCGCCGTTGACCAGGCCGTCGACCTTACCGCCGGCGGTCAGGGGCTTGCCATCGTAGACCTTGTTGGCGCTTTCGGTGGCCACCGTCAGCGGCGCAGGCACGATCTGGTACGCAACGTCGACGCTGCCGGCGTAGTCACCCTTGCCGATCACCGTCACCGTGACGGCGCCCGCGTCGGTTGCGTTCCCGGAGTACGTCAACTCGTAGTCGACGCCCTCGACCAGCACCTTATCGCCGTCCTTCACGACCGGCTTCTTCTGCTGGGCCTTGCCGCTATACACAACGTCGGCCGGAGCCTGGACGGTCATATCGGCCGCGGCGATCTGCTTGGCCGTGACGCTCAGCACGCCCTCGTCCTTGGAGATGGCGTAGTTGTCCGCG
The DNA here is from genome assembly GCF_004135645.1 of Senegalimassilia faecalis. Classification (NCBI taxonomy): domain Bacteria; kingdom Bacillati; phylum Actinomycetota; class Coriobacteriia; order Coriobacteriales; family Coriobacteriaceae; genus Senegalimassilia; species Senegalimassilia faecalis. The sequence goes on from NZ_SDPW01000001.1 coordinate 726,106, forward strand.
TTGAAGCCCTCGCCCTCGATGTAGGTAATCACATTCGCCACCTTGCCGTCGGAAACATGGGCGGCGCTGCCCGTGGCGCGGACGTCGGAGACCTGGCCGTCGACGAAGCCCTTATCGCCGAGCTGATTCCAGCCGGCCACATCGGGCCTGGTGAGCGCGGTGCCGTCGAACACTTTCGAGGCGCTTTCGCTCTTCAGGTCGACCGCGCGCTTGGTGATGGACAGCTGCTGCGAGCCATATACGTAGCCCCCGTAGTTGGCCGGGCTGGACGCGCGAAGCTGAACCGTCGCGGAATCGGCCACGTCAATCGCCGTGAGCGAGCCGGGGTCGGTCGTCCAGTTCTCGCCGTCAAGGCTGTACTCGATGGTCACCGCATCCTGCGTCGGGACCGTCGCGGAAGCGGCCTTCGCCGCAAGCGGCTTGCCGTCATAGACCTTGGAGACGGAGACGCCGCTCAGCGCGATATTCCCCTCCACCTTGGCCGCAGCCACTTCCAGCGACCCGATGACATCGGCGCCGTGGGTGTAGTTGCCCTCCTTCGCGGACTTGTCGAACGCGATCGCGTATGCGTTCGCGCTGAAACCCGCATCGGTCTGGCTACCGGTCACGGAAAGCGACGCCTCCTCGCCGTTGACCAGGCCGACAATCTTGCCGGGCGCCGTCAGCGCGGTGCCGTCGTAGACCTTGAAGGCCCCTTCGGTCACGACATGGTACTCGGCGGGCGCGATCTTGATGGCGCCGGCCTGCTTCTCGATATCCAGCTTGTTGGTGACGTCCTCGCCCTGGGCGTTGACGATGACCAGCTCGTCGACCGAAGCGGTCACGCCCGCCCCGTCGGTCGCGTCGGTCGCCGTGGCGTTGGAGCGCGCAGCCTTCACCGAATAGCCCTCGGGCAGGCCGGACACGGTCACATCGACGCCGTGGGCCTGGCCGTCATAGACGCCGGAATAGCTGCCGGGCGTCGCGACCACGCGGCCGGCGAACTCGGCGATGGTCAGCTTACCGATGGATTCGGAAACCGTGTAGTTCGCCTGCTTGGCGGTGGCGCCCACCGCCGCCCAGTCGATGGCGTAGGAGTTGTCGCTCGTGCCCACCTCGGTCTGGGAGCCGGTGGTCTCGAAGGGCGCGGACTCGCCGTTGACGAAGCCGGAGACGGAGCCGGCGGCGGTCAGGGGCTCGCCGTTGTAGACCCTGGAGGCGCTTTCGGTGGCCACCGTCAGCGGCGCGGGCGCGATGCGGTACGTGCGCTCGACGCTGCCGGCGTAGTTGCCCTGGCCGGTGACGGTCACCGTGATGACGCCCGTCACGTTGGTGAAGTCATCGGTGCCGTAGGACACCGTGTAGTCGGCGCCCTCCATCAGGACCTTCTCCCCGTCCTTCACCTCGGGAGTCCACTTGTGCTCCTTGCCGTCGTAGACCAAGTCGCTCGGGCTGGAAACCATCATGTCGGCGGAGGAGGCGATATCCTTCGCGACGACGGACAGCTCGCCCTCGCTCTTCTCGATGGCGAAGTTGCTTGCCTTGAAGCCGTCCTTCCAGGTGTAGGCGATGGTGTTGGGAACCTTGCCCTCGGCCACCGTCATGACCTTGCCGACCGCCTTCAGGTCATCGACCTGGCTACGGAACAGGGCATCGGCGCCCTGGACCGCCACCGCGTCATCGGACTGGTACGCGCCGTTGTACACGAACTCGCGCGTGTTGGACGCAAGCTTCACGGAAGCGGGCGTGATCTGGTACTCCCTTGAAACGGATCCGGTGTAGTCGCCGATGCCCGCAATGGTCACCTTGATGGCGCCCGTGACGTTGACGAAATCATCGGTGCTGTAGGTCACCGCGTAATCGCGACCCTCGACGAGTGAGTTGCCGTCCTTGCCGGTGACCACGGGAATCCACTTATGCTCGCGCGCGTCGTAGACGACGTCGCTCGGAGCGCTGACCTTCACCCCGGCATATGCGCCCGGGGTCGGGTCGTCCGGGTTGATGGACTGCGCGCTCACCGTCAGCGTGCCGTACCTATAGGCTATGTCGTAGTTCTCCACCTTCGTGCTACCGTTGCCGGGCTTTGCGGCGAAGGTGTTCTTGCTGGAGCCCACGGAGGTCTGGAAGCCGAAGAAGTCGTAGCCGAACTCCTCGCCGGAGGCAAGCGAGCCGTCTTCCACGCTGACCTTGCGTTCGGTGAGCGCGGTGCCGTCGTAGACCTTGGAGGCGTCGCCGGAGGCAAGCGTCACCGGGCGCTTGGTCACCACAAGCGAGGCCTTGCCGGTTGCCACGTTGCCGAACTGGTCGGTGACGTCCTGGCCGGCGGCGTTCGTGATGATATAGGAATCGACCTCAGCCGTAACGTACCCGGCATCGGTGATGGAGCCCTTGGTCTTAGTCGAAAGGGAGAAGCCTGCAGGCACGCCGATCACGTTGACCCCGGCGCTTTCGAGGGCCGTGCCGTCGTAGACCTTAGTGCCGCCTTGCGGGATCACCACGATGCCGGCCATGCTCTTGGTGACCTCGAGCGTTCCGAGATTCTCCTCGACCGTGTAGTTCTCCCCCTTCGCGTTGTCGTCCCACACCAGCTCGTAGCCGTTTTCGCTCGTGCCGACGGTGGTCTGGCTGCCGGTGGTCTTGAAGGTGGCGGCCTCGCCGTTCACGAAGCCGGACGCCTTGCCCTCGGCCGTCAGCGCCTGGCCGTCGTAGGGCTTGGAGGCGTTCGGGGTGGCCACCGTCAGCTTCGCCGGCTCAACCTTGATGGTGCCGTCGACGAACTTGACATTCAGCTTGGAGGTGACATCCTCGCCCTGGGCGTTCCTGATGACCAGCACGTCGGCCGTGGCCGCCACCTCGCCGTCGGAGACGTTCGTCGCCGTCGCGCTGGACGCGGCGGCCTCGAGCGTGTAGCCCTCGGGCAGGGCGCCGACCGCCACGGTCGCGCCATGGGCTGCGCCGTCGTAGGTGAACGTGCCACCCGTGGTGGTCACGACCACCTCGTCGGCAGACTCGGTGACGGTCAGCTTGCCGACGGTCTCGGAGACCGTGTAGTTCGCCTGCTTGGCGGTGGCGTCTGCCGCCACCCAGTCGATGGCGTAGGAGTTGTCGCTCGTGCCCACCTCGGTCTGGGAGCCGGTGGTCTCGAAGGGCGCGGACTCGCCGTTGACGAAGCCGGAGACGGAGCCGGCGGCGGTCAGGGGCTTGCCGTTGTAGACCCCGGAGGCGCTCGGCGTGGTAACCGTCAGCGGCGCGGGCGCGATGAGATACGTCACGTCGACGCTACCGGCATAGTTGCCCTTGCCGGTCACGGTCACGGTCACCGTACCCGCATCGGTCGTGTTCCCGGAGTACGTCAGCTCGTAGTCGACGCCTTCTGCCAGCACCTTTTCGCCGTCCTTCACGATCGGCTTCTGCTGCTGAGCCTTGCCGTTGTAGGTCACATCGGGCAGGGTGTCGACCGTCATCTGGGCGATGCCCTTCGGCGTGACGGTCAGCGTGCCGTTGTTCTGCGCGACGATGGAGTAGTTGCCTTCCTTGGCGGTATCCCACGTGATGCCCGACACCGTGTTGGCAGAAGACCCGACCTCGGTCTGGGAACCCTGGGTTTGGGCGGTCGCGGTCTCGTCGCCGACAAGGCCCTCGATCGTCGCGCCCGCGGTCAAGGCTTCGCCGTCATAGACCTTGGAAGCGCTGTCCGCATTCACGGTCAGCGGAGCCTTCGTGATCTCGTACGCCTTCACGCACGTACCCGTGTAGCTGCCCGTGCCGGCGATCGTCACGTTGACGACCTTCACGTTCACGAAGTCATCGGTGTCGTAGGTCACCGTGTAATCGCGGCCCTCGACGAGCTTGTTACCGTCCTTGTCGGTGACCACGGGAGCCCACTTGTGATCCGCGCCATCGTAGACATGGTCGTTCGGCTCGCTGATCGCGACGCCCTTATAGGAATCCGGGTTCTGCGGATCGGGCGCGATGGACTGAGCCGTCACCGTAAGGGTGCCGACATGCTCGCCGATGATGTTGTAGTTGTTCTCCGCACCGGCCTTGAGCTGGTAGGAGATCGCATTATCGGAGGAGCCGACCTCAGTCTGCGAGCCCACCGCGTGCACCTGGCCATCGCCGGCAAGGTCGGTCCAGATGAAGCCCGTGTCAGGACGATTCGGGCCCATGTCGACCCAGTCCTTCGCAAGGGGCGTACCGTCGTATACCTTGGACGCGCTGGCAGACGTCAGCTCGACATCGCGTTTCTGGATGGTAAGGGTCTGCTCCGCATACTTATAGCCGCTGTAGTTCGCAGCGGAAGCGCGAACCTCGACGGTCAGGACGCCGGCGTTGATTGCCGCGATCGCGGAAGCGTTGCTGTGCCACTCGGTATCGGCGCCGCCCATGACGCGATACTCAAGGTTCACGTTGGTTCCCTTAACGGAAGCCGAAGCCGCCGCGGCGCCCGTCTCATGCGAGGACGCATCATATATATAGGTAGCGTTGTTCGGAGTGATGGTGATGCCATCCTCAGCCGCAAGCGCCGTGATGCTCAGCTTGCCCTCGTCCTTGGAAATGTCGTAGTTGTCCGCCTTGAAACCGGCGCCGGCATCGTACACAATCGAGTTGACGACCTCGCCCTCGGCAACGGTGGTCACGGAACCCGTAGCGCGAACATTGGAAACCTGGCCTTCCACGAAGCCGGTGCTTTCCTGCTGCTGCCAGCCGGAAACCTCGGGCTTGGTGAGCGCGGTGCCGTCGTAGGGCTTAGAGTCGCTCTGGGATACTAGCTTAACAGGGCGCTTGGTGATCTGGTACGTGCGCTCAACCTTGCCGGTATAGTTGCCGTTACCGGTGATGGTCACCGTGATCTTGCCGGCGACGTTGGTGCGGTCGGCGGTGCTGTATTCGACGGTGTAATCCGTGCCGGGCTGAAGCGTGCGCTCCCCATCCTTGACCACGGGCGCCCACGTCTGATCCTGGCCGTTGTAGACAACGTCCGCAGGCGAATCAACGGTCATCGTGTTGTCCGGGTTCTCGGGATTCGGAACGATGGACTTCGGCGTGATGGTCAGCGCGCCATCCGTTACGACAAACGTGACCTTCGAGAAGTTGTTGCTGGTGTTCGAGAACTGCTTGGAAGCAAGGTTCATGTGGTAGGTGCCGACATCCGTTCCCTTAGCGACGGCCGTTCCGCTGAAGGTGAAGTCGCTTTCCTTGTATAGCGGGTTAGACGTCTCGAAATCGTAGCCCTCGACGGACTGCTCGGAACCGTTGTACTCGACGATCTTGTTATGGCCGGTGATGGTCGCGACCACCTCGGAATCGCTGGCGGTCACCACGAGCTTGCCGAACTCAGTCGTCACCCAGTAGTCGCTGGCATTCGTGCCTTCGTTGAAGGTGTACTCGAAGGTGTTATCGCTTTCGCCTGCATCGGTCTGGGAGCCGGTGACCTTGATGGTCACACCTTCGCCGTCGACGAAGCCGGTCCCCTCACCCTTCGTTTCAAGCGTCACGCTATCGTTGGTGAGCGGTTCGCCGTCGTATTTCTTATTGCCGCCGCCGGAAGTCAACTTGACCGGACGGCTGGTAATGGCGATCCACTCCCCGTTTTCCGCGTACTGGCCAGCAGCGTAGTTTGCGCTCGTTGCGCGCAGCATCACCGGCTGGCCGCCGAAATGGGTCAGCGTGATAGTCGACGGGTCGTCCGTCCACTGTTCACCGTCGGTGCTGTACTCCACCTTGAGCGCATTGCCAAACTTATCGGTGGCTTTTGCGACATACGCGGAAAGCGGCGTGCCATCGTAGACCTTCTGCACATCATGCACGTCCCAGACAACCTTGTCAGTATCAAGCTCGCCGCCCGTAATCTTAAGCGAACCATCAACGACCACGAACTCAACGTTGGTGAAGTTGCCGCTGATGCTAGAGAACTGCCCAGAAGTCAGGTTCATGCCGTAGGTACCGGCATTCGTTCCCTTGGCAACGGCTTCGCCCTGGAACTTGACGTTGGCTTCGAGGTAACGGCCATCGCTCGCAACGAAGGAGTAGCCAGTCACGCTCTGCTCGGAGCCAGTGTAAGACAGTGTTGCGCTGTTGCCCGTGATGGTGACGGTGACCTTGTCGGTAACCGGCGTCACCTCAAGGGTGCCTTCTTCCTTAGTAATAGTGTAGTTGTCGAAATTGGTGTTCGAGTTGGGCTCATACGTGAAGGTGTTGGCCACCTTACCAGCGTCGGTAATGGTGCCCGTCACGCTATAGACAGCGCCCTGGCCCGCAACGAAGCCATCGCCGCCGACGGTGACGCCATCGTTGGTCAGCGCCTCGCCGGTGTACTCCCGGCTATCGCTTGCCGAGGTCAGCGTGACGGAGCGCTTCGCGATCCCCAACTTGCCCGGAACCAGCGTTACGGCGAACTGGCTCGACACATCGTTGCCGCTAGCATCCTTCACCACCGGCGTGCCGCTGATGGTGTTCGCATATTCGCCGGCGTTAACGGCCTTCGGGTCCGAGGTTTTCAGTCCCTCGACCGTGTACTTCTGGCCTCCCACCGTGAACTCGGATGCTTTCAGGCCCGTCGCCGCGTGCTCGGCGCCGTCGTACGTGTTGTCGGTAGAAGAGTTCGCCTCGACCGTGACCTGGTACTGCGCCTGACGATTGGTAACCGTCAGCTGACCGGGGGTCACCGTGATCTCATAGTTGTCTGCCTTGGTGTTGTCCTTCAGCGTGTAGCTGAACGAGTTGGGGCTTCCGCCCACAAGTGTCTGAGAGCCGGTGAAGGTGTAAGAGGCGCCTTCGCCCTCGGCCCAGCCGGACTCCTTCGCAAGCGGGGTCTGCTCCTCGCCGTCGTTTTTGTTGGTCAGGGCCGTGCCGTCGTACTCCTTCGTAAGGTTAGCGGACTGAAGCATCACCGGTGCCTTGGAGACAGTGACGGAACCGTTCACGATCTTGAAGCTCACGTTGGGGAAGTTGACCGCATCGGCATTCGCGAACTTGCCCTGCAGATCCATGACGGTCGTGCCGGCATCGGTGCGCGACACGCTATCTGCGCCGGAGAAAGCAGCCTTGGCGCTGGTGTACAGCGCATTGGAAGACGCAAAGGTATAACCGGTAGCCGTCAAAGGCTTCCCATTGTAGGTGCCCTCGGCATGGTTGCCCGTAATGGTCACCACAACCTCATCGGACACCGGGTTCACCTTCAGGACGCCTTCGACTTTGGTCACGTTGTAGTTGCGGTAAGCGCCCTCGCCCTCGGCCTCTTTCGCCAGCTCGTTGCCCGCAGCATCCACCAGCTTGTACGTGAACGCGTTGGCACTGCTGCCGGCATCAGTCTGAGAACCAGTGACATCTGCGACGAGTTTGTCCCCGGTAGCCAGGCTGCCGTTCGTAACGCTGACGTTTTGGTCTTCAAGCGGTTCGCCGTCATAGGTTTTCTCGGACGGCGTGGCGGAAGCCAGCGTTACGGCACGCTTCGCGATGACGAGCGAGCCGTCGACGATTTCGAACTTCACGTTGGTGAAGTTAGCGCTGTTGTTTTTGAAGTCCTCGGGCGTGAGGCTCATCTCATACGTGCCGGCATCGGTGCCCTTGGCAACCTGATCGTCGGCGGAGCCTACGAAATCGATATCCGTGGCGGCGTAATTGTTGTTCGAGATGTTGGCAAAGGAGTAGCCCGCAACCCGCTGCTCGGAACCGTTGTATTCCCTGGTGTCGGAGTTCTCGGCGATGGTGACAACCACCTCATCGGCAACCGGCGTCACCTCAAGCTTGCCGGGCGTATACGCGATGTTGTAGTTGGAGGTCTTGGTGCCGCCCTTGAACACGACGCTATCCCGCACCACGTTGCTTGCGGTTTCACCGACGTTGGTGATGGAGCCGTCGACCCTGGCGGACGCGATGCCGTCCTCGCCCACGAAGCCATCGGCCGTGAACTCGTGCTCCGCTTCGGCGGCGGTCAGCGCGGAGCCGTTGTAAGCCCTGGTCGCGGAGCCGGCAGTCACGGTTACCTCGGCAGGCTTGATGGTCAGCGTGCCCGGGGCGACGCTGATGGAGAACTCCTCCGTCACGTCGTTGCCGGTCGGGTCGGTCACCCTGTAGCCGTCTTCGCCGCTGGTGACGATATTGGAGTAGGTGCCAGCATCCGTGCCCGAAACGTTCGCGTGGTAATTGGAAACGGTGTACTCAACGCCATCGAAGGTCCACGTATCCTGCTCCACGCCGGACACCGTGTGCTCTTTGCCGTCATAGCTTGGGGCGGTATCGCTCTTGCCCGTCAGCGTGATGGCGTACTTCTTGTCGTCCGAACGATGCTTCACCGTCAGCGTTCCCGGCTTTACGGTAACGCTGTAGTTATTCCCGTTCGTCCCCTCTTGGAACTTCCAACTGTTGTTCTTGATGGTGCTTTCGGAAGTGCCGCACTGGGTCTGCGAGCCCTCCACGGTAACGTCGGAGATGCCCTGGCCGTCAACGAAGCCGTCAGCGATGAACTTCGGGTTAGCCTGATCGGTGGTCAGCGCGCTGCCGTCGTATTCCTTCTCCGCGGACCCAGCCGTGATCGTCACCGGACGCTTGCCGATGGTGAGCTTGCCGTCCTCGGTCGTGATCTTGAACTGGTCGGTCACGTCGTTGCCCTTAGCGTCTTTCACAACCGGGATGCCCACGACCTTATTCGTATAGGTACCCGCATCGGTTCCGGACACGCTAGCGCTCAGGCCTTCGATAGTGAAGGTCGCATTCTTGTCGTTGGTATAGGTATCGCCCGTCACGCCAGACACCGTGTGCTCTTCGCCGTCGTAGGTAGCCTCGCCCGAGCAAGCGGTAACCGTAATCGCGTACTTGTCCTTGTCGGCACGCGCGTTGACCACCAGCTTGCCAAACACAAGCTGCACGTCGTAGTTGTTTAGGTTGGTGCTGGAAGTGTAGGCGGGCTCGAACTTGTTCTCATACGTACCCGGCAGGATATTGTCCTCGTCATACCAGGTGAGTTTATCTTTAGCCAAGACGCCATCTTCGCCCACGAAGCCGTCGCCGCCCACGGTCTTGCCGATATCGGTGCGACACTGCAGCGTTTCGCCATCGTAGTTCTTATGACCGTCTTCGGATGTCAGGATAACGGTGCGCTTGCCAATGGTAAGCATACCATCGCGCTCAACCCGGAACTTCACGTTGACGTAGTTCTTGGCGGCATCACCCTTAAGCGAGAACTGCGTTTCGGCGAGGCCCATCTTGTACTCGCCGGCATCAGTGCCCTTTGCTTCCGCCTTACCGGTAAAGCTGATATCGCCTTCGCCCACACCAGCAGGCAAGCCGGAAACGTCGTAGCCCGAGACAACCTGCTCTTCACCGCTGTACTTCTCGCCGCCGTTGTGGCCGGAAATCGTAATGGTAACCTCGTCGGTAACGGGGCTGATGTGCAGGTTGCCGGGCGTCGTCTGGGTCACGACATACTTATCATCGGAGCTAACCTTGCCAACGGTGCCATCCGCGAACGTATACGGATAGTCTCCGGCGTTCGTGCCCTTGCCGCCCTCGAGCGTCACGCCGTCAAAGCTGGTGCTCACGCCCGCGGGAAGGTTCGTCGCGTAGCCTTCGATGCTCTGCTCGGAGCCGTTATAGGTTTTGGAATCGGAGTTCGCCGTCAGCGAAACGTTCTGGCGGTAGTAGAACTTCACCACGTTCTTGGACTCGTCGGCGCCGAGCTTGAGGTCCTTGACGTTATCGCTAACCGGCGTGTAACCGGCAATCGCCTTGGGCTCAATCCCGGTGACCTGGTCGCCCACATGGCCCGGATACTTCTCGCTTGAAAGCGGTTCGTCCGAACCCGTCCAGTAGCACTCGACGCTATAGTTCACCGGATTTGCGGTGTAGTAGAAGTCGATGGAGGAATCGGTGCCCACCACGCCGGATTTCGTCTCGCCGGAAACAGGCTCATAGCCTTCAACGGAAATGGGGCTCTGCACAACCGTCTGACCCTTCATGTAACCGGAAAGGGTCTTGGACGGCGCAACCTGGGTTGTGGTCCCCTCAAGATAATAGTTGACCTGAATGGACTGGTCGCAAGCCACATACTTGCCGTAGTAGTTCACGTTCTCGCTCGCGCGCATGGGGAACGACACCGCCTGCGTGCAAGCCTGATCGGAGTACCATCCCATGAACTTGTATTTCACACCGTTGACGGTCTTCTCACCAGCGGGGGTTTTGGAGGGGGCGGCAACCTGCGCAATGCCCTTTTCCAGCTTGTACGTAGCAGCATCGTACTGAGCGAAGCCTGACGCACCGGCATCCTGCAGATAGAACACCGCGTTGATCGCCTTGCTGCACTTCACCACCACCTTGCAATCAAGGTGGTACCCACAACCGACATTCCTATTATTCGAGATCTTATACGGATAGAGAGCGATCTCCTCCACGTCATCTTCCGTGATCTGAGTGCCCTGCTCCTTGGAGAGCGTGTCCTTCCATGCCCGAAAAACGGCGTTCCAGTACTGGCTATATGCGCCGTTCCTATCGAGCACCCAGCTTGAACCCGTGCTTCCATCAGGCCATTGCGTCACGCGATTCGCCACGTTGTCGTAACTGTTCTTACCATCCGGAAGGTTCAAACCGCCAAGATTGACCTTGACCCCTAAAGCATGACGTCCGCCGGAGGGAAACCAGGAGGCAGTGCCGTTGCTGTCCGGGTTGGCGGTAGGACTATTCTGGAAGAACAGGAAGCAATCCGTCGCCGAGGCCTCCGATTTCGTAACCGACACCTCGTGGGTGGCAGTGAGCACCTTGCCCTCCGCGACCGTGGTGGCCGTGATGGTGACCTTGCCCACCTTGACACCGACCACCTTACCGGCGGCATCGATGGTGGCGACCGAGGGGTCGCTCGACGTCCACGTGACGTCCGTGTCGGAGTCCGTGGTCAGCGTGATGTTCTTGAACTGCTCGACCGTATTTTTGCCGGAAATGGACAGCGACGTCGCCGCCGGCTTCTTCATCACATGGATGGTGAAGGTTTCGGTATGCCAGCCCGGGGAATAGTACCCGCGCTCCACTGTCGCGTCGCCGACCTTAAGGCCCTTTGTGGTTCGCGACCCACTGCCGGATTCGGACAGCTTGATGTTATCGGAGCCGCTGGTCACCTTCCAGCTCTCTCCCCACCACGCGCTTCCCTCGCCTTCAAGGTTAACGCTTTCGCCAACGTAGACCCACTTCTCAAAGTCCGTGTTGTCGGGCTTCTTGGTGGAATCGGCTAGCGTAATCTCATCGCCCTGGGCGACGGAGGTGGGGCCGGAGATTGCGCCTGCGCCGGGGACGGAGACCTGCGCCTTGTCGGCGGCCTCGTCCTCGATGGAGACGGCGGCATCCTTGCCGGATTCGTTGGAAACGGCCTCGGTCTCAAGCGTCACGGTCGCGTCGGCGGCGATATCAGCGGCGGAAACGGTATAAACGCCCTGGTCATCGGGGGAGATAGGGTTCTCCTTGCCGGAAACCTCGAGCACCGCCTTCGTGAGGCTATAGCCGTTATCGGGGGATACCGTGAACTTGAAGTCATCGTTCACCGGCACGGTGACCTTATGCGCAGGCGCGGAGACGACCTGATTCATATACGTGATGGAGGCGTTGCCCAGCACCAGCTCGACATCGGCCGTGTCGGCGTCCTCCTTCGCGCTTTCGACCTGCTGCGTTGCGGCAGGCTGCGCAGGTTCGGAAGCGCTCGGGGCGGCCTGCTGCTGCGACGCCGTAGAAGCAGGCTGCTCGCTTGCCGCAGGCGCTGCGGGGCTTGTCGCCGTACCGGCGGCCTTGTCGGCCGCACTCGTGGCCGCGGCGGACGAGGCGCCTTCCACCTGCGCCGCCGCATCGTCGGCCGCGGCGCCATCGCCGGCATACACCTGCGACGGCGAGACCGCCGGCCAGCCGAATCCCATCAAGACGACGGACAGCGCCACGGACAGCGCCTTGTGGCCCAGCGAGTACCGCTGCGTCACGCTCTCTACCGTCAGCTCGTTGCTCTTTGCCTTCATATCGTTCACCTCATCAAGCGCTTCCATCAGAAACGTTCGCAGTTGAAATACCGTTTCAACCCGCTTTGCCACCGCACCCACGACCCTTCGAAAGGCGCGATCGACCCAGTACGGGCTATTGTGGGCAATTATATAACGATTCCCCCTCATCTGTACCTCCTCTACCACTTGTTTTCCGCATTCAAATCAATTTTTTTCACAAACGAAACCCCAGTTCAGCAAGTGATTCTGTCCGCATCTTCAATCCACCTGCAACAAACGACGCTCCTTTTGCATGTCTGCAAAACTGTCACCCCTCTGATAGAAGGGTTTTCGGGTTTTCGCGGCGCACGACGGGCAATGGAACGAACGACCGGTTTCATGTCGAAACCGTTTAGCTGCGTACGCCGAAATCCCACCCTCCACGCGTATAATCGACGCATCATGGAATCATCCGCACAGACAAGGCGTACCTCCCCTCTCATCGCCGCCATCGCGGCGATGGCCTTCTGCGCCCTGCTGTGGCTTACCGCATGCAGCGGATCGGGCGGCGCGGGAGGCGCCGGTAAGGACCAGGCCACCGGCGCCGCGTTCTCCCCTGCCGCCACGGTCGAGGAAACGCAGTTCGACGCGAGCGCCGCCACGGGCGCCAACGACGCGCTCATCGATGCGTCCCACGCGCAAAACGGCTACGTCAGCGTGAGCGCCACTTCGAGCGCACGCATAAAAGCCCAGGTCATCAGCGGTCAAGCAAGCTCCAGCTTCGACGTGCCCCAAGACGGCACGCCCATTGCGTGCCCGTTGGCGTTCGGCGACGGCCCATACACGGTGCGCATCATGCGCAACACGTCGGGCAACAACTACGTGGAGCTGTGCAGTGATGACATCGACGTCGCGCTGACGTCGGAGTTCGCCCCGTTCCTGCGCCCGAACGTCTACTGCAGCTACACCGCCTCCAGCAGCTGCGTGGCCAAGGCCCGCGAACTGGTCGAAGGCTGCGAGAACCAAGGGGAGGCCCTGCGCGCCATTTGCACCTACATCGTCGACAACGTGGCCTACGACGATGACAAGGCCGCTCAGCTCAAGGATTCCACCGGGTACGTCCCCGACCCGGACGAGACGCTGCGGTCGGGCAAGGGCGTCTGCTTCGACTACGTAAGCCTGGGCGCCGCCATGCTGCGAAGCCAGGGGATTCCCGCGAAAATCGTCACCGGCACCGTCTCGCCGCAGGGCATCTACCATGCATGGATCATGGTGAACATCGACGGCACCTGGCAGAGCGCCCGCTTCAGCATCTCCCCGAACACCTGGTCGCGCATCGACCTGACCTTCGCGGCAACGGGAGGCGGGACGAACGTCGGGGACGGGGAAAGCTACACCGACCGCTATGTGTACTAGCAGCGCGGGCGAAAGCGCTCGCTCCCGAAACCCCTTCGTCCGCTACACAGTGGCACCGGGGTGTCAACTTCATCTCAAAAACAGGCGAAAATGCACACCACGACCTACTGCATGTGAGACAATAACCGACGTTTTAACCGATAACCCAGGAGGTACCGATGACAGGAAAGCTTCTGGAGAGCGGCGCCATCAGCGCGTTCTGCAGCAGCGTGACGACCATGCTGGCTGCCGGCGTCCAAACGGACGAAGCCGTTCACATGCTTGCGGAGAACCGTGAGCAATCCGAGTTCAAGCGCGTATGCGACGCGGTCTACTCCAAAGTTGTCGAAGGCTCCAACCTCGCCGATGCCATGGAGGCTACCGGCGCCTTCCCCGCCTACGCAACGGAAACCGTGCGCGTCGGCGAGGCGTCGGGCCGCACCGAGCGCGTGCTGCGCAGCCTCGGGCGCTACTACGATAGCGAAGGCCGCGCGTTCGCCAAGCTGCGCAACTCGGTCGGCTATCCGGCGGCGCTGCTGTGCATCATGAGCGTCATCCTGGTGTTCACCGTGGCGGTCATCCTCCCCATCTTCTCCAGCGCCTATGAGAACCTGTCCGGCTCCATGACCTCGGGGTCCTTCAACACCGTAGGCGCATCCGTCGCCCTCGGCTGGGTCGCCCTGGCCATCGTGCTGGTCGCCACCGTAGCCGCCCTGTACGTGGCCGCCTGCGCGCGCAGCGAAAGCGGGCGCGACCGCGTGATCAAGATGCTCGAACGCTACCCGGGCACCCGGCGTGCCATGTACCAGCTTGCGCTCTCCCGTTTCGTCAGCGCGCTTTCGTCCCTGGTCGCCTCGGGCGTGCAGGAGGAAGATGCCATGCGCAAGGCCATGGCGACCGTCGGCCACGCCAAGCTGCAGGCCAAGCTGCAGGCCGCCTACGATTCCATGATCGACCTCGAGAACCCGCGCAGCCTTGCCCAGGCCATCGTCGAGCACGAGATCGTCGAGCCCGTATACGGCCGCATGCTGCTCATGGGCACGCGCGCAGGCTCCGTCGACGAGGTGCTCGGCCATCTTGCGCAGGTGTTCTTCGACGACGCCAACGTGCAGATCGACGCCGCGGTCGACCGGGTCGAACCCACGCTGGCGGCCTTCCTGACCATCGCGGTCGGCGCAACCCTTATCGCCGTCATGCTGCCGCTCATCGGCATCATGGGCTCGATCGCATAGCGAAACCGCAGGTAACAGCCATGTTCCACGAACTCACCGACAACAACATCAAGCGGCGGCGCAAGCGCATCGCCGTCACCGCATGCCTGGTGGCGGCGCTCGCCCTCGCCGCCTTCGCCGTATACGGCGTCGTGCAGGAGAACACCAAGACGCAAGGCGCCGTGGCCCTGCGCGACTCCATTCTGGCCTCGGCCAAGCAGTGCTGCGCCATCGAGGGCAACTACCCAAGCTCGCTCGAGCACCTCGAGGAGAGCTACGGTCTTACCATCAACCATGATGACTACGTGATCACCTACGAGTGCTTCGCCGACAACATCATGCCCAGCGTGGTGGTGACGCCCCGATGAACCCGCAGGCGAACGAAACCCACAAGCAGCGCATCCACGCCATCGCATCCGTGGCGCAAGATGCGCCGTCCAACGAAAAAGGCAGCGTGGCGAAGCGCGCTTTCCCCACGCTGCTGCTGGCGGTGTTCTTCGCGGTGCTGCTCATGGCGCTCATCTCGGGCGTGACCGTGTACAAAGCCGTTTCCGCAGATCAGCAGGCCAGCGGCGCGCAGCGCGAAGGAGCGGGGCTTATCTGCAACGTCGTGCGCGCCAACGATTCCAAGAGCGCCATCGCCCAAGGCCAGGGGCCGGAGGGCAAGTCGCTCGTGGTGGCGGAGCCGCTGAATTCCGGCACGTACGAGACGCGCTTCTACCTGTATGAGAGCAAGGTGGTGCAGGAATACAGCCTGGCAGGCAGCGGGTACACGCCCGAGAAGGCCACCGAGGTGACCGCTTCCGACAGCTTCGACTTCTCATACTCCAACGGCCTTCTGACCGTGACCACCGACCAGGGGACCGCTGAAGTGGCCCTTCGCTACATGCAGGGAGGTGCCTAGGATGACGAAGGTCGAGCACATCGAAGAAGCATCGAAGACCAAGATCAACACGGCGTTCCTCGTCGAGGCGCTGGTGCTTATGGCGGTGCTGATCGCGTCCATGGCCGTGTTCACGCTGCTGTTCACGCACTCCGCGGTTGCGGCGCATCAGGCCAAGAACCTGACGAGAGCCACGCTGCTGGCCCAAAACGCCGCCGAGGAGTTCTCGTCCGACCCCGCCGCGGTGGCTGCGGGCAAGACGGTCGGCCAGGGCGTCGCCGCCGGGGACGTATCCGCCGTCGACGATTCCGACGGCCTGACGGTCAGCTGCAACGTCGACTCCGACGTGCGGGGCCGTGGCACGCTGTACACGGCGCACATCACTGTGAGCGATGATTCCGGGGAAGTGTACGCACTCGACGCGTCGCGATACGAAAGCGGGGTGAGATAGCATGGCAAGGCGAACCGGAGAAGGGGTGCGCATCGGCCCCATCACGCTGCTGACGCTGGTGTCCGTGCTGCTGCTGGCGGTGCTGGCCATGCTGTGCGTCACCACCTCGCACGCGACCGAGGCCATGGCGCAGCGGCAAGCCGACGCGCTGTCGCAAACCTACGAGCTCGACGCCTTCGGCCAAGCGCTGCTCTCCCAGATAGACGAGCAGATCGCCGAAAGCGGCTCTCCCGCAGCGGCCGCCGCGCTGGTCCAACACCGCTCCGACAAGCTGCTGGAAAACGCCGCCGAGGCAAGTGGCGCCCGCGACCTGCGGTCCTTCATCGACGTAGCGGGCACGCAGGTCGCGTTCACGGTCATCGCACAGGACGGCAAGGAGCTTGCCGCCACGGTGGCCATCGCCGCGAACGGCTGCACCGTGGACTCCTGGAAGATGACCACCGCGCAAGAGCTTCCCGAGCAAGCTCTTCTTTCCACTAACTAACGACGAGAAGCAATAGCATAGGAGGATCGCCATGCAACTGAAAAGTCTACTCGAGAAGATGATCGAGGTGCACGCTTCCGACGTGTTCATCATCGCCGGCCTGCCTCTGGCGTACCAGGCAAGCGGATCGCATGTGCGCACTGACACGGCCCCTCTCACCCCGGCCGACGCGCAGGAGCACATCGAGACGATCTACGAGCTGGCCGGCCGCGACCTGAGCCTGTTCACCGACAGCGTGAACCACGACGACGACTTCAGCTTCGCCGTCCCGAGCGTCGGCCGTTTCCGCGCCAACATCTTCCGCCAACGCGGCTCCTACGGCGCCGTCATCCGCGTCATCCCCTTCGGGCTGCCCGACCCTGACGAGATGAACATCCCGGAGTCCGTCATGCGCCTTGCCGACCTGAACAGGGGCCTGGTGCTGGTGACGGGCCCCACCGGCTGCGGCAAGTCCACCACGCTGGCGTGCATGCTCGACCGCATGAACCACAAGCGCACGGGTCATATCCTGACCATGGAGGACCCCATCGAGTTCGTGCATAAGCACGGCTCCTGCATCGTCACGCAGCGCGAGATTCCCACCGACATCGCCAACTACTCCGAGGCGCTGCGCTCAGCCATGCGCGAAAGCCCCAACGTCATCCTGCTCGGCGAGATGCGCGACGCCGAGACCATCGGCACCTCCATCAACGCTGCCGAGATGGCGCAGCTGGTGCTCTCCACGCTGCACACCACCAGCGCCGCCGACACCATCGAGCGCATGATCGACGCCTTCCCCGCCAACCAGCAGCGCCAGATCCGCACCCAGCTGTCGCTCGTGCTGCAGGCCACGGTCAGCCAGATGCTCATCCCCGCGCTCGACGGCACCACCATCCCCGTGTTCGAGGTCATGCACATGAACACCGCCATCCGCAACCTCGTCCGCGAGGAGAAAACCTACCAGATCGACTCCGTGATCGCCTCCAACGGCGCTTCCGGCATGCAGACCATGGACCAGGCGTTGTTCAACGCCGTACGCGAGGGCAAGGTGGCGAAGGACGTCGCGCTGCAGTACTCGCATCATCAGGAAGCCCTCCTGCGCCGTTTCCAGGCGGAAGGCCTGTAAGGACCCCATCAACCGCATACAAGACCGCAAAAACGCCCTTCTGCAACCGCAGGAGGGCGTTTTTGCCGCGCTTTGCAACCTGAGCGCAGAGCGCCGGATGCGAAAAGGGCCCGCCGAAGCGGGCCCTTTTGCTGCAAGGTTTATGAACCTGTTGCTTACATCATGCCGCCCATTCCACCTGCGGCTGCGGCAGCTGCGGCTGCGGCCGGATCGGGATCCTTCGGGATCTCGTTGATGGTGGCCTCGGTGATGAGGATCAGGGCCGCCACGGAAGCAGCGGACTGCAGAGCCGTGCGCGTAACCTTGACGGGGTCGTTGACGCCCATCTCGATCATCTTGCCAGTGGTGCCGTCGGCGAAGTTCACGCCCTCGCCCTTCTCCATGTGCTTGACCTTGTCAACCACAACGGAACCTTCGAAGCCGGCGTTCTGCGCGATGGCGCGCATGGGGGCCTCCATGGCCTTGCGGATGATCTCCACGCCAACCTTCTCGTCGGCGTCGGTGACCTCAAGCTTGTCCAGCGCGGGGATGGCGTTGATGAGCGCCACGCCACCACCAGCGACGATGCCCTCTTCAACAGCAGCGCGCGTAGCCTGCAGAGCGTCCTCGATGCGGGACTTCTTCTCCTTCAGCTCGGCCTCGGTGGCTGCGCCGACCTTCAGCACGGCAACGCCGCCGGACAGCTTGGCCAGACGCTCCTGCAGCTTCTCGCGGTCGAAGTCGGAGTCGACGCGCTCGAGCTCGTTCTTGATCTGGTTGATGCGGTCCTCGATAGCGGACTTGTCGCCAGCGCCGTCGACGATAAGCGCGGTGTCCTTCGTGACCTTGACGGTCTTGGCGGTGCCCAGCATCTCGATCTTGGCGTCGGCCAGCGTCATGCCGAAGTCCTTGTCGATGACCTGCGCGCCGGTGACGGCAGCGATGTCCTCGAGGATGCGCTTGCGGCGATCGCCAAAGCCGGGGGCCTTGATGGCCACAGCGTTGAACGTGCCACGCAGCTTGTTCAGCAGGATGGTGGCCAGCGCCTCGCCCTCGACGTCCTCAGCAACGATGAACAGCGGGCGGCCGGTCTTCATGATCTGCTCCAGCAGCGGGACCATGTCCTGGATGTTGGAGATCTTCTGGTCGGTCAGCAGAATGAACGGATCGGACAGGTTGGCTTCCATCTTCTCCATGTCGGTTGCCATGTACGGGCTGATGTAGCCGCGCTCGTACTGCATGCCTTCCACGATTTCCATGTCCAGGCCGAACGTCTGGGAATCCTCGACGGAGATGGCGCCGTCCTTGCCCACGGCGTCCATGGCCTGGGCGATCTTCGCGCCGATTTCAGCGTCGCCGGCGGAAATGGTGCCGACGTTCGTGATCTGCTCGGTGGTGGAAACCGGCGTAGCGTCGGCCTTGATGGCCTCGACGACGGCGTCGGTTGCCTTCTGGATGCCGCGGCGGATGCCCAGCGCGTCAGCGCCGGCGGTCACGTTGCGCAGGCCCTCGGACACGATGACGTCGGCCAACAGCGTGGCGGTGGTGGTACCGTCACCGGCAACGTCGTTCGTCTTGACGGCGGCTTCGCGGATGAGCTGAGCGCCCATGTTCTCGACCGGATCCTCCAGCTCGACTTCCTTGGCGACGGTAACACCGTCGTTGGTGATGAGCGGAGCGCCGAACGACTTCTCCAGGGCAACGTAGCGACCCTTCGGGCCAAGCGTAACCTTAACGGCGTTGGCCAGCTTGTTCACGCCGGCGGCAAGAGCGCTGCGGGCATCAGCTTCGAACTTGATATCCTTAGCCATTCTTGAAACTTCCTTTCGAATGCAGCTTGCGCAGCGCGTATGCCCGCGCAAGCCCTACTTACTTAAAGCGTGCGCTTGAGCGCTATTCGAACACGGCGTACAGATCGTCGGCGCGAAGGATGAGCACGTCCTCGCCGTCAACCTTGATCTCCTGGCCGCCGAACTTGCCATAGACGACCTTGTCGCCAACCTTGACCGGCACCGGCACCAGGTTGCCGTCCTTGTCGGGCTTGCCAGCGCCCACTGCCAGAACGACGCCGCTCTGAGGCTTCTCCTTGGCCTCGGATGCGATGAACAGACCGGAAGCCGTGGTCTCCTCAGCTTCGTCAGCCTTCACGATAACGCGATCGCCCAGGGGTTTCAGATTCATAACGCTGCCTTCCTTTCGCATCGATTACGCGAGATTGGTTTCGCATACCCGTTATTTAACCACTCTGTGTTGCTGAGTGCTAGCACTCTTTGGTAACGAGTGCTAAACACATCGCCTACTATAGCAGCCGCCCCGCCGATTGCAAGCAGAAGCGTTAGAAATATGAAGCCCCGCGAAAACTTTTTCGCAGGGCTTCACCATAGAGGAATTAGTACAGGCGGAAAGAAGGCGGTTTGCGACCTTCCCATCGCTGAATCAAGCGAAAGCGGAACTGAATCGGAAGCGCGGTAGTCGCAAAAGCGACTTTCCCGCCGCTGGCCAAATTGCAAGGCGAATCGCAACCGCCGCTGCCGCCCTTACGCCACGCCAGGCTTCACCAGGCCGCTTTCGTAGGCGCGCACCACCAGCTGCGCGCGGTCGTGGGCATCAAGCTTGCCCATGATACGCGCAAGGTGGGTTTTCACCGTTGCCGGGCTGATGAACAGTCGCTCGCCGATCTGCTCGTTGTTCAGGCCGCGCGCCACCAGCGTGAGAATCTCGCGCTCGCGGTCGGTCAGCTGCGACAAGCCCGCCGCTGCGGCCGCGGCCGGCGTTGCCGGGCGCGTGGCCACGAACGTTTCGATGAGCCGCCGCGTGATGGACGGCTCGATAAGCGCATCGCCGGCGGCCACCACGTGGATTGCCGACACGATCTCGTCGGGCTCGGCGTCTTTCAGCAGAAAGCCGCCTGCGCCGGCCGACAGCGCGTCGTACACGTATTCGTCCAGGTCGAACGTGGTGAGGATGAGCACCTGCGTGGACGCAAGCGCGCCGTTTGCGCGGATGGCGCGCGTAGCGTCGATGCCGTTGACGCGCGGCATGCGGATGTCCATGAGCACCACGTCGGGACGCAGCTTCTGCGCCAGCTCCACCGCTTGGTCGCCGTCGCGCGCCTCCCCCACCACCTCAAGGCCGTCGTAGGACGACAAGATCATGCGAAAGCCGCTGCGCACCAGGTCCTGGTCGTCAGCGATGAGCACGCGGATGGGCGCGCCGCCCGCCGCACCTGCGCCTGCGGCGCCTGCAGGCCCGCCAATCAGATTCTCGCCCATGTCGTTTACGCCTCCGTTCCTTTCAGCGGGATGCTTGCCCGCACGCAAAATCCACCCTGCGGCGCATCGCCGGCCGCAAACCAGCCACCCAGCACGCGCACGCGCTCGGCCATGCCCGCCACGCCGTGTCCCGCGCCATCGGCCGCCTGCGGAAGCGGTTCGTCCTGCCCGGGGCAGGCCGCCGGGCGGCCGCAGCCCACGCCGTCGTCGGCCACCAGCAGCGTTGCCGCACCGTCTTCCACGGCGAAACGCAGCGTCGCATGGTGCGCCTGCGCATGCTTCACCGCGTTCGTGCACGCCTCGCGCGCCACCGTGAACAGCGCCATGTCGATGTGCGCCGGCACCTGCGCGCGGTCGTAGCCTTCCATGTCAAGCGTCACATCAAGGCCCGCACCGCGCAGATAGGACTCCAGCTCGCCCACCTGGTTCGTGCCCGCCGCCGGCACGGTTTCGGCCACGTCGTCGCCATGACGCAGCACGCCGATCATGGAGCGGATGTCGTCAAGCGCGCTTTTCGCCGTGGTGCGCGCCGTGGACACGGCCTCCTTCGCCATCTGGGGGTTGCGGTCAAGCAGGCGCTCGGCCGCCGCCAGCTGAATGCTGACGGCCGACAGCGAGTGCGCCGTGATGTCGTGCACCTCGCGCGCGATACGCACGCGCTCCTCCTCCACGCGCCGCGCCGCCTCTTCCTCGCGCGTGCGCTCGGCCTCGGCCGCGCGCTGCTCCACCTCGTGCACGTAGGCCGCATGCGTGCGGTACGCGTAGCCCGCCAGCACGGCCGCCACCATCAGCGCGATGTTCTGGAAACGCGTGAAGAACACCATGCTTGCCGCCTGCATGGGCGCGTCGCCGAACAGCAGCGACAACACGGCCAGCACGCCGCACACCACGCCCGGCACCGTGCCACACTCCACCGCCACCGTGTACAACGCCACCAGCGGGCCCACCACCGTCATGGAGAAGCCCGAGAACTTCAGCTGCAGGCCCAAGAATATGACCAGGCAGGCGGCGAACACGGGCAGCGGGAAGCGGCGGCGCAGCACCAGCGGCACCACCGTCATGGCCAGGCCCACGAACACCTGCAGGTCGGGCACCACGTTCACCATGCCCAGGTATTGGCGCAGCGCCAGGTCGGGGATGATGATTGACGACGCCGTCAGCATCAGCTGCACGCAGCCGAAGGCGAACGCCAAAAGCATCACCGCCGCGTCGACGGCCCAGTCGCGCGCGGTCATTTCACGTTGTGTCATCAGCAAGTTTTCCATGGCCCCATAGTAAGCCACGCGCCCGGCCGCGCGCCATACGCCGCCAAGCGTATTCCGAACCGCATGCCACCTTTATGCCGCGCCCAGGTCTGACGCGACGGCCTTTCCCGTGAAAATGCCGAACGCGCCGTTCGTGGTCAGGCTTTCGCCGCCGCCTTGCGCCGCCGCGCCGCAGCAGTACACGCCCGGGATGGCCTTGCCGGCGCCGTCGAGCAGCCGGCCGTTTTCGTCCACCACCGCGCCGCCGCGCGTGCGGAAGCGCACGGGGAACTGCTTGAGCGCATAATAAGGTGGCTTCAGGTCGTCCAGGAACTGCAGGCGCCCGAAATCGGAGTCTTTGCCGGCGCTGACCATACTGGAATAGCGGTCCCACGTCTTTTTCAGCACGTCTTCGGACACGCCCATGTTGCCCGCCAGCTCCTCCACCGTTTGGCACGGGCCCACCACGCGCGAAGCGTTTTTCGCCGTGATCTGCGCCGCGCTGCGCGACTGCCCGCTTTCGGAGATGCGCCCGTCGAAGATGGTCCAGAAGTAGCCGCGCTCTTCGGAGAAGCACGTTGCGGCCAGCGTGCGCATGTAGTCCTCGCTGGCGAAGCGGTTGCCCTGCGCGTCCACCACCAGCGTCACCGCGAACATGCTCCACGCCGCCGCGGGCGGTAAATCACTGGTCAGCGACGGGGTAACGGCCATGTCGGCCAGCTTGGCGCCCAGCGCCTGGCACAGCTTGTGGCCCTCGCCCATGGACGCAGCCGTGTAGCACCCCACGCGCTGCCACGCGGGCAGGTAGTCGCGCACCAACGCCTGATTGCTGGCGAACCCGCCCGTGGCAACCACCACGGCGCGCGCATGCACGTCGGTGACCGTGGGGGCTTCCTTGCCCGTGACGAAGCGCACGCCGCACACGTGGTTGTCCTCGTCAAGGATGAACGCGCTGGCGCAATAGCCCGTGGAGAATTGCACGCCTTTGCTGGACAGCTTGTCGCGCAGCGGCATCATGATGCTTTCCGTGTCGCCGATGCCGTTTTTCGGCAGCACGCGGCGGCGGTTCGCCTCGTTGGCCGTGTACGTGGCGGGGTCGTCGAACTGCGCGCCATACGAGTCGCGCATGCGGTCGACCCACTCGGGCGCGGCGTAGAACAGGCGTTTCGCGAAATCGAGGTCGGTCACGCCCGCGGCCCTCAGCGTTTCGCGACGGCTGGGCCACACGTCGTCGCAGCTTTCCGTGATGCCGGCATCTTTCTGCACCTTGCTGCCCACCACGTCCATGACGGCGTTCGACTCATAGCTTTCGCCGCCCAGCACGTCAAGCTTTTCGGCCACCATGACCGAAAGCCCCGCCTCGGCCGGGTCCATGGCGGCCGAAAGCCCTGCCACGCCGCTGCCCAGGATCAGCACGTCCACGGACGCGGAAAACGACACCGCGGGCTGGCCGAGCACGCCCGTGCCCTCGGCCGACGGGGTCGACACCGCCGAACAAGCGGAAAACGCCGGCACCGCCGCGACGGCCGCGGCCGCGCCCACAAGCTTGAAGAACGCTCGACGCTGCATGCAAGTAAGCCTTTCAGCCGGCAAACGGCGGCCTGCAAGAAAAAGCGGGCCGCCGTTTGGTTGGTTATCGAAGCCATGGTAACGCCGAAGGGGCAGGCCTGCGCCCGCCCCTTCCGAAATGCGTCAGATATTCGCGCCAAAGGCGCACAGCCAGCGCATGGGCGCGGGGCCGGGTGCGCCCCGCTTGCGCGAGGCCGCGCTGACAAGCCAACCGCCGCGCGTTCGCGGAATCGCACGTGACCACTCTCCCACCCCAAAGCACACGCATCACGCGCATCGCCCGGCACGCCTTGCGCGGGACGATGCGCAGCCGCACACCTAGTCGTAGAACTTCGTGTCCGGGAACGGCGGCTCGAGGGCGCGCTTGAACGCCTGCGACTCCACCTTCGCCAGCACGCGCTCGACGTCGGCGCGATTGAACCCGGCTTCCACCAGGCCGTTCTCGTTTACGCCGTGCTCGTAGTGCGCGATGAGCATGCGGTCAAGCGTGGCGTAGTCGATGCCCATGGACTTCTCGTCCTCCTGGCCGGGGGCAAGCTCGGCACTGGGCGGCTTCACCAGCACGTGCTGGGGGATGGGCGGCACCTGCCGGTCGCGCTCGGCGCGCTCGTTGCGCCAGCGGGCAATGGCGTACACGTCGGTTTTGTACAGGCCGCCGATAGGGGCGAACGCGCCGGCCGTGTCGCCGTACAGCGTGGAGTAGCCCATCATGGACTCGCTGCGGTTGCCCGTGTTCACCAGCATCCAGTTGTTCGCGTTCGAAAGCGCCATAAGCACGACGGTGCGGCAGCGCGCCTGGGTGTTCTCCGACGCCGTGCCGGCCAGCTTGCCGCAGCCCGAACGGCGCAGCACCGCCTCGAACGCCTCGAACGGCTCGCAGATGGACACGACGTGTGTTTCTATGCCCAGGCTCTCCGCCAGCTCGCGCGCATCGTCAAGCGAGTGGTCGGTGGAGTACGGGCCCGGAAGCATGACGCCGTGCACATGCTCGGGGCCGAACACGTCGGCGCACAGCGTGGCGATGACGCTCGAGTCGATGCCGCCGGAAAGCCCCACCACCATGTCGGTGAAGCCGGCGCCTTCCGCATAGGCGCGCAGCGCTTCGGCGCACGCCTGGTACATATCGTTCGCTCGCATAAGCCGTCCTTTCAGCGCAAGCGGAATTCCTTCACGTGCTAGTATGCCCAAGCCATGTTTCCGGGCTATTGCGAAACGCCCACAGCTTGGCAACAGGACGAAAAGCATACACAAAAGGGCCCGCTGCCGGGGCCTTCTGCACTTGCGAATCCTTTAGCGCTTGCGGCGTTTCACCAGCCTCGTTCACGTAGCATAGCTCGGCTGTCACCGATGCCGGACGCAGACCGTCCACGTCGTTCTCGTCATTCCACGCCTTCTTCACGCTGATGCCGTCGCCGATGAACGTACCGCAGCCCTTCCCCTTCGTGTAGGTGATGGTCTTCTTGTTCTGGTCGGCGAAGTCGTACGTTGCGCCCGCATCCTCGTGCGCGCTCAACGTACCGGACAGCGCGGTTGTTTCCGCCTTCACTTAGTTCATGTCGATGAACGGGGCGTTGGCGGTATCGAGGTCCTGCGCGATGGTACGCGGGAACGTCACCTCAGAGCCACCCGTCACCCGACTATTCTTGAATTTAATGACATCATGCTTGTTGATGTTCTCAGAATACAGCTTGAACGCGTCGGTGTTGTTGCCGAACACGATACCCTGGTTGTACCAGTACATGCCGCTTGGCAGCTGCCCCTGGGCGCTTTGCGTGCTGGCTTGGTTTTCGTCCGCCGTTGCCACCTTCGTCAGCGGCGAAAGCCCCACCACCAGGATGGTGGACATGACCTGCACCTGCTGATAGTTGACGTACAGCAGCCGTTTTCAAGCGTGGGCGTGGCAGACGCACCGCCCACCAGGCTTGAATATGTTGAAAAATGCTACTGGATGGCGCGAATCTGCTCGGCCAGCCATGTGGCCCATTCCTCCACGCCATCGCCTTTCGTGGCCGCAATCGGGAAAATGGGCGCCTGCGGGTTAGCCTGGCGCACGTTTTCGCAAAACGCCTGGCAATCGAAGCCAAACGCCGCCACGGTGTCCACCTTGTTCAACACCACGGCCTGCGACGCGCGAAATGCGCCCGGACATTCCAGCGGCTTGGCGTCGCCTTCGGACACAGACAAGATCACCGCCTTCGCGTTCTCGCCCAGGTCGAAGTCGGCGGGACGCGCCAGGCTGCCCGCGTTCTCCACGATCACCAGGTCAAGGCGGGCAAAATCCAGCTCACCGACGGCACAGTTGAGCGCTTCGGCGTCCAGGCAGCACGCGCCGTCCACGTCAACCCGCACGGCCGCGATGCCCTGCGCCTTGATGCGCTCAACATCCGCGTTGCTGGCTTTTTCGCTTTCAACCACGGCGATGTTGAACTCGTCGCGCAGAGCCTCGATAGTGGCCAGGATGGTGGACGTTTTGCCCGAACCGGGGCTGGCCAGCAGGTCAAGCAGGTACACGTGGTGCTCGGCGAAGCGACGGCGCAAAGCGGCCGCCATTTGATCGCTTTTGATGAAAGCAGATTGCTTCGTATCCATACGCACGGCGCTCCTTCCTGGTGATGGCGAATAGTGCAAAAAGCATGCGGCGAACCTCTGCCCAAGCAGCTCTCAACGAAGCAGCCAAAGGCGCCCGCGCAGCAAATCGGGCCACAAGCTTAGCGCCCAGCCCCGCCACGACAACACCGCCACAAGCCAAGGCGCAAAACCCGGCGCGAGCGCTCCAACGCCCGCAAAGTAAAATCTTGTAGCGACGCCAAAGCGCTAGTCGTCGGGCAAATCGACCTCGATGGAATCGATTTGCATCTCGCGTCCGGCAATCAGCTGCGTGGCGTAGCTGCCGCACTTCGGGCACATCATGTGGAAGCGGTCGTGCTCGTACTCGGCACCACAGTCAAGGCAGCGGCTTTTCGGCTTCACGATATTGATGTCAAGCTCCGCGCCCTCGCTGATGGTACCTTCCGTCAGCACCTCGAACGCGAAGCGCAACGAGTCCTCGATGGCCTCGGTCATCTCGCCGATGGACAGCACCACCTTCAGCACCTTCGTGGCACCGGCTTGCGCAGCAGTTTGCTCCACTGCGTCCATGACGCCCGTCATGATTCCCAGTTCGTGCATGATGCTCCTTTGCACACGCGATGCGCGCGGCCCCAAGCCGCGCACGGATGATACGCATCCATACTAGCCCATCAACAGCAATACGCCCCGCGAATCCCTGCAAAGCACCGAAACGCACGGAAGCCCGTGCGTTTGCACGGGCTTCCGGAACAATCAGTAACAGCAAGCGGTAAAACAGCAGGCAAGTTTGCGAAGCCTGCGACCTGGCTACTTGCGCTTGACGGCCTTCAGCGTTTTCGGCTTGTTGATGCCGGCTTCCTCGGCCTCTTCCTTTGCCAGCTCGTCGTTCTGCTTCTTGATGCGGTTGCGCAGCGCCACGCGCGCCAACAGCAGCGACACCTCGTACAGCACGATCAGCGCAGCGAACATGAGCGCCATGGTGACCGGCGAAGCGTCAGGCGTGATGATGGCGCAGAACACCAGCAGGCCAACATAGATGCCGCGCCAGCTGTTGCGCAGTTTCTTGTACGGCACCACGTTGAACACCACCAGGTAGAAGATGATCAGCGGCAGCTCGAAGGCAACGCCGAAGCCTAGCAGGAACTTGATGATGATGTCCACATACGTAGACATGCGCGGCGTAACGGTGCCCAGGCCAAGCGCCTGGTCGGTCAACCACTGGAACGCCGGGTTCAGGATGATGCAATAGCAAAACACTACGCCCACAATGAACAGCGCCACGGCGGCAACGAACGTGGGGATAAACCACTTGCGCTCGTTGGGCTTAAGCGCCGGCAGGAAAAACGCCAGCAGCTGCCACAAGATAACCGGCGAACAGGCCACGATGGCCGCCCAAATGGAAATCTTGAAGCGAGTGCCGAACGCTTCGAACGGGTCGATGGCCATGAACGACGGCAAGCCGTCGGGACCCTTCGGCAGGTAGTCGGCGATGGGGATCATGAGGAACTGACCCATGGTAGGCGTGGCGAAGTAGAACACGCACACGCCGATGAGCAGGCACACGACAATGCGCACCAAGCGCATGCGCAGCTCGCCCAAGTGATCGAAAAGGGGCATACGCGCCGGTCCGATAGGCATCGGTTATTCCCCCTTTGCTTCGGTAGATGCGGACTGGTTGGCAGCAGGTGCTGCAGAAGCCGGGGCGGCGGCAGGCGTTGCGGCCTCGGTGGACTTCGCGTCGGCGGCGGCAAGGGCGGCCTGCTTGGCAGCTTCGGCCTTCTCGGCATCGGCGGCCTGCTTGGCAGCGCGCTCGCGGTCGTAGCGGGCCTTGCGCTCGCTGAAGCTTTCCTGCTTCGCAACGGTGCGCGGCTGCTGGGAAGCGGCCTTCGAAGGTGCGGAATGCGTTGCCTGCACGGCCTTGCTAGCGCTGTTCACCGCCTTGCTGGCACCATTCGCGGCCTTCTTGCCCGCGTCGGCGGCCTTTTCCATAACGTCAAGCGGGTTCTTGAACGGTTCGTCGGAATCGGGGTCGTACACCTCGTTCTTGATAACCTTGTTCATTTCCTCCTGCGCGTTGCGGAATTTGCCGATTGCCTTGCCCAACGTTTTTGCCATGGCAGGCAGCTTGTCGGGACCGAACAGCAGAAATCCGAACAGCAGAATGAGGAATAACTCAAATCCACCGATACCAAACAAAGCAATCCCCTTTGTAAGATGTCCACTACGTCCGTTGGGGCGCCAGCGAAGCGCACAACAACAGCCATTTATAGTAGCACATTCGCCCGCAGCGCCTTCGAGCGCAAGTCCTCTACAGAAAAAGTATTCCTGGGGAATTTGGCGAACTTTTCGGCGCGCAAGGCACTAAGCGACGAATGGGCGCCGCACGTGCAAAGGCGAAGCGAGCCGCCAGCCCGCAATCGCAAGCGTAGACCGCGGGGATGCAAATCGCAACGACAAGAACGCGTAAACGCAAAGGCACGGCGAAACGCAAAACGGGCGCCCCGCCGAAAACGACGGGGCGCCCGCAACGTGCAACTTGGACACGCGTTGCCTACATGGACAGCACGGACAGCGCGATGGTGGGAATGCCCAACGCCAGCACCAGGATGACGCACACGACAATGGTGAAGATCTTCTTCGTGCGCTCGGCGCGCTCACGGCGGGCCTTCTCCTTGCGTTCACGTTCCTGAGCAGCCTTGATGCGCTCGGACTTCTGCTTTGCCGTAAGCTTTTGATTCGTTCCCATGTCCTACCTCAACTTGCTGCGAATCTCGATGACGCGAGCGATGTTGCGCGCCACTTCCACGCCCACGTGCCAATGGTTCTTCTCGTACAGCACCTTGCCGGCAACCATGGTCATCATCACATCGGAGCCGTTGCAGGCATTGACCACCGAGGAAACGGGGTCGGTGGTGGGCGTTTGATGCGAACCGGACAGGTCGACGGCAATGACGTCGGCCTGCTTGCCCACGTCAAGGCTGCCCACCTTGTCGTCGATCTTCAGCGCGCGAGCGCCGCCCATGGTGGCCATCTCCAGCATGGTTTCCGACTGCATGAACTCGCGCGAGTTCACGGCGCGCTGCAGCAGCATGCCGATGTGCATCTCGGCGATCATGTCGGTGGAGTCGGTGGCAGCGGGGCTGTCGGTGCCCAGGCCCACGCGCAGGCCGTTGTTCAAAAACTCGCTCAGCGGGGCCACGCCCATGCCCAGCTGCGCGTTGATGCGCGGGCAGCTGGCAATGGATACGTCGTATTCCTTCAGCTTGCGAATGTCGTGGCCGCTGACGTAAACGCCGTGCACCATCATGACGTTGTCGCTTTCGAACGCGCCCCAGTTCAGCGCGTAGTTCACCGGCGTGGTGCCCGTGGGCAACCACGGCGGAATCTCCACGAAGCCGCGCTTGGTGTCCATGGAGTGCACGGAAAACGGCGAGGATCCGTAGCGCACGAAATCGCATTCCTCGCGATCGCCGGCCAGGCGCAGCGCAACGGGCACGTTCTCCTTTTTGGCGAACTGCGCCACCTTACGGAACATCTCGGGATGGCACGCGAACACGGCCGACGGCGAAAGGCCGATGGTGACGCGGCTGGAATCAACCTCTTCGCGCCAGTGCATGAGGTCGTTTTCGGCCTGGTGCATGGCGAAATCCACACGGCGGCGATCCATGGCGCCGACCTCACGGTAGATGACGCTGCGCATGCCGAGCTTCTGCGTGGCCGTGCAGCTGGCGCCCGACGCCGTGATGTCAGCGACGGTGGTGATGCCGCTGGAAAGCGCTTCCAGGCCGCCAAGGACGGCCGAGTCGTACCAGTCGGCCACATCGAGCTTCGCGGACAGCTCGCGCATGGTCATAATCCACGTTGCGTAGGGCACGTCGTGCACGATGCCGCGCAGCACGGCGTTTTCCAGGTGCGTGTGCAGGTCGACGAAACCGGGCAGCAGCGCCGCCTGGCCATAATCGGACGTTTCCTCGTCGGGATAGCGCAACTTGAGCATGGCGGCGGTTCCGACGTCGCGGATAACGCCGTCGCGAACGAGCACGGCGCCGTTGTGGATGGGCTCCGAAGTGATGGGAAGCACGTACTGCGCGCACAAAAGCATGGATGGCCTCGCTTGTTCCGTGATTTGCAAGTAAACACGTATGATAGCACCGATGCGCCCGCCCGCCGGGCATCCACGAAAGCAACGCGGTAAGCGGAAAGTGGGTACCGCGGGGATGCAATGCGACGAGGAGACAGGAGCGACAAAGGACCCGAAACGACGGGGCGCCTGGTGTCGCAGCGTCATCAGGTGCCCCGTCGCCCCACCGCCCGGCCAGCACTAAATGATGTCCGGGCAGCCTGCACCTCCGCAGCTCTTACTTTATTGGAAGCGTTGCCGTGAACGTGGTGCCCGCCTCTTGCGTGCTGGCAACCGTTAACGTGCCGCGATGCTCTTCGGCGATGGCGCGCGCGATGGCGAGCCCCAGGCCATGGCCGCCCGCGCCGCTGGTGCGCGCCTTGTCCGCGCGATAGAAGCGATCGAACACATGCGGCAGGTCTTCGGGCGCAATAGGCGCACCGGTATTGCGCACCGTAAGCTTCGCGTGCTTGCCCGTCTCCGAAAGCGTTACTTCCACTGCGCCGCCTTCGTCAACGTACTTGCACGCGTTGTCGATAAGCGTGCCCGCCAGCCGGCGCAAGCGCTGCTTGTTGCCGGAAAGCGAGATGCCGGGTTGCACGTACGATTCCAGCTGCACGCCGCGCTCGAACGCCACGGACTCGAACTGCAAAAGCTCGCCTTCTACCAGGTCGGACAGGTCAACGGGCTCGAAATTCGCCCGCGGCGCTCCCGCGCCTGCGGCGGCCTCTTCCTCGTCCATCTTCGCCAGCTCCAGCAAATCGCCCACCAGGCCCTGCATGGCCTCGGCCTCGTGCTGCGTGCTTTCAAGCCACTGGCTTTGGCTGGCAACGCTGCGCTCGGGGTGCTCAAGGGCAATGGACGTATTCGCCAGGATTACGGTAAGCGGCGTTTTCAGGTCGTGGCTGGCGTCGGCCACGAACCGGCGCTGCTGCACCCATGCACGCGCCACGGGGCCAAGCGCCCAGCGGCTGAAGAACAGGCTGATGACGAAGAACACGGCCAGCGTGGCAACCTCGATGACAGCCAGCGTTGCCGCAAGGCTTTCCCAGCCCCGCGCCGAGCTGATGTCGGCGAACGCCAGATACATGTCGCCGCCCGCCTGACGCTTCAAGTAGAACAGGCCGGAATCGGAAAGCTTGCCGAAGCCCTCGGCGGCATCGGCAAGCTCGGCGCCCGCCTGCTCAAGCACGTCGTCGCTGATGGATGCCGTGTTGAAGCGACCCGACGCCGCCGTGACACCGTTGGCGTCTACCGTAAACAGCGCCACGGGAATAACCTGGCCGCCGCCCTTGTCGCGCCCGCCGATGGTGGGCCCGCCGAACCCGTCCGCATCATCGGCAACGCCAGCGGTAAACGTGCTTGCGCCAGCGCCGGTTGCGGTAGGAGAATCCTTGCCCGTCGCGTCAGAAGAAGAGGCGGCCGAAGCCGAGCCGCCGTCAGGCGTTTGCGCCGCGGCGGCAGGCTGGCCGCCTTCCCCGCTTGCGGCGGCCTGATCGGCCGAAGGACCCTCGCCCTCCGGAGCCGCGCCTCCATCGGGCTGGCCGTCTTTGCCCGGCTGGCCATCTTTGCCCGGCTGCTGTTTTCCCTGATGATCGGACGCCTGGTTCACCACGTCGTTCAGCGTGGCCTCAACCACCGCCACGCTTTGCTGGTAGTTCACCACGCAAATGGTGGCAAACACCGCCGTCAGCACCACGGCAACGGTGATCATATTCAGGGCGATGAACTTGATGCGGAGCTTCTTCAGCATGCGCGCGCCGCCTTACGCCGCAGACTGGCCGTCGACGGCAAGCCGATAACCAGCCTTGCGGATGGTCTCGATGCACGCTTTCGATCCCAGGAAGCGCATCTTTTTGCGCAGGAAGCTGACGTAGGCTTCCACGTTGTTGTCCTCGGCCGTGGACTCGATGCCCCACACCCGCTCGATAAGCAGCTCTTTCGACACCACTTGGCCCGGGTTGCTCATAAGCACTTTCGCCAGGGAAAACTCCTTGTACGACAGGTGGATGGTCTTCTGTCCGCACGTCAGGTCGTAGCTTTCCAGGTTCAGCGACAAGTCGCCCGCCGCAAGCTTTTCGAGCACCACCTCGCCCTGGCGACGCGTGAGCGCACGCAAGTGCGCCAGCAGCTCGGCGGGGCTAAACGGCTTGGTCATGTAGTCGTCGGCCCCGCTGTCAAGGCCGGTGATCTTGTCGGGCACGGCGTCGCGCGCCGTCAGCAGCAGCACCGGCGTGCTGACGCTTTTGCGGCGCAGCTCGGCCACCACGGTGAAGCCGTCCATTTTCGGCAGCATGACGTCAAGGATGACCACGTCATAGATGCCGCTTTCCGCATACGCCAGGCCATCGGCGCCGTTGTGCACCACGTCGACGCCGTAGTGGTTTTCCGTCAAGATATGCGCAAGCGCCTGCGCCAGGCGTACGTCGTCTTCCACGATGAGAATCTGCATGGTGTGCCTTTCGTTACCGCAAGTTCGCGCCAAGCCAAGCGCGAATGCCCCGCCAGCCGTGCCGCGCCAACCGAACGTCAGCAAGCAAACGACATGGGAAGGCGCAATCGTTCACCCAACAGTATACGGTGAACCCTGAAAGCGGGCTGAAAAGGCTTTACGTTGGCACGTTTCCGAGCTTTCCGAATCCAAAGTCATTCGAGAGCTTTCTTTTGGCATGTTTTTGAGCTTTCCGAGCCTTTATCCATCTGCAATCAAACCTTTTTGGCACGTTTTGCGATTTTCCGTAGCTAATCAGCGGATACTAGCGGGAACGAGATTCGGAAAGTTCGAAAACGTGCCAAAAACCCGGAAGCGACTGTCACAAGACTCGGAAAGTTCAAAAACGTGCCCGGGAGGTCCAACGCAAGGAAGGCCGCCCACCCGGACGACCTTCCTTCTGCTTGCAATTTGTGATTCCGCTTGCAGCCTGCGGCTCTAGCGTTCGTAAACCTGGTCGCAGCCGAGCAGGTCTTTCATGGTGTGCCAAATCTGGTGCGGGTCGCCTATGGGGTGCGCCAGCGGCTTCATCTCGTAGCGTTCCACCGCGCCCGACAGCAAGTCGACGGCGAACACCTCGTCGGACAGCGTCAGTGCCTGCTTCGGGCAGATGTCGGTGCAGCAACGGCACTTCACGCAATCGCCCGGGAAGTGCTCGACGCCGAACGTTCCGTCCTCGTCAGTGAACTTGCTGATGGCGCCCGTCGGGCAGAACGTGGCGCACATCTGGCAGCTGCTGCATTTGTCCGGGTCGATGATGACGTGGCCCCACAGACGCGTCTCGATCATGACGTCCTGCGGCTCGCCCAGGCTGGCCAGGCTGTTCAGCAAAAGCTCGCGGCGATCGGGGATGAAATGCGGCAGCGTGCCGTCTTCCATAACCTTCTGGAAGCGCGACTCGGGCTTGTCCTCGATGCCCAGCGTTTCCTTGACGGCGAAGTCGGCCGTGGTGCCGGCAGCCGTTTTGGCCTCGGACTTCATTTCCTCGAAGAAGTGGCGCTTGTCGGCGTCGAAACTGGCCTTGCCCTCCAGGCGCGCGCAGCGCGGGAACTTGGCTACCAGGTCAACGCGCATGCCGTTGTTCCAGGTTTCCAGCAGCGTATTGGCGGTGTCGCGCACCTGCTCGGCCATGTGGAAGCCGGTGGCGTGCGGGCATTCGCCGCACTTGCCCTCAACAAGGCTGACGTGCTTGGCGCCGGCAACGGCCAGCGTGGTGAGCAGGCTTTCCTCGACGCGGCCCAGGCACGTGACGGGCACGACCT
The DNA here is from genome assembly GCF_004135645.1 of Senegalimassilia faecalis. Lineage (NCBI taxonomy): Bacteria > Bacillati > Actinomycetota > Coriobacteriia > Coriobacteriales > Coriobacteriaceae > Senegalimassilia > Senegalimassilia faecalis. Next base: position 760,070 of record NZ_SDPW01000001.1, read on the forward strand.
TCGTGCGGTCGATCAGACCTTCGGCGGCATTCACGATCTGCTCGCACGCGATGATGACCTCACCATCGGCGGCACGCATAGCCTGGATGCACTGATGCAGCAACTCGGCGTCGTTGGGACGGTGCGCCTCAAGCGCGCACGTCGGGCACACGGTGGCGCACGTGCCGCAGCCGATGCACTTTTCCGGCGAGATGATCAGCTCGTTGTCCTCATAAGAAATGCAGCCTGACGTGCACACTTCGGCGCATTTCAGGCATTTTGCGTTACGATTGCGCACAACGGCGCAGCGGTTCTGGTGAACCGTGATATCGGCGCTCTGCAGTTTTTCGAGCAGACCGAAGAAATTCTTTGCACTTGGCATTGCTGCCCCTTTCTCGTCTACCCCCTTGCAAACCGCCAGTATAGCGGTTCCCCACACCAGTCGCCCCCACGACCCGAAACGTTAACGCCGGCAAACAGCGCGAAGGCAGAGGCTGACTGCCCTGCCTTCGCGAATGCGCTACTTGAACGCGCCCGTTGCGGCGTCGAACTCGCGCACGGTGCCGTCGGCGTACTCGATGCCCCACGTGCCGTAGTCCACGTCGAACGCGGGGAGCACCGGAGCCGCAAACGCGGGCTCGGGCTGCTCGGCCGCATCTGCCTCGCCGGCCTCAGCAAACTCAGCGGCCTCGCCCTCGGCAACGACATCGACGGCCGCAACGGCTTCCTGAACTGCAGCTTCGTCGACCTCGGCAGCCTGCTCTTCCGTAACCCCAGCGGCCTGATCGGCCTCGGCTTGCGCCTGCGCCGCCTCGGCGGCGGCCAACTGCGCCTCGTAGCTGGCGCGCGACGGGATGCGCACGCACGCGATGCCTTCGCCCAGCGCGCCCTCGTTCATAAGGTCGCGCACGCGCTCGACCATGTCCACGCCCTCGGCCGGGAACGACGAGTCGCTGCCCGTCTTCACCGCCATAAGCGCGTTGTCGCCGAACTCCAGCTCAAGCCAGTGATACGGAAACGCCGGCTCGCCGTTTTCAGCGTGGATGTTGTTAGCAGCCGTGATGGTGTTCGACACCTTCGCGAACATGTTGTGCAGCCACTTCGGCATGACGCCCTGCCACAGCTCTTCGGCGTCGGCGTTGGACTTGTCCCAATACGGGCGGTGCAGCTTGATCATGAAGCGCATGATGTTTTCCACGCGCGCTTCATCGACCGGCGCATGCGACTGCACCAGCGACGGCGCCACGTAGGAATACGAGCGCTTGATATCGGCAACCTGCTCGTCGTTGAATAAACGTTCGTCCAGGTCCATACGCAAAATTAAAGAGGGTCGAATAAAAGCGGTCATGGCTCATCTTCCTTTCCTGAGAGCAATGCGGACCGCGCACGCCCCCGCGCGCGTCGGTACTGCCTTCCACTTGGATTCTTCCCCAAACCCCGTCGCGAAGTATCGCGCAACCGCCGGCGCGTTGTCAAACGCCAGTTGCCGAAAGCGTTGCGGACAAGCTTGCTTTTATCCTGCAGAAAGCATAACGAACCGCGCGAAATCAACCCTTGACACCGCCGGCGCGCCACCCCTATCATCGGTTGTGGGGAGTCCGCCTGCGTGCGAGAGGCGCGCGGCAGACATGTTTGCAAAAGTCGGAGCTTCAGGGGTGAAGTTCCCGGAGTCGGCCTGACGGGCCGGCACTGTAGCGTCGAGCCGCTTGGGCTGGCGCTTGTTTTGTTGTAAGCAATGTCTGGGAGGGGCGGAGCATGTCTGATTCCACTTTCGATCTGTTCGATTCCGAGCTTGATGAGTTCGATCCGCTAGAGGACACCGGCGCCGACGAAGAAGAGGACGAGGGCGGCGACATCGCTGCTATCAGCGCCGCAACCGATACGCCCGGCGAACAGCCGGCCGAGCCCGTCGACACGCGCACGCCCGAAGAGCGCATCGACGACCTGTTCAAATCCATGGCCCCGCGCCGCAAGGTGCTGCTGGGCATCCTGACCTTCGTGGAAGAGCCGCAAACCGTCACCGACGTGAACGCGCACGTCGACAAACTGCAGGAAGACAACTTCAGCGTGTACACGGCCGCAAACCTGTGCAGCCTGCTTGAGCGCGCCGGCGCCATCGAGCGCGTCACCGCCGACGGCACGCCGGCCGACGAGGTTGAAACCGAGCCGAAGACCGTCGTCGTGGACGGCGTGGAGTACCTGGAAGCCGCCGAACCCGTTGAGGTGTTCTGGCGCATCACCGAGGCTGGCCAGGCAAAGCTTGATTCCGACAAACCCATCGACCGCCTTCGCACCCTGCTTGAGGAAGACGCGAAGTACGCCACCATCTACAAGCGCATCCTAATGCTGTGCAACGACGCGTCCGGCGCCACCACGCCCACCATCAACGGCGTTGTGGACAACGACCCGCTGGTGCAGAAGCCGCGCCTGTACGCGCCGCACTTCGTGGACAAGCTGGAGAAATGCGACGCGCTTGAATGGCGCAAGGCGTGGTTTACCACCGAAATCGGTAAGCAGGGCCTGGAAATGCTGGCAGATGTCGTGGACGAGCCCACGGCTGAATACGAGGAGAAGTAATCATGGCTGAGAACACCAACACCGCCGAAGAGGCAACCATGGACGAGCTTATCAAGCTGATTGAGCAGCGTGCCGCAACGTACGGCCTGCTCAGCCGCTTGTTCCGCGTGGAAATCGACCAGGAACTGCTTGACCAGCTGCACGGTATGCGCTTCCCCGCCGCCACGGGCAACTCCGATGTTGACGAGGGTTACCTGCGCCTGGCGAAGTACCTGTCTAACACCTGGGAGAACAGCCTGACCGACCTGGCCGTGGACTACACGCGCGTGTTCATCGGCCACGGCGTGGACGCCTTCTCGGCCGCTTACCCGTTCGAAAGCGTGTACACATCCGAGAAGCGCCTGCTCATGCAGGACGCCCGCGACGAGGTGCTGGCCATCTACCGTTCCGCTGGCCTGGACAAGCAGGACAGCTGGAAGGAAGGCGAAGACCACGTGGCGCTGGAGCTGGAGTTCGAGCAGATTCTGGCCAACCGCACCGTTGAGGCGCTGCGCCGCGGCGACGAGGACGAGGCCGCCGCGCTTCTGACCACGCAGCAGAACTTCCTGGAAGACCACCTGCTGTCCTGGGTGCCCATGATGACGGCCGACATGAAGCGCTTCGCGAAAACCGACCTGTACCAGGGCCTGGCGTATCTGACCGATGGCTTCCTGAACACCGACAAGGCGTTTTTGGACGACGTCCTCACCGACGAGGAATAGGCACCGCCCGCGGCGCGCGCGTTGAAACCGGCGCGCGCCGCGGTGACACTGCAAGGTTTCCCGGCGTGGAGGGCGCCGGCGTGGGGGCCGACATCGGGCGAACGAAAGAAGGAGCGATGACTACTACAGAAAACCGCACGGACCTGCCCGAAGGCCGCGCGGACAAGACGAGCCAGGCAGCGGGCGCGGCAAGGGCGCAAGCTGCCGAAAAGCAGGAGAGGACCGGCGGCATGACCCGCCGCACGCTGTGCCTGGGCATCGGCGGCGCCGCCGTGATGCTGGGCTTGGGCGGGCTGAAGTACGTGGCCCCGCAGGCCATCATTCGCCCTCCGGGAGGCCAGGATGACGAGCGCCTAATCAGCGCATGCATCCGCTGCGAGAAGTGCTACGAGATCTGTCCGCGCGACGTCATTCGCCCGGCGCACATCGAAGACGGCATCCTGAACATGCGCACGCCAACGTTCGATTTCAGCGACAACTACTGCGACTGGTGCACCGAGGAAAACGGCGGCACCCCGCTGTGCGTAAGCGCTTGTCCCACGAAGGCGCTTGAGCTGCCGGCCGGCGCCACGAAGGAGAACACCATCATCGGCCGCGCCGTCATCAACACCGACTGGTGCCTGGCGTACAAGCTGATCGGCTGCCGCTTCTGCTACGATGCGTGCCCCTACCAGGCCATGGAGCTTGACGGCGACAATCGCCCGGTGGTCCTTGAGAACAAATGCAACGGCTGCGGTGCCTGCGAAAGCGTGTGCGTGTCGCTGCAAAACGGTTCCATTTCCGAGGGCGCCACGGCGCGAGCAATCACCATCCAGCCGCTTGACCAGGTAGAAAGGTAAGGTGCGGTCATGAAAAAGAATTCGAAGACGCTGCGCACCTTAACGGCGCTTGCCGTCATCGTCATTGTGTTCGTCGGCTTTTTGACGAACCTGGGCATCGGCACCATTTCGGCGCCGGGCATCTGGGACATCTCCATCCTGTGCCCGCTGGGCGCGCTGGGCACCATGCTTGCCAGCAAGATGATGGTGCCGCGCGCACTGGTGTCGCTGGTCATCATGGTGGTGCTTATCGTCATCTTCGCCCGCGCGTTCTGCGGCTGGATCTGCCCGGTGCCGCTGGTGCAGAAGCTGCGCGACCTGTTCAGCAAGCCGCAAGCTAAAGAAGCGAAGGCCAAAGACGCCGACGGCGCCAAGGCCGCCAACGTGGCCCCGCTGACCGACGAGGAGAAGGCCGCGCTTGCCACCGGCTGCGAGAAGGACGCGAAGGGCCTGGCCGGCTGCGCCAGCTGCGCGAAGAAGCGCGGCGACGCCGTTGACGCCCGTCATTTCGTGCTGGGCGGCGCGCTGGTGTCCACGTTCATCTTCGGCTTCCCGGTGTTCTGCCTGGTGTGCCCCATCGGCTTGACGTTCGCCACCATTTTGCTGCTGGTGAACCTGTTCGGCCAGGGCGATGTCACATGGTCGCTCATCGTGGTGCCGGCGCTGCTGATCGCTGAAGTGGTGCTGTTCAAGAAATGGTGTCACAAGCTGTGCCCGCTGTCGGCGTTCATGAGCCTTATCGCGAAGCTGAACCGCACGTTCAAGCCCACCATCGATGACGCGAAGTGCCTGGAAACCAGCAAGGGCGCCACGTGTGGCCGTTGCGGCAAGGCCTGCAACGAGGGCATCGACCCGCGCCACCCCGAGCTTTCCGAGGCCGCCTGGAGCGAGTGCACGAAGTGCCGCAGCTGCGTGGACGCGTGCCCCGCGAACGCCATCACCATGCCGCTGATCGCCAAGAAAGGCGAGAAAGTTACGCTGGCGAAGAACGAGTAGTTGCTTGACCTGCGGCAACGCCATTGCTGCAGGATTTGCCGCCGGCGACACGTGCACGCTGGCGGGGCTTGCGGGCGGCGGGCGCACAGGCGCCTTGCCGGCCGGCAGCCAGCGCGGGAACTGGTACTTCCCGCGCAGCACGACGGGAATCGCCGGGCCGCGCGCCCGGCCTCCCGGGTAGAGGGTGGCTTAGCAAGGGCCTTGGGGGATAGGCCACCTTCTACCCGGGAGCAGCGCTCTCTCACCCCCCTCCCTCCCCACAGAAGAGGGCGCCGCTCCCCCTTGCACCATTGAAGCGCGCTTCGCCTCGCACCCCTCCATTTCGCGAAGCGCAAAAGTGGGACAGAGGGACAGTCCCTTTGTCCCACTCCCCCGTCGCAGCCGGCAAGCATCGGCGCGCGTGGCGAGGGGGTGCTTTGCGAACGCAAGGTAAAGCGTTCGTTGTTTTATGGAATATACCGCGGACGCGCTTGCGCGTTCGCTCATCGGAACGCAAGGTTCTGGCGTTCGCCGCGCAAGAGCGTCAATGCTCGCAGCGGGGCACAGGACCAACGCGTTCGCCATATATATAGGTATAAGCAGACATCAGCTGGGAGGTCTGAAATGACGCAGGATCAATCGCAGGTTGCCGCAACGCGCATCGTTGGCGGTGTGGGCACCGGCAAAACGCAGGAACTTATCAGCCGCGCGGTCGAGGCGCTGAAGCAGGGCGCGAAAGCCACCGACGTGCTGGTGCTGTGCGCCACGCCGCAAGCCGCGCTGGCGTTCAAGGCGCGCCTTGACGCCGCCGCCGAAGCTGCGGGCGTAAGCGCCGCCGACGTTGCGGTTACCACGCCGCGCGCGCTGGCGCTCGACGTGATGAGCGACGCCGAGGCCATCCGCTGGTCGGGCCGCGAGCCGCGCCTGCTGACCGATTACGAGAAGCTGTTCCTGCTTGAGGACATGAAAGTCAGCGGCCTGCGCCCGAAGCGCCTGCGCGAGATGCTGAAATTCTTCTACCGCAGCTGGACCGAGCTTGCCGACGACGATGAGAACTGGCTGTTGGCCGGCGAGGAATCGAACATCCACGAGCTGGTGAAGGCGAACCTGGCGTTCACGCGCAGCATCCTTGAGCCCGAACTGGGCAACCTGGCCGTGAACTACCTGCGCAGCCATGCCGGCGCGCGCGATGCCCACGCGTTCGCCCACGTGTTCGTGGACGACTACCAGCGCATCAGCAAGACATCGCAGCTGTTGGCAGGCCTGGTGGCGCGCGAATCGCTTACCATTGCGGGCGACCGCGTGGCCTGCGTGGAAGTGTACGACAGCTACCCGTACGCCGCCGGCCTGGACGAGTTCGTGGACGCGCACGCCGGTGCCGCCGACGTTGAGCTGACCGAGTGCCGCACGTGCGCCGCGGGCGCGCAGGCTGCTGCGAAGCTACTGGCCGACCCGGCTGTGGAGTCCGTGGCATTCCGGCCCGCAGACAGCGCTGCCGCAGGTGCAACCGAAGTGCTTGACTTCCCCGAGCCCGAAAACGAATTCGTGGGCGCGGCCAAGCGCGTGGCCGACGCCGTTGCCGAGGGCGTGTCCCCGGCCGACGTAGTGGTGACCGTGCCGAACGGCATCTGGGCGCGCAACATCACGAAGGCCCTGCTGGCCGCAAAGGTTCCCGCGCGCATCCTGACCGACCGCCAGCCCGTGCGCGGCGACATCCGCGACAACGCGCGCTGCGTGCCGGCGCGCGTGCTGACGGCGCTTGACCTGGTGGCAAATCCCGAGAATGCGCTGGCATGGCGCTGCTGGTGCGGCTACAACGACTGGCTGGCCAACAGCTCCGCCATCGCGAACCTGCGCGCGTACGCCGACGAGCGCAACGGGGGCCTGGTGGCAGCACTGCGCGACGTGCTGGGCGGCGCACAGGCCGTGAGCACAGGCGAGATCGACCGCGTGGTAGGCGCCAAGCGCGTTGCCGATGCGCACGCAGCAGGCCTTTCCGTAATCGAAGCTGCCGCAGGGCTTGAAGGTTCCGCACTGCTGGACAAGCTTGCCGAGCTGGTAACCGGTGAGGCGGGAGCAACCGCCCCGGCCGTGGTGCGCAGCCTGTGTCTGGCCAGCGAAGACAACTCCGCCGCCGCCATGGCCGCACGCTTCCGCGCTCGCCTGCTGGCCCCCACCATCGACGCCGCCGACGCCGTGCAGGTTGTGCTGTACGACCAGGTTGCGGGCCTGTCGCCGAAGATGCTGGTGGTTGCCGGGTTCGTGGCCGGCTTCATCCCGTGCCGCGAGTACTACGACAGCGCCGAGATGCCGCTTGACAAGCAGGAGCGCGAGCACGAGAAAGACGTGCGCCGCGCGTACGCCCTGGCTGGCAAGGCAAGCCAGAAGCTGGTGGTGTCGCGCTTCGGCATGACCGACCTGGAGACGGCCGGGCGCCTGAAGCTGCACATCGGCCGCATCCGCCTGCAAAACGGCACGCGCATGTGCATCATCCCGCCCAGCGACTTTACCGAGCAGCTAGCATAAAGGCTGGCGAAGGGAGCAGATGCTTCGCCAGCCACAACGTAGGGCTGGGCGAATGTGCGCCAGTAGCAAACAAGCGCGAAGCGTGTCACTGCCCCCCAAAGGGAATTTGGTGACGCGCTTCGCGCTTTCTAGTTAGGGAAGAGCTTTCGCTCTTCCCTACGAGTCTTCTTGCAAGGCAGCCTATTTGAGGTACAACACCCGCTCAACTCTACGCCCTGGAGCCCAGTAGCCACCTGAATTTTCGGGTGCACGCGTTGAGCAATGTTCCGCTAGAGCAAAAGCGGGTCAACATTCATCGCAACGCTGGCTTATAGCAGGGCTGCTTCCCAGTCCGCCTCTTTGAAGCCGGCGAGCACGAAGTCGGGGCCGACGACGATCGGGCGCTTCACCAGCATGCCGTTCGTTGCCAGCAGGTCGTAGGCCTGCGCGTCGGACATGCCCGCGTCAAGCTGCGCCTTCACGTTCAGCTGGCGATACAACTGCCCGCTGGTGTTGAAGAACCGGCGCAGCGGCAGCCCGCTTTTCGCGTGCCATTCGGCCAGCTCGGCAGCCGTGGGGTTGTCGGTCACAATGTCGCGATCGACATACGCCACGCCATGCGCGTCCAGCCACGCCTTCGCCTTCCGACACGTCGAGCACTTCGGGTATTCCACAAACAGCACTTCCTGCATAGTTGTTCCTTCCTCGCACCAGCGCACACCACCGCGCGCCTTCGCTATCGGTCTGTTCAGTATACAGAACAGATTTCACCCATTTTTGTTCTGTATACTGAACGGATTCACCTATAATCTGTTCTGTATACAGAACAACCTCGAAAGGTTTGCTCATGAACCACGAGATACTGAAGACAATCATCTTCGATCAACACCAGGTCATCAAAAACGCGACTATTGTACCGCGACGCTATTCATTCGACCCCCAAGCAAATTACGTTGTTACGGGCCTGCGCAGGTCGGGCAAATCTACGCTGCTCTACAAAGTCGCGCAAGATTTGGTTCGCGCTGGAGCAACATGGAATCAAATCATTTACGTCAATTTCGAAGACGAACGCCTCGCTGAATTCGGGCTCAATGATTTCAACGACATCACCGAAACCCTTGCCGAGCTCACCGACAAGCAAGGTTTTTTCTTCTTCGACGAAATCCAAAACATCCCTGGGTGGGAAAAATTCGCCCGTAGGCTTGCCGACGCAAACGAGCGCGTCTACATAACCGGCAGCAACGCAAGCATGCTCAGCAGCCAAATCGCCACGACACTTGGAGGGCGATACCTTACGAAGCACGTAAGCCCCTATCGGTTTGACGAGTACCTTGAAGCCCTCGGAATCCCTCACGACAGCGGCGCCATCTACGCCACGAAATCGCGGGGACGAATTCTGGGAGCGTTCGATTCGTTTTACCAAAACGGAGGTTTTCCCGAATCGCTGAGATATCAGTCGCAGCGCGAATACGTCGAAAGCGTTTACCAGAAGGTGCTCCTGGGCGACGTTGCCGCACGCAACAATGTTCGCAACCCCGATGCCCTGAGGGTGCTCATGAAGAAAGCCGCGGAGACCGTTGGACGCGAGTCGTCGTACACGATGCTTCACGGCATGCTAAGCGGCATCGGCTACAAAGTCGGCAAGAATACGGTCATCGACTACCTTGCGATGGCCAGAGAGGCATATCTGCTGTTCGACGTCGAAAACACCGTAGCGAAGTTTGTCGAACGCGAAGGCAACCCAAAACGCTACTTCAGCGACAACGGGCTGCTCAATTTATTCCTTGTGGACAAAGAGCCCACCTTGCTCGAGAACGAAATCGCCGTCGCTTTGCGGGGGGTGTTCGGCGAAGGACTGCGCTATATCAGGTCCGCGAAAACAGGAATCGACATCGACTTCTTCGTTCCCGAAGAAGGGCTGGCCGTTCAAGTTGCATATTCCCTTTCCGAAAGCGCACGCCCGCGCGAAGTCGGCAGCCTGGTGAAGCTTGCTCACGTGGACGATTCTGTGCGCAGACTTGCGATCGTGACGAAAGAAGAAGAGGGCGAAATCCAAGAAAATGGGGTACGCATTGAAGTGAAGCCCGCCTGGAAGTTCCTGCTGCAAGACTGCGTTCGATAGGGCGGGCAGCGCGGCCGCAGCCCACGCATCCCATGCGCCGCTCGCCCTGGAACGCCTTCTTGTAGTCCTGCCAATCGGGAATCTTGAAGCCGGCCAGCGCGATGCTGTTGCACACGTTCTCAGCGTCGTCGATGGGCCACTTCTCGTCGTCGGTCTCGCCGTCGCAGTACAGCCGGCCCGACTCGATGGTCTTGTAGATGCTGGTGGCGTCTGCCCAGCTGGGGTTGCACTTCGGGTTCGTGCGCTTCATGGGGTACTTCAGGCGGTCCGGATGGTACGCGGCTTGCAGCGATGCCTGGCCCTTCGAGCAGTGGTTGCCCATGGACTAGAAGGCGGCCTCGTCGCCTTCGCTGCGGATGACCTTGCCGTCTTGCACGTACACCCACACGCCGCATTCCATCTTGCCGCAGCCGCGGCACGTGGAACGAATGCGCTTGACCTCGCCGGTCGACGTGGAGCTGGCGCTGGATTCGGCCAGCGCGGTGCCGGTGCCTGCGATTCCGACCGCAGCAGCGGTAGCGGCAGTCATCTTCGCGAACGTGCGACGCGTCATCGTGAGCTTGCCCATGCATCCTCCTTTCTTGTGGCGCGCTTGCGTGGTGCGCCGTCTCCTCTTGCGGTTTGCGGCCTCTCGTCCGAGCCGCTTGCCGCCCCTCTAGTCGGCCGCGGGGCGTGCCCGCCGCCGACTTCGAGCTGCCGCGCACTGCCTTGGGCAGGGCTTGCGCGCAGCGCGTTCGACACTGGCCACGATACGGCGACAAGCGGGCGGCGCGAATCCGGCCGGTTGCATGGTTGAGGGCGGAATGGCGAAATCATGTCAGTAGCATGATGGCGTTGACCTGAGAAGACATTGGTTAACGAGTTAGGTTTGATTAACATGAGCAGCGGCCGAGAATGCGCGCGAAACCGAGATCATGACGATGTTCGCCAAGGGTCGCAACCTGGCCTACATCCAAGAGCAGCTATGCCTGTCAAAAAGCACAGTCAGCACCCACCGCCAGCACATCTACCAAAAGCTCGGCGTGCACTCAAGCCAAGAGATGATCGACCTGATCCAAGAGGAGAAGGCGTAAAGAAGGACGGTCCCGACCTTCGCATGGACACTTGGAGACGTAGCGTTATCTGTCCGGGATTCCCCGTCGCGAAGCGATGTCCGCCGCCCAAGAGACGGCGGGGAGCCGACCTGGGCCGCACTTCCCCCGCGACCGCAATCCGGACGGATAACGCTACGTCCCCAAGTGTCCGCCCGAAGTGTCCGACGGCAAAGGCTTTACTTCGCTTTAATCAGTAGTTTTACCTCATTCGCAATTTTTTTCGGGTTGCGAACGATTCCGCGCGCATATCGCACCAGCTGCAACGCCGGGCGCAATGGCGCGATTCTGGAAGCGCGCGGGAACAAGTACCCCAGCGCCTCATCGTTGGTTAAGCGCTCGCGCAGGTAACCGCGCTTTGCGGCGCCCAAATCGCCTTCGTGCTTCGCCTTCTGCTTATCAAGCCGGTTCTCCACCATTCGATTGCTGTTGCCATACGTACCGCTCCTCAGTAAATAGCGAAGGAGATCCGCTTGCTCGAACGGCAGCGGATCAACGGCGCAAGCTCCGCCGAAGCCCACGTCAGCCAGCGCACGCACACGAGCCTCGAAATCGAGCAGACCAGTCTCTCGCAACTCGGAGAACACATAGTCCCAATCCATGTCCATACCTTTAACGTCAAGAAGCACACGCGTATCGACCACGAAGCGGATACCGCAACCTGCGGCATCGAAGTGCTTGAACGCGTGCGCCATAATATAGACGTATTCATCCTCATCAGAGAAGCGGAACAGATGCGGGTCGTGCTCATCTCGAATAGCGCGTTTCCATGGGTTTTCGTAGTAAGCGGCCATGGGGCTTGAGGACGACACGAGGCAACGATGCGGTTCGAAATTGAAGATCGGCTGCTTTTCGAACGACTCATGATTGCCCACGCGCAACGACTTCGTGGTGTAACCCAAGTCATGCATCACGCGCTCGATAACACGGATGCCACGCTCCACCGTCGCTTCGCGCTCCGCATGCGTTGCGCCGCAAATGCGGAAGCCTTCGTCCTCGATAGGCTCAACAAACCCGTACAGAAAGTCGTTGTCAGCCATAGATCGCATTTCAGGACGCGGGTAATAATCCGCCAGAAGCGCGCCTTTCATTGGGAGGCACGATAGGCCCTCGAGCGCCAATGCAGCAAATACCAGCTCTCGTTCCGCATCGAAGCGAACTCGACGAAACAGCGTTATCTGGGCTTCGTTTTCCCATTGCCTTCTCAGATCAGCGGGAATATCGTCACGGGTTTCCGCGCCAAACCACGCCATACCCTCAACGCTGTTATGTTCAGCAAGCGCATGCACGCACCGCCAGGTCACGCCGACGGGTATTGGCTGCGCTGGCACGTCATGCAGACCGCAATCGATGAGATGCACCAGATATCGTCCCGCCCGATCGAGCATTTCGTTTTCCACAATGCATCCTTTCTCATATACCCGCCGAAATAGAAAACGGGGAAACGCTCAGAGCAAGTGCCCTGGCTCCAAAGCCTCCTGAGCGTCGTATCGCCATCTTGCCAATTCACTATCGCAAGCTTCAGTAGCCTGCCTCGCGCTATCGTTCGACGCAGGCCCCCTTGCGCATTTCCACTACGCGATCGCATGCGGCAAGCGTCGCCTCCCGATGCGTCACCAGCACGGCAGCCCTGCCGGGCAGTGCGCGCAGGTTGGCCAGCATCCTGCGCTCGGTTTCGGCATCGAGCGCCGAGGTCGCTTCATCAAGCAGCAGCACCGGCGCCTGGCTGTATACGGCGCGCGCAACGGCCAGCCGCTGCATCTGCCCCTCAGATAACCCCGTTCCGCGCTGCCCTAAAGGCGTGTCCAATCCCTGCGGCAACGCCCTAATGAAGTCCCATGCACATGCCGCCTTGCAAGCAGCAACAACGCGTTGCAAATCAAGGTCGTTACCCTGTTCGGCAAAAGCGACAGTATCGCAAATCGTACCTGCCATCAGGCGATTTCCTTGCGGAACAAACGCAAAAAGCCCCTTTGCCTCGCAAAGCGGGACACGTATGCCGCCAGCATCCTGCGCCCACGCCTCGCCCGATTGCGGCATATATGCGCCCAGCAGCAACTTCGTCAACGTTGACTTGCCAACACCGCTCGGACCAGCCAGGCCCACGAATTCGCCCGCATTCAGCGCAAAATCGCAGCCATGCAGCACATCATCGCCGCAATCATACGCAAACGACGCTCCACGCAACTCCAACTTTGAGAACGATGCAGATTCGAAAACGACATCATCGCCGGCAAAGACCTCGGCACTCATGCTTGCTTTCGTCGCGACATTAACTTGCATTTTGACATCAAGGCCGGACGAGCCGCTGCCTCTCGACCGCGCACCAGCTCCGTCGCCTTCTGAAACATTGATTGCACTTGCTTGCAGAACAGCACCAACGCTATCCCGCAAAGTCGTTGTACTTTGCTTGCCATCTATCTCCCGATTGAGCCCCATAAGGCGCTCAGAACTTGCAAGCATGGACGAGTATTTTGAGAACGATCCACCTAAGCTGGAAAACGGTGACTGAATCTGACCTATAAGCTGAACTATCGCCATAAGCGTTCCGTAGGTGCAGGTTCCGTTAAGGATGCCAAAGCCGCACCAACCGAAGCCCAGCACATACCCCATCTGCACCGCCAGCACAAGCGCCGTGCTGCAGCCGTTGGAAACATCCGCCTTACGCAAACGCGCACATCGGTGAGCGGCCATGGCGCGCTCGGCGCGCTCGCATACCTTACGTTCGCAGCAAAACGCGTGCACAACCAACAAACTGTCCAAGCATTCCTGCAGGTAACTGCGCATATTTCCTTCAGCTTCCTGCATGCCCGCATGCAGTCGCTTCAGTAGCGGGCGCACAGCCAATGAAGCTGATGCGGCAATGCAGCCGCCAACCACAAAAACAAGCGTCAAGCTTGGCGCCAGGGCAAACAAGGCTGCTACAACACCAACCAAGCGAACCGTCATGGAAACCATTGTCGGAATGAGGGTGCAGGCGCCATCGGCAACAACGGAAACGTCCGAGGTCATGCACGTCATCAGCTCTCCGGAATGCCGATGCTGCACGCGTTCGTATGGCTGTGCGAGCACGTCGGCAAAGGCGCGGCAACGCAGCTGATTCTCGAAACGCGACAGGGTTCGCTCAAGAAGAGCCCGATTGGCGGCGATACAAGCGACCTGAACGCACAGAATCCCGGCGAACACTCCACACCACAGCCAGAAACCATTGAAGCTTCCTGCAACCGCCTCATCAATGGTCTTCTGCATCGCCAGCGCAAAGCCGACAGCGTTTAATGCCATCAGACTCTGTAAACCACACAGCGCCACAATGCGAGTAAGCCCCGCTCGGCCAATGACGCCAGCAATCCAGCGGCGCGCAGGCATCCCGCCACCGAACACATGTTGCAGCTTCTGCCTTATATTCATTGGGACTTGTCTTTCCCGGGTTCTTCGCATACACCAGATGCGTCGACGGCAGCACGCTGTCCGGACTCACGCTTGCCGCAGCTCCCTGCAACGCTAGCGGCGTCTGACCCAATCGCGCGATGACGCGCCTGCCTTTTGCTGCCCTTCAAGCACCGTTTAGCGCGCCCGGCAAAAGCACGTGCCCGCATAGCATAACGGCGTAGCGGATAAATCGCATACCACGCACGCACATACGCTCGATAAGGCAAACCGTCCATATCTATCTTCTTCTCACCACGATAAAGCCCCGTCAGCACGCCGATAACGCGCTCATCTGGAATATCGGGTTCCTTGTTTAAGCAGTTATCGCCTAACATGGTGTAGCTGTCAGAGTGAACCTCGACGCATCGATGCAACACATAGTCGTCACCGCGGCGATACAGAGGAACCTCGAACCTGCGAAGCCGACGGCCATGCAGCGGCTCGACGACGATGGTATCGCGCCGGTTGCGCAGCATCGGACACATGCTCACCCCTACCGTAGTGCTCACGTACACACCTTGCTGAGCAAGCACCTCTTCTATATGTTTGCCGGACCGAGACACCGCCTATGCCAAAAATCCCTCTTCAGCAACCTGCTTCACAAACGCAGCAACATCCGTCGCGGCTTTCTCGCCGTCTACTTCATACGCAGACACAAGGTCAGCCGCAATCTCCTCGTTCGATTTGCCCGCCGCAAGTCCTTCCCAGATTACGCGACCCGTCTCGTTCAGCTTGATCATGCCGTGAAAGCCCTTGCTAGCTTCGCCGGTGGCGATAACGACCACCTGACCGGCAACTTCACGCAGCACAAAACCCTCTTTGATACGCATAACGCCTCTTCCCGATAAACCGGAGACAGCAGCAGCCGCACATCTGCCTCCCAATGATTAGCAACAAATAAGGTGCTTACTCACCTCGAAAGTCGATTGTCGAGAGAAGCAAGCACTGGCGTTCCGATAGCTAGATTGCCGGCCGATACGGCAATCCCGTAAGCGCTTCGAAACTTGTACGAACGGCGTCTTCGGACATATCGCAAGCCAGCGAAAACAGAGGCACGCGCGAGACCAGCGCATCAAGCAAGTCAAGCGTGTTCCCCGCCGCACAAGCGTCTCCAGGCAGGTAAACCTGACGTACCACCTTGCCCAAACACGCAGCTGGTTCTATACGGCAAATAGACGAAGCCCCCACGTCGCTGCGCGAGATCAGCACGATACCCGCCAGGGGAGCCGACGCATTCTCCTGCCAGCCTTCTTTACCTGCCCAAGGCG
Organism: Senegalimassilia faecalis; assembly: GCF_004135645.1. Taxonomy (NCBI): domain Bacteria; kingdom Bacillati; phylum Actinomycetota; class Coriobacteriia; order Coriobacteriales; family Coriobacteriaceae; genus Senegalimassilia; species Senegalimassilia faecalis. The sequence goes on from NZ_SDPW01000001.1 coordinate 775,535, forward strand.
TACCGTACGCAATGGGTGACTCATCGGCGGCCGCAGGAATGCGCACGAACGGCTTGTCGCCGTTCACGACTCGCACGCCCGCACCCAGGTATTGCCGCCATAGCATAATATGTGTCGATTTGCCCGTTCCGCTTGGCGCCATGAACAGATACGCTTTGCCCGCGTATTGGATAACCGCCCCATGCACCAACATGCGATTGTGTTGCGGCAGCTCATTCGCGATGCTGCGCAAAACCGCCAACGTTTCCAAATACGAATCCGCCCAATGGCGACCTTCAGTCGCAATCGCTCGCTCGGCATCAATGGCTTCTTGGGACATCAATACAACCAAGTCCGCAGCCACAGCATCGTCGCACTTTTCCAAGTAGTCTTTGCACAGATGCCGAACATCCTGATGAAGAGCCAGTATGTCTACCGTCAAGCCGGCAAGACGAACCCGAAAACGCGTTTTCTCGAGCCCGTTGCCACCATTATCCGCGTGCTTCTTCATAACTTAGTAGTAACCCGTCCAAACGCCACCTTCGCTCGAAGGCTTGTCAGAAGAGCCTACTCCGCCATTACCCGAATTGCTGGAATTCGAGTTGTCGGACTCGCCATTACCACCAGAAGCATTACCGTCACCGGAGCCTTCCGCCGCCGGCTGATCGTTGCGCGAATCGGAGGCATCGCCATTACCGCCGGCAATGCTGCCAAAGTCCACCACATTGTCAGCCGACCCATCGTCCGCACCGCCACCGGATCCGATACCTGCTGCCGCAGAGCCCGATCCACCAGATCGACTCTGGCCAACCGGCGACTGCGAGTTCGTCCCCTGCGTCGTCTTCTGGCCGCTCGACTGCGCATCGGATTTATCGTTCGCAGGTTGCTCGGTAGTCGCACCGACTTGCTTAGCATCTTCCGACTTCGCCGAATCATCGCTTTTACCGCAGGTGACTAAAGCGATAGTAGTCGCGATTAGCAAGAGCGCGACGAATATCGCGATTGCGGCAATAGTTATTTTCTTCTTATCTATTGGAGCACATTTTGCGTACATACTCACGTCACCTGCTTCCCCGGAGAACGAACACGCTTTCTTTAGCATGAGCAAAGCGTGCCGAGCAACAAACCGCTTTTCATACGAGAGCCGCTCGGCATTAGCTCTCACCCGTATCCAGAATCCCTATCTCTCGCCGACAAGCATCTTCAAACGCCTGCATCATTAAACAGAATGGCAAACGAGTGCGCTCGGTTAAAACCAAAAGCCCTCGTGATTCAATAATCACGAGGGCTATGACTATTGCTGTAAGGCAGGGAACCCAGGATTTACTACGGTATCGCCAGACGAATCCGTAATCACATCCTCTCCCAGAAGCACCACTTGCATCGTCGGTTCTTTATACTGCTCTTTTTCCATCGCTTATCCCTTTCTATTCGCAAGCTTGAATGACTTTGTTTGCATAATCTATTTCATTGGCCCCAGCCAGAGAATAATCCCTGATGAGCTGGGCAACTTCATAGACGGATCGCTGTTGATAGCCGACTTCGCTTGCGGTTACTTCAGTTCCGTCAGCCGTCTTGTATTCCACAAAAGCTTTTTCACTGATAAGCGCCTTGTAACTTGCCTTCGGAACCGGAGCGAAAACGATATTGGAAGTCACCGTACCGTCAAGAAGATTCAGCTGGCGATCCTTCGCAATGGTTCTGTTGACGCTGCCGCCAGGGATATACCAATCCCATCCGTTCTGAACAAAGCTGCACTGTTCCGGTATAGACAAGTCGTAGCCAAAACGAAGCGAGGTTGACGTAATGGCATCGCCCAAATCCATACGCAGCGACCCGCCCTTGAAATGAATCAAATCGCTAACCTTGACAAACTTGGGGTAAGCTTGTCCATTCGCTTCTTCCGCTGCGTAGGCTTCGGTGAAGCTAGAATCCTTGTACCAGCCAGCAAAGGCGTAATCGCTGGACATGTTGAAGTCAGCGTTGTTGATAGCCATTCTGCCGCCATTAGCATTAGTGTAGTCTGCAAGGCTATAGGACTGGTTGACATCGCTTGCAAGCACAGCGTAATCGGAGAACTTCGCAGTCTCGAACGTGACTGCACCACCCTGCTCGTCAACGTTGGTAGGATCTATAAGGTCAACCTCGTCGTTGTGGACGCGTGCAACCGTGACCTTCTTGCCAGCGATAACTTGGGGATCAACCTCAATCGTTACCTCGATGGGATCCGCAGTCTCCTTGACGGGGACCGTAGCGGCAGCAGTCACATTGTTGTCGGAGTCCTTAACCTCCGTCACCATATCAACGGAAAGCTCAAACGGCACAACAGTCGCATTCTTGGCGGTATCGGCAATTTGCTGGTTCGCTACAACATCCTGATTAGCCTTAACAACAAGTTGGACGTTAACCGACGCTCCGCTCTTTGTTGCCTCCTCAGCAACCTTGTTGACTTCATCTGCCTTGCCCATAGCACTTGCGTCAACGGTAACGCCGCCGATATTGACCTCACTTGCGCTAGTTTCGACCGTAACATACTTAATCGACTCAGCAGCCTTTGCCGCCGACTCAGCAACCTTCTGCTGCTCGGCTTGCTCGACAACTACGCCAGAGGTGGAAACGGAGCCAGAAGCACTGCCACCCTCAGGTTTGACTTCTACGCCCTTTTCAGCGATGCCATAAGTGCCGTCGCTGTTCTTAACGCAAGCAAAGCCCTTGGCGCAGCAATCAGAGGGGACTTCAGCAGAGAACGTGCCACCGGAAACGGCAGCATTGCCACGATTTTCCGCATTGTAATAATTGCGAATCATCGTTTTGCCGCCTGCAAAACTTCCGCCAGAGACCTTGAGGTCATCTGTGTCCTGCCCGTAGGAAGATGTGAAGAGAACGGAAGGAGCCGTGCCCTCGGCAGTGAAGCTGCCCCCGGAGATAGTCGCCTTGCTCCAGTTCATAATCACATACTGGCTCGTATTGGTGAACGTACCGCCAGTGATTTCAAGCGTAGTGTTCGACCCGTTCTTCACCGCGTTGACGCCGCCAGAGAAGATGCCGCCTTTAATAACCATCTTTGCATTGGTGTCATCGGCGTTACAGAGATTGCTAGAATAGCCTCCCGCATTGCGGACAGTCGCCCCGCCCTCAATAGTCATGGTTCCTTTATTCTGAACCGTATACCAGCTATTGCCTCCATTGCCATAGAGCTCGAGCGCGCCTTTCTCCTGACTACGCTCGAACAACCCGCCCTTGAGCGTAGCCGTACCATTGTTGACCAACGCACCCTTAGCATGTGTGACGTTGTCAACCGTGCCGGTCTTCGCGGTGCTGGAGTCTGCGACAATCAGCGTGCCATTATTAGTGATGGTGTGGTCCCTGACGTTGGTGAGCTTGAAGCCATTAAGGTCGAGCGTAAGGTTCTTGCCCTCGGCGACCGTCACGTCCTCGGCGGCATTCGCCAGCAACTTGACGGTGTCGCCGTCCTTTGCGACATCGATGGCGGCTTGAACGGATGCATAGTTGGCGTTAGCCACTTGAGCCACAGCTTTTGAAACGGTATATGTTGCATCAGTGTCTTCGCCAGACTTCATGACGCAATAGCCATCAGCCATGAAGTTCGTGCCTTCGCCTTCAGCCGTATTGTTCGAGGGATCGAAACCCTTAAACGCACCGCCGGCAACCCTAATGTCTGCTTCGCCAGCCTTGCAATTCTCATCTTTGCAGTTTAGCGTCCATGCAGGCGTAGCGGACTCAAACGTGCCACCCTTAACAACGATGTTGCCTTGATAAGCATAAATCATATCGAACTGCTGGCAATCGGTGTTCGTAATCTGCTGCTTATAAGTTCCACCTTCAAGAGTGACCTTGGCGGCAGTCGACTCCGTCTGCACGGCCATAGCATATTTGCTGTTCTCAACAGCGGTAACCACGCCATAGCCCTTGATGGTTAAATCGCCAACCAGCTTAACATCAAATACACCGTGGGCACCATTGCCCGTGATGTTGTGACCATTCAGGTCAATGGTGACTTTATCTTTGATTTCGTAATAGTTGCTAGGCTCATTGATATCCTGCAGCAGCTTGACAACATCGTTAGTGCCCGCAACGGCATTAATGGCACTAGAAAGCGTGGGATAATTGACCCCGTTGACCTCTGCCGGAGGATTCGTCTTGGAAAGCCCATACATACCGTCACCAGACGTCACTACCGAGTAGCCATCTGCCAAGGTTGCTCCATTGGCGGAAGGGTCGGTAGAAAACTTGCCAGCTGAAACGGTAATCTTAGAATCATCCGTTTTTGCAGGGTAATTCGCAGCAGCATCAAAGACCAGCGCTGCGCAGGGGAGCTGATTTTTATTGTCGCCAACCCAACCCTTAATGCTACCCGTGCAGTTAAAGGTACCACCCTTAACTGTTACATTACCGGCACGCGCAACGATACCGGCACCGTTCGTGATGTTGAACGTACCGCCAGAGACGGTAATCTTGTCTTTCCACGGAGCATAGATACCACAGGCGATATAGCCATCGGTAACGATGGCACCGTTGAAGATGCCGCCTTTAATCGTGATTTCGTTGGATTCACCATCACGATCGGTGCCGTTACCGGCGATTACCGCATTATCGGTAGCGTTAAACGTACCATTTTTAATCTGGATGTAAGATCCGGTTGCTTTGCCCGTGATTACGGCGCCTTCGCGTCCCTCGTAGGTGCCCGAATTAATGAAGAGTTTGGAATCATCTCCACCAACTGCAACTGCAACGTTTTCCGAAGAAGAAACTTTGCCAGGCTCTTTGCTTGTCGATCCGCCCGAAAGATACAAAGTACCATTATTCAGTATTGCGGTACCTTTAGACGCAATAGTATGATTCATCAAATTAATGGTGATGCTTTTACCCTTAGGAATAACGACCGATTCGGTCAGCGTTACATCCATCGCCAACATCACAGTATTGCCATTTGCTGCCGCGTTAACGGCATCTTGCAGCGTTTTGTATCCGTCGCCCTTGCCGCGAATTGTAGCAACAACGGGCTCCTCAATCTCGGTTGCGCCATCTTCTGCTGCAAGCTTCTGAGCCGCAGGCGTCTCAGCTTCCAGCAGGGATTCGTCGGCATTCTGAGCTGCCGACTCTTGCCCGTTAGCAACTACCTTGCTGGAACCTTCATCTACCGAGTTCGAATCAGCTAGATTCTCAGAACCCCCCCCCCAGCGTGTTCTCGGCTTGAGGCTGTTCGGCAGCTGCGCCCGATTCAGCACTCGCGTCGCCGTCGCCGGCCCAAGCCGAAACTGGCGCATTAAGCGACACGACCATAGTAGCCGCTACCAGCACGGAGAGCGCTTTGTTGCCCAATGATGCCCTAGCCATCCCGTCACCTTCCTTTCGTTTCCCGACGCGCCTACGCAGAGCGTTCGCGATGCTTCGTCTTGACAACGCGATACGTGACCAGGTGACCGTCGGCGCAGCTTAAATTCCATATGCAGCTTGCAATGCGGCGGCACCTTACAGCTGAGACGATTTTATCGTCACCCCCCGCCCAGGTCAACGCAAGCAAAACCACTTGAAGTAAACTTTGGATTAAACGAACTTACCGATTGTCACCAGCGAATACACTTTTGCAACCAACGACATTCAACTGGTTTAGCCCCGCCGACATCATTACCACCTGAGCATCTAGCTCGACTGCGCCAACCAACCCTTTTTCATCAATCAAGCGAAGCACAGTGGAGCTCGAGCACGCTCCGCGAAAACCGCCACGAACGCTTAGAGGCTCGCACCGTCGCGCATCCAGCCCTTCCTCCACCTGTTCGGTATATTGAACAAATACGTACCGAATCTGTTCAATATACCGAGCGGATTCGACGCTGCATCTGCCCATCGTCACGAAAGAGGAAGAACGCGCCATCGAAGAGGACGGCAAGCGCACCGAAGTCAAACCCGCCTGGAAACTCCTGTTGCCAATCCGGGATAGCATCTCCTGGATTGGCAACACCTTCTTGGACACTTTTCTTAGATAGTCAGCCCCGCCAATCTGAACTCGACCGGGCTCATGTAGCCGAGCATCGAGGGGACACTTCGGGGACGTAGCGTTATCTGTCCGGGGTTCCCCGTCGCGAAGCGATGTCAGCCGTCCAAGTGGCAGCGGGGAGCCCGCCTAATCCGCACTTCCCCGCGACCGCAATCCGGACAGATAACGCTACGTCCCCATGTGTCCGGACAGATAGCGCTACGTCCCCGAAGCGTCCCCCAAGTGTCCGCGACCCGAAGCGTCCGACCGCTGAAGCCATCGAGGCATGCGCTGCCATTGCGGCCTTCGCAATGCGTTATGCTAATGAGTAAGCATGTACGAAAGGAGGGCCTTATGCGGGCTTTGGTGCAGCGCGTGACGCATGCGCAGGTGGATATCGATGGCGAAACGGTGGGCTCGTGCGAGCGCGGGTACCTGGTCCTGCTGGGCGTGGGCGCGGACGACGGCCCCGAGCAGATCGAGCGGCTGTGGGGCAAGATCTTCAAGCTGCGTATCTTCGAGGATGAGAACGGCAAGACGAACCGCTCGCTTGCCGACGTGGACGGCCAGGTGCTCATCGTTTCGCAGTTCACCCTGTACGCCAACTGCAAGAAAGGCAACCGCCCCTCGTTCACGAACGCCGGCGCGCCCGATGCGGCCGAGCGCCTCTACGAGCAGTTCGTAGCCCGCGCCCGTCAAGACGTGCCGCACGTGGAAACCGGCCGCTTCGGCGCCATGATGCAGGTCAGTCTCGTAAACGACGGCCCCTTCACCATCTGGCTTGACACCGACGAGTTATAAGGTTTCGCCAACCTGACAAGGGGACAGGTCGTTTGTCAGGTTAAGGCCCGATTGACAAGCACCCTCTCCTAGCTTTTTTTTCGAATTTGGTGACGCGCTTCGCGCTATTTTATTTGGATCGAGCTTTCGCTCGACCCTACGGTTCAATATGCATCCGAACCCAAACCCGCCTGTTGAATAGGGCGTCAAGACCGTTTTGCCCCCTTTTCAACCCCATACGTAAAAGAAGCCGCCCAATGGGCGGCTTCTTCAAATCCCGGATGTTTTCCCGCTCGACTAACAGTAGAACAGGATGTCGTTGTAGGTGGGCACGGGCCACAGGTCGTGCGCTACCACGCACTCCATGGCGTCGACGCCGGCACGCAGGCGTTCCATCTTCGGCACGATCTCGTGCGCGTACTTGTTCGCCTTCTCCTGCTCGTCGGCGATGGCGCGCGCCTCAAGGTGCGCCTCATGCAGGTCGTTCAGCGCGGCGTTGATCTCCTTAATGCCGTCGGTGACCTTCTTCAGCAGCTCGTCCTGCACAGACGTGTCGATGCCTGCGGCGGCGGACTTCAGCTCGTTGATCTCGTTCGCAACCAGCGTGGCGTACTTGTTGATGGCCGGCAGGTACGTACGGCGCGTCATGCGCTTCATGGTGCGCACTTCGATGTTCATAAGCTTGGTGTACTTCTCAAGCTTCACCTCGTAGCGGCTGCGCACCTCCACCTCGGACAGCACGTTGAACTCTTCGAACAGCTTGATGCTTTCGGGCGCAACGTACGCCGGCAGCGCATCGGCCGTGGTGCGGTTGTTGGCCAGGCCGCGGCGCTCGGCCTCGGCGGGCCACTCGTCGGAGTAACCGTTGCCGTTGAAGATGATGCGCTGGTGCTTCTTCAGCGTCTCCTTGATGTAGGCGATGGCGGCAGACTCGAACTCCTCGCCCGTCTTGCCCTCCATGGCGTCGGCGAAGTCCTTCAGCGACTTGGCCATGGCCGTGTTCAGCACCATGTTGCAGTCGGCCAAGTTCACCGCCGAGCCCGGCATGCGGAACTCGAACTTGTTGCCCGTGAAGGCGAAGGGGCTGGTGCGGTTGCGGTCCGTGTTGTCCTTCAGGAAGTTCGGCAGCACCGAAACGCCCAGGTCAACGGCAACCTTTTCCGCAGACGTGTACTCGTGGTCGTCCACAAGCGCGTCCACGATGGCGCCCAGCTCGTCGCCCAGGAAGATGGACACGATCGCCGGCGGGGCCTCGTTGGCGCCCAAGCGGTGATCGTTACCAGCCGACGCGACGGTCATGCGCAGCAACTCCTGGTAGTCGTCGACCGCCTGGATGACGCCCGTCAGGAACACCAGGAAGCGCAGGTTGTCCATGGGCGTTTCGCCAGGGTCAAGGAAGTTCGTCTTGCCGGCGGAAATGGACCAGTTGTTGTGCTTGCCCGAACCGTTGATGCCATCGAACGGCTTCTCGTGCTGCAAGCACACCAAGCCGTGATGGCTGGCCAGCAGGCGCATCTTTTCCATGGTCAGCAGGTTCTCGTCGATGGCGCGGTTTGCGTTCGTGAACAGCGGCGCCAGCTCGTGCTGCGCGGGGGCAACCTCGTTGTGCTTGGTCTTCGCCGACACGCCCAGCTTCCACAGCTCGCTGTCCAGCTCCTTCATGAACTCGTTGACGGTGGGGCGGATGGCGCCGAAGTAATGTTCCTCAAGCTCCTGGCCCTTCAACGGGGAGTAGCCGAACAGCGTGCGGCCCGTCATGATGAGGTCGGAGCGCTTCGCGTAGTCCTTCTCGCTGATCAGGAAGTACTCCTGCTCGGCGCCGACGGTGGGGATCACGCGATCGACATGCTCGCCGAACAGCGCCAGCACGCGCTTGGCCTGCTCGTCGATAGCGCTCATGGAGCGCAGCAGCGGGGTTTTCTTGTCAAGCGCCTCGCCGGTATAGCTGCAGAACGCGGTGGGGATGCACAGCACCTCGTCCTTGATGAACGCGTAGCTGGTGGGGTCCCAGGCAGTGTAGCCGCGGGCCTCGAACGTGGCGCGCAGGCCGCCGGACGGGAAGCTGGAGGCATCGGGCTCGCCCTGGATGAGCTCCTTGCCCGAGAAGCTCATGATGGCGCGGCCGTCGCCGGTGGGATCCAGGAAGCTGTCGTGCTTCTCGGACGTGATGCCGGACAGCGGCTGGAACCAATGCGTGTAGTGCGTGGCGCCCTTCTCGATTGCCCATTCCTTCATGGCGTGGGCAACCACATTGGCCACCTCGAGGTTCAGAGGCTCACCCTTCTGGATGGTCTTCATCAGGTCTTTGTACGTTGCAGATGGCAGCCGCTCCTGCATCGTGTGCTCGTTGAACACCATCGAGCCGTAGATCTCAGGAATTTTCGACATAGGCGTGAGCTCCTTCATAGTTACCTTTCAGACGCGTGCTTCCCTCGAGACTGCTTACGGGTAAGCGGATTTGCCAATTCTCGTAGCTTAGCATCTTGAGCAGACAAGCTGCACGTCAACTTGCTATAACTTACGGTACCGGCGCTATGTTTCCGGTAGTTTTCAGGGGCGGTAACGTTTCGTTACGCGCGCGGCGTGAAGCCCGTCGCCGCCAACCACTCCAAGATTCCCCAACGGCAATCAATGCGTAGCCCCGAACAACCGCATATCACAACAAGCGGTAGCATATCTTGCCGAAAATCGCTCATGTATGTGATTTAATTTGCCGGCCCGAGCAAACAGCCACTTGCTGCTTGCATATGCCCAGGTCACAGCAGTCTGCAACCGATGGGCACTTGGCATGTCACCAGCAAATCACATACATGAGCGATTTTTAATCCGAAACACGCTACTTGCAGCGCATACCGACAACAAATCACCCAATTCCAGTTCGTTGAGGAGCCTTCCTGCCCGCCTTACGCTCGCCTACCACAGCAAAGTCGCCATTGCGAGGTTCCGCCGCAAGGCTCACCTCGCACTCCTCCTCAAAAACGCGGAAAGCCCGCTTCGCAAATGCGGAACGGGCTTTCGTGGCTTGCACGGCTGCGTAAACGCAACCGAAAGGTGCAAACTTAGCGCTTGCTGAACTGCGGGCGCTTGCGGGCCTTCTTCAGACCGTACTTCTTGCGCTCGACCATACGAGCGTCGCGCGTCAGGAAGCCAGCCTTCTTCAGCTCGGCGCGGTAGTCGCCAGCTGCCAGCAGGGCGCGGGAGATGCCGTGACGCAGAGCGCCGGCCTGACCCGAGATGCCACCGCCGTCGATGCGGGCGAGCACGTCGAAGTGATCCACAGTATCCGTGACCTTGAACGGGGTCTTGGCATAGTCGAGCAGGGCCTCGCGGCCGAAGTACTCTTTGCCGTCACGACCGTTGACAGTCACCTTGCCGGTGCCGGGAACGAGACGCACGCGAGCGACAGCGTTCTTACGACGACCAGTGCCGTAGTACAATGCTTCATTCGCCATGGGTTAGTCCTCCATCTTGATCTCGACCGGCTTCTGAGCCATATGCGGGTGCTCAGCACCAGCGTACACCTTGAGCTTCATGCCCTGTGCACGGCCCAGCGTGTTCTTCGGCAGCATGCCCTTGACGGCATGCTCGATGACGCGCTCGGGATGCTTGGCCATGGCCTCGGCGAAGGTCTCAGACTTCAGTCCGCCCGGATGACCGGAGTGGCGATAGTAGCGCTTGTTCAGTTCCTTCGAACCGGTCACGCGAACCTTGTCCGCGTTGATGATGATCACGAAGTCACCGGTGTCCACATGCGGCGTGTACTGCGGCTTGTGCTTGCCCTTCAGAATGGTAGCAGCCTTGGTAGCCAGACGACCGAGAACCTGGTCCTCAGCGTCGATGATGTACCATTTGCGCTCAACTTCATGGGGCTTAGCGTGATACGTCTTCACTTTTTTTCCTCCATGTCCTTCCTGTTACGCTGTGCGACCACAGCGCACAGGGTGTCGTTTTTCAAAAGTGCAGGTCTGTTGGCCGCCGGTTTCCTACGCCAGCACGCCGGGCCAGGGTCTGGACACCCCATCCAGTGGCGCTGCCTCCACCCTACGTTTACGGGGCTTTTGAAAGCGAACTTTTGTAGTCTACGGGTTTTGGCGCGAGCAAGTCAATGGGCCACGAATGCTCAACTGGGGAAATCCCGTGATTTTCACACGGATTGCACAGGTCCCGAGCGCGCGTTTACGCAAACTGCAACAGGCAGACGGGCGTGCCGGTTATCGCCCCATCCTTGCGCGCGCTTTCGCATAGACGAGGAGCCCGACACCAACGCGAGAGGCGCATTTCGCGGCAAATTCATCGAGCAGGAACGCGTCTAATTTCTGACGGTTTCGCTTTCCGCGCTTACTCTAGGGACTGCCCGTCTCGCGTCTTGCGCAATCCCTCGGGGCGATAACTTGCTTTCTGGTTTGCCAATAGCCCGGCTTTCGGATGCTTTGATATCATGGTGCCAACGGTATTTCGCGCTCGGCAAACGGCAAACCGCCCGAACGTGCATATATAGAAAGGAAGCATACGTCATGCCTATCCGCATCCCCGACCAGCTGCCTGCAACCGAGCAGCTTGAAAGCGAGAACATCTTCGTGATGACGGAGCATCGCGCCATGCACCAGGACATTCGTCCGCTGCGCGTGCTGCTGCTCAACCTTATGCCGAAGAAAATCGAGACGGAAACGCAGATCATGCGCAAGCTGTCCAACACGCCGCTGCAGATTGAAGTGGAGCTGCTGCACACCATCAGCCATGAGTCGAAAAACGTGTCGCAAGAGCACCTGAAAACGTTCTACCGCACGTTTGACCAGGTGAAAGACAACCGCTATGACGGCATGATCATCACGGGCGCGCCCGTTGAGCTGCACGAGTTCGAAGACGTGGACTACTGGGACGAGCTGTGCCGCATCATGAAGTGGTCCACCACGAATGTGCACTCTACACTGCACATTTGCTGGGGCGCACAGGCGGGCATCTTCTACCACTACGGCATCCAGAAGCACGAGCTGCCGAAGAAGCTGTCCGGCGTGTTCAACCACGACGTGCTGAAGCCCTCCAGCCCGCTGGTGCGCGGCTTCGACGACAAGTTCTGGGCGCCGCATTCGCGCCACACCACCGTCGACGCCGCCGACATCGAGGCCGATCCGCGCCTTGAGATCGTGGCGCAGTCCGACGAGGCCGGCGTGTACATCGCGAAGAGCATCGACAGCCGTCACTTCTTCGTGTTCGGCCACCCCGAGTACGACACCGACACGCTTCGCAACGAGTACAACCGCGACGTGAACAACGGCCTTGACGTGCCCGTTCCCGCGCACTACTTCCCCAGCGACGACCCCACGCAAGAGCCGGTCAGCACGTGGCGCGCGCACGCGCAGCTGCTGTACACGAACTGGCTGAACTACTACGTGTACCAGACCACGCCCTACGACCTGGACAGCCTCGGCGACGCCGAGTAGCAATGCGGCAGGGGGGGCGCCGGCTATGCTCGAAGCGCTGAAGACCGAATGAGCGCCGGCATTCAACGAGTGCGGAAGAGGAAGCGCGCCAAACTCGTGCCGAAACAGCCGGCAACGGCTTGACGCCGTAGGTTGCCCCAACCGATTGGCAGGGCCCCACGCCGTGGTGCGGGGCCCTGCCTGCGCTTAGATGAGATAATGCTTCCGGACTAAAAACGGGAAGGAGACGAGCAGCCCCATGGCGAAGTATTACACGCTGAAACCGCAGGTCACGCCTTTGCCGAAAGCTGATGATGCGAAGGACTCGGCTGCGAAGACGGCGAAGGACGGTGAGCAGCCCAAAGACGATCCGTTCATTCGCGCCGAGGCCGAAGACGACGACGGGTACGACCCTTATTCGGACCGTCCGCCCACGCCCGAGCCGCAGTTTCAAGCGAACCCTTGGGATTAGAAGACCGCCCGCGCTGGAGAATCCAACGCGGGCGGTTTGTTTTGGAGAGCGGTACGCCGCGACCGATGGCTTTTACTTTTCCGCTGCGCCCAGGAACAGAGGGCTTTCGTTCCAGGTCAGGAAGTCTTCGAGTTTGAGGTCCTCGAAAGTTTTGACAGCGTGTTCGGCGCCGGCCTGCATTGCCTCCCACGTGCCGGCGTCGTCGCTATCGTACACGCCGAGCGTGCGGTAGCCCGCGTTGCGCAGCGTGTCGATGGCATACGCGGAATCCTCCACGCCCCAAGTGGTTTCCTTCGGCGTGCCCATGATTTCGCGCGCGCGGTCCCACACATCGGGCTGGCGCTTCGTGGAATGCACGTCCTCCACCGACAGCACGCGGTCGAGCAGCGGCGCGAACCCGCAGCGCTGCATGCCCGCCATCAGGTACGGCTTCGGGCTTGACGACGCCACGGTCAGGTGCGCCCCCGCCTCGGCAAGCGCGCGAGCGAACTCAAGCGCGCCCGGCCGCGCTTCGGCGCGGTTGCGATAGAAGTCGAGCATGTACTCGTCGATCGTACGCACCACGTCGCGGTCGTCTTCGCCCAAGCCGAAGTGCTCGTGGAAATACGCGCCGCATTCGGGAATGCTCATAGGCGCAAGCGCGGCGATATCGTCGGCAGTCAGTTCGCCACCTGCGCGTTTTGCCAGGTCATATTGCAACTCATGCCACACACCCATCGAATCGAGCAACGTTCCGTCGCAATCGAAGATCACGCCGATATTCGAAGCATCCATATTTGTCTCCTTATTACGGAAAAGGCGGGCTTATGCTGCCCGCCCCCCGAAAACTTGAGTTATGCCCGCGCGGTTATTCCTTGGCGCCGTACTGCTCGTAGTACTTGTCGATGGCGGCCTTGATGTCGTCGCTGATGACAACTTCGCCTTCCACCTCTTTGTTGTACAGGCACTCTACAACTTCGGCCATGCTAACGATGGACGCCACCGGGAAGCCGTACTTCTCCTGCACTTCCTTCTGCGCCGTAACGACGCCGCCCTTGCCCACTTCCATGCGGTTCAGGCTAACGATCAGGCCCTTCACGTCCACGTCGGCGGCACCCTTCAGGATGGGGTACGTCTCGTCGATGGACTTGCCGGACGTGGTGACATCCTCGACCATGATGACGCGGTCGCCGTCGTGCAGGTCGGCGCCCAGCAGGTTGCCCTTATCTGCGCCGTGGTCCTTCACTTCTTTGCGGTTGCAGCAGTAGCGCACTTCCTTGCCATACAGCTCCTGCAGCGCGATGGCCGTGACCACCGCCAGCGGAATGCCCTTGTAGGCCGGGCCGAACACCACGTCGAAGTCCAGGCCGAAGTTGTCGTGGATGGCCTGCGCGTAGTACTTGCCCAGGCGATGCAGCTGCTCGCCCGTGACGTACGCACCCGCGTTCATGAAGAACGGCGACTGACGCCCGCTTTTCAGCGTGAAGCTGCCGAACTTCAGCACATGGCTCTCCACCATAAAGTGGATGAACTCTTCCTTATACTGCTCCATCATATCCCCTTTTCCGTATACCAGAGTGGGACAAATGGACAGTCCCTTTGTCCCACTCTCACTCACAGGTCCACCAAAGTCAGCGAGGGCGCTTGTGGTGCGTCGTATTCGGTTGAAGCAAGCGGGCATTGGCCTTTGGGCCATGCCCGCGCAGCTGAAATCGAAGACGGCGTGCCACAAGCGGCCACAGCGTCGAGCAGGTCCGCCGGCCGGCAGGCCGGCGGAACCTCCTAGTCTTCTACGCGGATAACGCTGGGTTCGGCGCGCAGGACGTCGTCGAGCTGGCCGATCTCTTCGAGCACACGGCGCACGCTGGCCTCGCTGGCGGTGTGCGTGACATAGCTGAGGTTCACCGTTTCGTGCTCGGCGCTGCCGCGCTGCACCACGCTGCGCACGCTGACGCCGTGTTTGGCGAACACGCCGGCCATAGAAGCCAGCACGCCGGAACGGTCAGCCACGGCGAAACGAATGTAGTACTTCGTGTGCAGCTGCTCCATCGGCACGATGGGCAGGTTGTCGGTGCACGTGCAGCCGACAACAGGCGGGATGCCCAGCGTCATGTGGCGCGCCACCTCAAGCACGTCGCCCATAACCGCCGCAGCGGCCGGGCCCGCACCGGCGCCTTCGCCGAAGAACATGGTTTCGCCCACGGCGTCGCCCGTGACGTAGATGGCGTTGTACACGCCGTTGACCATGGCCATCTGGTGCGCCTTCGGCAGCATGGTGGGATGCACACGCACGTCAATGCCCTCGGGCGTGCGATGAGCCAGCGCCAGCAGCTTGATGACATAGCCCATGTCGTCAGCCGTGTCCATGTCAAGCTGCGTGATGTTGCGGATGCCCTCGGTGTACACGTCGCCCAGCTTCACGCGGCTGTTGAACGCAATGGATGCCAGGATGGCAATCTTCGCGGCGGCGTCGAAACCGTCCACGTCAGCGGTGGGGTCGGCCTCGGCGAAACCCTTCGCCTGCGCCTCGGCCAGCGCATCGTCGTAGGACAGGCCGTCGTCGACCATGCGCGAAAGCATGTAGTTCGTGGTGCCATTCACGATGCCCATGACGGACGTGATCTCGTTGCTGATGAGCGAATGCTTCAGCGGCTGGATGATGGGAATGCCGCCGCCGACGCTGGCCTCGAAGCCCACTTCCAGGTTCTTCTCGCGCGCCAGGCCCATGACCTCTTCGCCGTACGTTGCCATAAGCGCCTTGTTGGCGGTGACCACGTTTTTGCCGGCGTTCAGCGCACCCAGCACGATGTCGCGCGCAACGGTGGTGCCGCCGATAAGCTCGATGACGATGTCGATTTCCGGGTCATTCAGGATATCGTTGAAGTCGTCTGTGAACAGGTCGGACACGCCATGCGCCTCGGCCTGTTCGGGATTGCGCGAGCACACGCGCACAAGCTCCATGTCAACGCCCAGACGGCGCTTGAAATCCTCGCGATGGTTGTGCAGGATGTCGATGCAGCCGCCGCCGACGGTGCCCGTTCCCACAAGTCCAAGTTTGATGGTCATATATCCCCCTTCAGAAAAGGCAGTTCCCAACAGTTCCGCTCCAAGCCAACTCAACGAACCTGCCTACCCCAAACCCGCAGGTCAAACTAAATGCCGCAGGTCCAACAAAGTCAGCGAGGGCGCCTGTGGTGCCCGGAATCGGCCTGAAGCAAGGCGGCATTGGCCTTTGGGCCATGCCGCCGCAGCTGAAGGTCGAGGCCGGGTGCCACAGGCGACCACAGCGTCGAGCGGTCCGCCGGCCGGCAGGCCGGCGGAACCCTAAAGATCACGATGATAAAGGTCGGCGTAGGTTTCGCGACGGGTGGTCACGCGTGCTTCGCCGTCCTTCACGAACACGATGGCGGGACGCGGCTGGCCGTTGTAGTTGCTGGCCATGGTGTAGCAGTACGCGCCGGTGCCGAACACGGCAACCACGTCGCCCACCTCGGGCGTCTGCAGCGGCATGTCGATAACCACGGCGTCGCCGCTTTCGCAATGCTTGCCGCACAGCGTGACGATCTCGGTACGCGGCTGGCCCGCCTTGTTCGCGATGGTCGGTTCGTAGTCGGCATGATACAACGCCGTGCGGATGTTGTCGGACATACCGCCGTCAATGGCCACGTACTTGCGGATGTTCGGCAGCGTTTTCAGGATTCCGATGGTGTACAGCGTGATGCCGGGCGTTGCCACCAGGCTGCGGCCGGGCTCAACGGCCAGGCGCGGCAGCTTCACGCCCAAGCGCTCGCAGTTCTCACGCACGGCGTTGACGGTGCATTCCGCGAACTGGTCGATGGTGGACGGCTTGTCCTCGGCGGTGTAGGCGATGCCCAGGCCGCCGCCCATGTCCAGCTCCTCGACCTCGTAGCCGTACGTTTCCTTCACGCGCGCGATGAACTCCACCATGACCTGCACGGCCTCGGCGAACGAATGCAGCGCGAAAATCTGCGAGCCGATGTGGCAGTGGAGGCCAGCCAGATGCACGTTCGGAGCCTCCAGGGCGTCCTTCACGCATTTGAAGGCGAAGTCGTTGAGCATGGTGAAACCGAACTTGCTGTCCTCGCAGCCCGTGCGGATGTACTCGTGCGTGTCGGCCTCCACGCCAGGGGTGACGCGCATGTAGATGTTCTGAGTGACGCCCAGCTCGCCGGCAATTTCGCTCACGCGCGCCAGCTCGATTCTGCTGTCAACCACAATGCGGCCTACACCTGCGGAAATGGCCTCGCGCAGCTCCTGCGGCGTTTTGTTGTTGCCGTGCACGAACACGCGCTCCATGGGGAAGCCCGCCTGCTGCGCGCACCACAGCTCGCCACCGCCGGACACGTCCAGGCACATGCCCTCCTGCGCGGCGATGCGCGCGGCCTCCTTGTTCAGAAACGCCTTCGACGCGTAGATGACGTCGGAGTTTTCGTAACGGCTGCGGAACGACGTGAGGTACGTTTCCATGCGGTTGCGCAGGTCAGCCTCGTCCATGACGTACAGCGCGGTGCCTTCCTTGTGCGCCAGCTCAACCATGTCGACACCGCCCACGAACAGGTGGTCGTCGCGAACCTCGGCCGTCATGGGCAGCACGGCGCCCAGGTCCATGGTGGTTCGGTTGTCGGGTTGCTTCGTGTGGTCTGATGGTGCCAAAGACATGGGAGCGCTCGCTTTCTTCGCATTTCCAGACGCCTGTTGCGCGAGCTTGTTGCCCACGGCAAACTAGCGACGTTTTTAATCCGAACCATAGTACCAGCCCGCGCGCGATGCACCATGTCCGGCGCGTAAATTTCGCGCGTAAAACAGGTAAGGAAGTGCGAGGCTTCCAGAAGCAGGGACGCCGGCTGTTCGAGCGCAGGTGCGCCAATCATCCCGCGAGCCGCAACCCTGCGTTCAGAGCGCTCGACGCGAATTCAGCTGCAAGCATTCACGCTGCCGCCTGAATATATTGGCGCCGGTCGATCCACCGCCCTCGATGTCGTTTCGCTTTTGGGGAATGCAAGTCATTCACGGCGCCCTCGCGCTTGTTTTATCACGGCCGGAATCCTGCGGCCAGATGCGGTACCATGGGTGCCAGCGATATCGTTTGAAAGGGGAAAACAATGGCGAAACCCGAACCGTCTATGGACCAGTGGCTGGCCGAGGCGAAGCAAGATCCGAAAGCCGCGCAGTGCGGCATGTTCCTGACGCACAACGGCGTGGTACGCGTAACGCCGAAGGCGCAGGTGCGCGAGGGCGTCGAGGGGCTTGGCGATGTGGCGCAGGTCGACTTCAGCTACGACGCCGAAGGCCTTGAGCAAGCCGTCAAGGAAGCACTCACCTGGCCGGGCGTCTATTATGTACGCGTATGGCTCAACGAGGGCGTGCTGAACGTGGGCGATTCGCTCATGTACGTGCTCATCGGCGCCGATATCCGCCCGCGCTGCATCGACGCGCTGCAGAAGCTGGTCGGCAAGATCAAGAACGAGCTGGTGGTGGAGAAGGAGATCTACGCGTAGAGGCAAGCGACGCGCCTGTATCTCGTTCCAAATACGAAACGGTGGCGAAGGGATATCCTTCGCCACCGTTTTCTTTTTCGTGCGCTTTAGTCCGTGAAGTAGCGGACGCCGCTTTCGAACAGGGGCATGAACTTGTTGCCCGGGACGTTCTTGTACAGACCGTTGCCGCGGCGTTCCACGTGACCCATCTTGCCGAGCACGCGGCCGTCGGGGCTGGTAATGCCCTCGATGGCCATGACCGAGCCGTTGGGGTTCACGTCCCAATCCATGCTGGGCTGGCCGGCCTCATCAACGTACTGCGTGGCAATGCGGCCCGTCACCTCAAGCTCGTGCAAAAGCTCGGGGCTGCACACGAAACGGCCTTCGCCATGGCTGATGGCCACGGTGTGGATGTCGCCCGGCTCGCACTGGGACAGCCACGGGCTCAAGTTGCTGGCCACGCGCGTGCGCACCAAGCGGCTTTGGTGACGGCCGATGGTGTTGAACGTCAGCGTGGGGCAGCTGTCGTCCATGGGGCGGATGTCGCCGTACGGCACCAGGCCCAGCTTCACAAGCGCCTGGAAACCGTTGCAGATGCCCAGCATCAGACCATCGCGGTTGAACAGCAGATCGCGCACCGCTTCGGTAACCTCGGGGGCGCGGAAGAACGCCGTGATGAACTTCGCCGAGCCGTCGGGCTCGTCGCCGCCGGAGAAGCCGCCCGGCAGCATGATGATCTGGCTGTTCTTGATGGCCTCGACCAGGGCCTTCGTGCTTTCGGCAACAGCGGCCGGCGTAAGGTTGTTGATGACCAGCGTGTCGGCCACTGCACCCGCCTGCTCGAACGCGCGAGCGGAATCGTACTCGCAGTTCGTGCCGGGGAACACCGGGATGATGACGCGCGGGCGGGCAATGGTGCCGTTGTACGTGAGCGGCAGGCGGTTGTCCACCGTCACCTGCTTCACCGGCTCGCCGGAGCGGCGATACGGGTACACGCTTTCGATACCCGACTCCCACGTTTCCTGCAGCGCGGCCATATCAAGCGTCTCACCTGCGGCAACGAACTGATATGCCTCGGTGGTGGCGCCGATGACGGCAACGTCAAGGTTGTCGGTTGCCTGAGGCAGCTGCGCATCGTCGGCCAGTTCCACCAGGAAGCTGCCGTACGCAGGCGCGAACAGCGCATCGGCGTCCGCGTCGTCAAGCGACACACCGAAGCCGTTGCCCACGCACATCTTGAACAGCGCCTCGGCGATGCAGCCGTAACCCGGCGTGGAAACCGCCAGCGCCGCACCCGAGCCGATAAGCTCCTGCATGGCGTCCATGGCGGCCAGCGCGTCCTCGGCCGCCGGCGCGATGCCCTCGGCGTCGTAGCAGCGCGGCGCCACCAAGGCCACGCGATGGCCGGCCCCCTTGAACTCGGGCGACGTCACGCGGCCGACCTTGCCCACTGCCGTGGCGAACGACACCAGCGTGGGCGGCACGTCAAGCTGCTCGAAGCTGCCGGACATGGAGTCCTTGCCGCCGATCGACCCGATGCCCAGGTCAACCTGAGCCATAAGCGCGCCGAGCACGGCCGCCGTGGGCTTGCCCCAACGGTCGGCGTCGCCGCGCAGGCTTTCGAAGTATTCCTGAAACGTCAGGTACATGTCTTGGCGCTTGAAGCCGGCCGCCACCAGGCGCGCGACGGACTCGACCACGGCCACGTACGAGCCGACGAACTGGTCGGCCTCGGTCAGATACGGGTTGAAGCCCCAGGCCATGCCGCTGCACGTGGTGGTTTCGCCATCAACGGGCAGCTTGGCAACCATGGCCTGCGCCGGCGTGAGCTGGTACTTGCCGCCGAACGGCATAAGCACGGTGGCTGCGCCGATGGTGGAGTCGAAGCGCTCGGACAGACCCTTGTTCGAGCACACATTCAAGTCGCCGACCAGGGAGTTCATGCGCTCAGCAAGCGTAGTGCCCTCCCAGGTGCGCGCGTAAGCGCCGCCGTCGGCCACGTGCACGTCCTGCTGCTTGGGCGCACCGTTGCTGGCCAGGAACTCGCGGCTGACGTCGATGATGGCTTCGTCGTTCCACATGACGCGCACGCGCGGCTCCTCGGTGACCTCGGCCACCACGGTTGCCTCGAGGTTCTCCTCGTGCGCGTAACGCAAGAACTCGTCCACGTCGGCAGCGGCGATGGCGCAGGCCATGCGCTCCTGCGACTCGGAGATGGCAAGCTCGGTGCCGTCGAGGCCGTCGTACTTCTTCGGAACCTTGTTCAGGTTGATGCGCAGGCCGTCGGCCAGCTCACCGATGGCCACGGAAACGCCGCCGGCGCCGAAGTCGTTGCAGCGCTTGATAAGACGGCATGCCTCGCCGCGACGGAACAGGCGCTGGATTTTGCGCTCCTCGGGCGGGTTGCCCTTCTGCACCTCGGCACCGCAGTGCTCAAGCGATTCCAGGTTGTGCTCTTTGGAGCTGCCCGTGGCGCCGCCAATGCCGTCGCGGCCGGTGCGGCCGCCCAGCAGCACCACCACGTCGCCCGGAGCAGGCGTTTCGCGGCGAACGTGGTCAGCCGGCGTGGCCGCCACCACAGCGCCGATTTCCATGCGCTTGGCAACGTAGCCGGGGTGGTACAGCTCGTGCACCTGGCCCGTGGCCAGGCCGATTTGGTTACCGTAACTGGAGTAACCGGCAGCAGCCGTGGTGACGAGTTTGCGCTGCGGCAGCTTGCCGGGCAGCGTTTCGGACACGGGCGCCAGCGGGTTCGCCGCACCGGTGACGCGCATGGCCTGGTACACGTAGCTGCGGCCCGACAAGGGGTCGCGGATAGCGCCGCCCAGGCATGTGGCCGCGCCGCCGAACGGCTCGATTTCCGTAGGATGGTTGTGCGTTTCGTTCTTGAACAGGTACAGCCAGTCCTGGTCTTCCCCGTTCACGTCCACCTTGCACTTCACCGTGCAGGCGTTGATTTCCTCGGACTCGTCCAGGCCGGTGAGGATGCCCTTGGCCTTCAGCCACTTCGCGCCGATGGTGCCCATGTCCATAAGGCACACGGGCTTGGCGTCGCGGCCCAGTTCGTGGCGCATGTCCAGGTACTGCTCGTACGCGGCCTTCACGCGCTCGTCATCGATGGCAACGTTCGTCATTTCCGTGCCGAACGTGGTGTGACGGCAGTGGTCCGACCAGTACGTATCGATCATCTTGATTTCGGTGATGGTGGGGCAACGGCCTTCGCTTTGGAAGTACTGCTGGCAAAACGCCAGGTCAGCCTCGTCCATGGCCAGCTCGCGCTCATCGATGAAGCCCTGCAGCTCGTCGGCGGTAAGGTCAAGGAAGCCGTCGAGCACCTCGACAGGCGCCGGCTGGGGCTGCGCCATGGCCAGCGTTTCGCGCACATCAAGCGACGCCTCGCGCGCCTCGATGGGGTTGATGACGTAGTGCTTGATAGCGTCCACGTCTTCGCTGGTCAGCGCGCCGGAAAGCAGGTACACCTTCGCGCTGCGCACCTCGGGACGCTCGCCCTGGCTGATGAGCTGGATGCATTCGCTGGCCGAAGCCGCGCGCTGATCGAACTGACCGGGCAGGAATTCCACGGCGAACACGAGCGCGCCGTCGGCGGCAGGCAGCTCGGAGGTGGCCACGTCAACCTGCGGCTCGCTGAACACGGTGGGGATGCACTGCTCGAACAGCTCCTGCGAGATGCCCTCCACGTCGTAGCGGTTCACCAGGCGCAAGCCCTCAAGCGCCGTGATACCCAGGATACTGCGCAGCTCGTGCGCAAGCTGCTGGGCCTCAACGTCGAAGCCGGGCTTCTTCTCCACATAGATGCGGGAAACCATGGACGTCCTTTCTGTACGTCGTGTGCCGGGCGCACGCGGCGCCCTTCCGAAAACGCAAACGGGCACCGAACCGGCGCCCGCTTGCAAATTGCCTTATGAGGCCGAAGCGGGTTTGTAACCTGCTTGGTCTTGCTTACTGGTCCTTCTTCTTGCCGAAGCCGAACAGGCCCTTCTTCTTGGGCTCGGGCTCAGCGGGCGTCTCGGCGGCCTTCTTCTCGGCGGCGCGCTGGTCGGCCTTCGCCTTCTTCTCGGCGGCGCGTTGCTCTTTACTGGGGTGGCTGAGCACCTCGTCGGCGTACTTCTGGCGCGCCTTGCGGCACTTCGCGAAGTCGATGTAGAGCGCGGCGATGATGGCAACGTAAGCAAGCGCCAGCGTGACGTACGTTGCCGCGGCCGGCATGCCGAAGCTGTTGCCGGCGAAGCTGAGGCACGTCAGCACGATGGCCGCGATAAGGCACACCCACCAAATCTTGCGCAGGCGCTTGTACTCCGCGGTGGGCGGGTTGTAGAACTGGCGGTCGCGCTCCTGCTGTTTGGCGCGCTGCTGCTTGCGTTCGGCCTTCTTCTGCTGCGGCGTTTTCTCGGTGGGCTGGATGCGCACCGAGGACGCAGCCTTCGTGACCGGCTTGGCGGAAGCGGCGGATTTGCGCGTGGCACCCTTGTGGTTGTCGGTGGTGTAGCGCTCGTTCATCGGGTTTCGTTGGGTCATGTTCAGTCGTTTCTAGAATCGAAGAATTGCAGATGCGGCGAAGCCTCTCATTGAAACGCAACACCGTAGGTCTCGACTAAGTCAGCGAGGGTGCGCGAGGTGCCTCAGATTGCCTTGGAGACCGAACATGCCATTGGCATGTTCGGTCTCCATTTATGCGTCCGAGCGGACGCCATCAGCTCAGCTGAGCAGGCCTTATGGCCATGCCGCCGCAGCTGAAAGGCAAAATGAGGTACCTCGCGCGGCCGCAGCGTCGAGTGGTTTCGCCGGCCGGCAGGCCGGCGAAACATTAGTACTCGAACTTCTTGCCGGAAATCTTCTCGTATGCGGCGATGTACTTCTGGCTGGTGCGCTCGATAACTTCCTGCGGCAGGCGCGGCGGGTTGCCCGTGCGGTCCCAGTTGGCGTTAAGCCAGTCGCGCACGTACTGCTTGTCGAAGCTGGCCTGGTCGCGGCCCTCTTCGTACTCGTCGCCCGGCCAGAAGCGGCTGCTGTCGGGCGTGAGCACCTCGTCGGCCAAGATGATCTGACCGTCGATGACGCCGAACTCGAACTTCGTGTCGGCGATGATGATGCCGTTTTCGGCCGCGTGGTCGCGCGCGGCGGTGTACACCTTGATGGCCAGGTCGCGCAGCTGCGTGGCGGCATCTTCGCCGATGATTTCGGCGCAGCGCTCGAAGCTGATGTTCTCGTCGTGATCGCCGATTTCGGCCTTCGTGGAAGGCGTGAAGATGGGTTCGGGCAGCTTCGAGGAATTCACCAGGCCCTCAGGCAGCTTGATGCCGCACACGGTGCCCTGCTTCTGGTATTCCTTTAAGCCGCTGCCGGCCAAATAGCCGCGCACGATGCACTCGATAGGGAACATCTCGGCTTTCTTCACCAGCATGAAGCGGCCACGCAGGTAGTCGGCGTAGGGCTTGAACTGCTCGGGCAGGTCGGCCACGTCGGCGCTGATGAGATGGTTGCCGATGACGTCCTTGAGATGGTCAAGCCAGAACAGCGAGATTTGCGTGAGCACGGCTCCCTTGTGCGGGATCTCGTCCTCAAGAATGTAATCGAATGCCGAAATGCGGTCCGTTGCCACCATCAACAGCTTGTCGCCCAAGTCGTAAATGTCGCGCACCTTGCCTTGTGCGTCCGGCTTGATGTCGATTCCGCTCATGCCTGCTTTTCCTTTCCTATGCGGTTTCGCGCTGCGCGCAC
This sequence comes from Senegalimassilia faecalis, assembly GCF_004135645.1. NCBI lineage: Bacteria > Bacillati > Actinomycetota > Coriobacteriia > Coriobacteriales > Coriobacteriaceae > Senegalimassilia > Senegalimassilia faecalis. Next base: position 799,400 of record NZ_SDPW01000001.1, read on the forward strand.
CGCGCACGCAGCCTGCTTATCCGCGCCGCCCCCGGCGACGTTGTAACCTTGCCATTATCGTCTATTTTTCATCGTCGTGCGAGCGTCCGAACGGTATCCCCGTTTTTTGCGCAAGTCGCTGCTCGCGCTGCTCTTTGCGCTGCTGCTGTTGCTCTTTACGTTGTTGCTGCTGTTCCTTGCGCTGCTGTTGCTGCTGCTCCTTGCGTTGCTGCTGCTCTTTGCGCTGTTCCTTGCGTTGCTGCTTCTGCTCTTCCTCTTCAGTGTACAGAGGCAGGTTGATGGTGAAGCAAGCGCCCTTGTCCTTCTCGCCTTCCACGGTGACGAACCCGTTGTGACGGTCGACGATCTCCTTCACCACCGACAGGCCGATGCCCAGGCCGCCGCTTTCGCGCGTGCGGCCGGCGTCGGCGCGCCAGAAGCGGCTGAACACCATCTTCGCCTCCTCGGGCGTCAGGCCGATGCCCGTGTCGCGCACGGCGATGGCCGCTTTGTCACCATGGCTGGAAACGCTGACGGTGATGGTGCCGCCCTCGGGCGTGTAGCGCACGGCGTTCGAGATGAGGTTGGCCGTGGCCTGGCGAATCATGTCGGAGTCGCCGCGCACGCGCACGCCGCGCTCCACCTCGTAGATGAGCTTCAGGCCCGAATCGGCCACGTAGGCCTCATGCGTGGCGATGATGCCGCTGATGAGGTCGCCCACATCGAGCACTTCCTTCTTCATGGGGTTGCTGCGGTTTTCCAGGCGCGACAGCTTCAAGATGGCGTCGACCAGGCGCGACAGGCGCTGGACCTCGGAGTTCACCGTTTCCAGGCGCTCCTCGTTCGGCTCGAACACGCCGTCGACCATGGCCTCGACCGTGGACTGAATGGCCATAAGTGGCGTGCGCAGCTCGTGCGCCACGTCGGTGGTAAGGCGACGCTCCAGCTTGCGGTCGCGCTCGATGGAGTCGGCCATGGCGTCGAACGTCATGCCCAGGCGGGCAATCTCGTCCTCGCCGCGAATGCCCGTGCGCGCCGAGAAGTCCCCTTCCTTGATGGCCCGCGCGGTGGACGCCATGGTATTGATGGGGCGCACCAGGTTGCGCGCGAACAGAAAGCCGATGCACGACGCCAGCACGATGGCAAGCACCGTGGCGAACACCATGGCCTGATAGGAGTTGCTCGAGAATTGCTCGTCGGCCTGCGTCAACAGCGACTCGCTGCCGTACACCCAGATGCGCACCGAGCCCACAGCCGTGCCGCCGTATTCGATGGGCGCGCTGGTAAACTGCTGGCTGGCGCTGACGGGCGGGGCAAGCGTGCGGCTGCTTTCGGAGCCGCCGCTTGACGACTGGCCGCCCGACGTCATACCGCTTTTCGTGCCGCCGTCGTCGTTCTCGATGGTAACAGCCGACGAGTCGTACACCGCCTTGCCGGTGGTGTTGTCGATGATGGCCACGCCCACGCCGCTGTTCAGGCTTTCGGCGTACTTCGCCACTGCCTCCACCTGCGGATCGTACAGCGTGTGCGATGTGTCGTACACCTCTTCGATGCGCGAGGCCGTGCTTTCGGCCAGCGACTTCATGTTCTCTTGCGTGTACGTATGGAAGTGCTGCTGCCACACGAACGACAGCACGCCGATGGCAACCATGGCGGTCATGGCCGCTATCAGGGCGAATGCCATGGTCATGCGCGTGGCGTACGTCAGGTTGTTCCACCAGTTGCGCACGCCCTGGAACGATTTCTTCTTGCGTTTCTTTCCCTCGGAGGGGCGCTCAACCACAACCGGCCCCGTGGATGCGGAGCCGGTCGTTTGAGCGTCTTGCGTTGTGTTGGTGTCCACGTGGCACGCGACCTTTCGTCACGAAATGAAAGGCGCGGCCGACGCTGCCAGCCGCGCGCTGGCTAGCGATGGCAGGTTACTGGCCCTGCTTGGTGGGATCCTCGAAGCGGTAGCCCACGCCGTGCACGGTGTGCAGCCACTTGGGGTTGCGCGGGTTGTCACCGATCTTGGCGCGCAGGTTCTTCACGTGGGAGTCGATGGTGCGCTCGTAGCCCTCGAAGTCGTAGCCGAGCACCTTTTCCACCAGCTCCATGCGCGAGTACACGCGGCCCGGGTAGCGGGACAGCGTGGTGAGCAGCTTGAATTCGCTGGCCGTGAGGTCGATTTCCTTGCCGGAAACCATGACCTTGTGGCCGGACACGTCGATGGTGAGCTCGCCGAATTCCAGCACCTCGCGCTGAGGCTCGGAGTCGGCATGCACGCGGCGCAGCAGCGCGCGGGCGCGGGCCACCAGCTCGCGCGGGCTGAACGGCTTGACCAGGTAGTCGTCGGCGCCAAGCTCCAAGCCGATGATGCGGTCTTCCACTTCGCCCTTCGCCGTAAGCATGATGATGGGCACATCGGAGTTGTCGCGGATGGCGCGGCAGACGCGCTCGCCGGGCACACGCGGCAGCATGAGATCAAGGATGACCAGGTCAAAGTGATGTTTCGAGAATTCTTCCAGCGCCTCCTGGCCGTCGCCCACAGCGGTTACCCAGTAGTTTTCACGCTCGAGATAAGCGGTAACGGCATCGCGGATGGCCTTCTCGTCCTCAACCAAAAGGATGCGGCGCGTTTCGTTGCTCATGGTTCACTCCTTAGGAAGTACGGTCCATGTTGACGTCCGGCGCGTCCCCCTTGGGCACGCCGGATGAATGGTGTTTGGGTTTATTGTAACAAGTGAAGTCAAACCGCTTCGCCCCTGTTGGCGAAATGACATAATTACCGCCATGGTAACCCGTAGAACATCTTCGGGCGGCACCTCGCGCCGCCCTTCCCAAACATCCCGCGCGAACAGGAGCACCGGCAAGCCGGCCCGCCCTGCACGTGGCGCTTCCGCACGCCCGAATACGGTTACGCGTGGCAGCGTTTCAGCAGGTCGTAGCCGCGGAACGCATGCAAGCGCACGCCCTGTTGCCGGGCGAGGCCCCGCTGGGCGCGGCAAGGCGACCCGCGGAGGCGCCGTGCGCAATGTCGGCTCGCGCGGTGCCGGCATGTATGTGGGCACCGCCACGCCCACGCCGCTTTCGGGCACACCGGGGCTTGGCGGCATCGGGCTTTCCGGCGGCGCGCCAAGCAGCCACGGCACGCCGCGAGCGGCCGCAGGCGATGGCGGACAGACGCTCATCACGCGCCGCGGGCTGCTGCTTGGCGCGCTGGGCGTCGGCGTTGTTGCCGCCGTGGGCGGCGGCGCGGCGGCCGTTGTCAGCAGCCAGGACAACAAGGCGCCCGACATCCAAACGCTGAAGGTGCCCACGGACGCCGTGTCCTCGATTTCAGACTTGTCCCAGATAGACAACGTTGACGACTGCATGACGAAGCTTGGCGAGTACGATCTGCCCTACGGCACGCTCGTGTTCGCCAACGACAGCAAGTTCGCCTGCTGCCTTCTGCCCACCGAAAAGGCGAAGCCGCTGACGCAGGTTGCCACGCTTTCGCTAAGCTCGGGCACCTACACCGTGGTGCTGGACAAGGCGCAGGGGCAAGATGACGGCTTCGAGATTTACGATGCGCGGTGCACGTCGCAAGGCGTCGTGTGGACCGAGGCCGACATTCTTGACGGCGTGTGGCGCGTGTTCTCGGCGCGCCTGAGCTCGGACGGCGGCAGCGTTTCTGGCGTGCAAAAGCTTGACGAGGGGTCCACCAGCGAGTTCGAAACGCCTACGATCGCCGCTGTGGGCAACCACGCGTTTTGGCAGGTCATGCCGAAAATCGACAACACCGTTTCCGCAGCTTCGCAAATTGCGCAGCTCAAGCGCGCCACCATGGGCAGCACCGATGGTAATGTGGTGTACGAGTCCGCTGGCCGCATGGCCACCGCGCCATACGCCTCAAGCGACGGCGTGGTTATCACGCCGCGCGCCGACGGGGCCTCGTCGTACTACCAGCTGACGCTTGTCAGCGAAAACGGCGACGTTTCCGACACCGTGACGCTGCCCGCTTCCATGAAGCCGCTTGAGGCCGGATACGGCAAGACGGGCTTCACGTTCGCGTTCGACGCCACGTACAGCTACGGCGACGGCATTGCCAACTTGGGCACGTATGCCCCGGTCAGCAAGCCGGGCAACGGCGGCTACAGCGACCAGAAGTGGCTGCGCTTCGACCGCACCCCCACCACCGCGCCGGCGTGGTGCGGCAACTGGCTGATGGTGAAGTCGACAAGCGCCGTGTGCGGCGTGGACGTGGAGGGCAAGCGCTATTTCGCGCTTGACGTGGCCAACGGCGCCGACGATTACGGCGAGTGGCTGGCGTCCGAAGGCGCAGGCGACACCGTGGTGACGTACTCGAACATCGACTACACCCCCATCGGCGGCGAAGCCGTGAACTGCTGCCGCGTAAAAGTCTGGCAAGCAAAATAGCACAGGGCAAGTTGCACCTGCCCGCTTGTAACGCCCACCTGCGAGTTGCGCCTGCTTGCGAGTTGCAACCACTCGCAAATAACGCTCGCTTGCAAGTAGCGCAATTTGCGAGTTGCAAAGACCGCCCCAAAGCAGTGAGGCATCAATGAAACGCCGGCTTTCGGAAGGATTATTCCTTGTCGGTTTTCACGACGAAGCCGAAATAGATGAGGTGGCCGGCCCATACGATGGCTAGCACGATGCGGCCGACAGGGACGCTGCCCATGAGGGCGAAGCCGATGGCCAGCAACGCCGTTACGGGAACGAGGATGGTGAGCTTGGCCTTCAGCGTCATGGAGCGCTTCGTGACGTAGCCCTCGAGCACCTGCTTGTAGAGCTTCGTGCATTTGAACCAGGCGTTCAGGCGCTCGGAGCTGCGCGCGAAGCAGAAGGCGGCCACCAGGATGAACGGCGTTGTGGGCAGAATCGGCAAGACCACGCCCACCATGCCAAGCGCGAAGCAGAGGAAGCCGCCTGCGGCCCACAGACCGTGGCGGAGCTTCGAATTGCTGCGTTTTGGCTGGTCGGACGCAAGAATCTGCTCGACTTCCATCACTTGCTCGTTCACGTGCGCACCTGCCTGTTGTTTGAGGTTGTTAACAAATCGCAAGAAGTTTACCAGGGTTACGACCGGGCAACAACCATAGGTAACAAAAATCACACGAGGCCACGCCGGGATTGCCAGCGTGGCCTCTTGCATAGGGGCGTTGTGCCGAAAAGCACCGGCGCGTCCGAGGCGTAAGGCCGCCCCTCGCGAAGGGCAGCCTTGCTGCTGCTAGTTGTTGCGCTTGCGCAGGCGCAGGGCCGCAGCGGAGATGATGGCGCCGAGCGCGGCGATGAGGCCGCCGCCCACGATCGGGGCTACCGGGGCCATGTCGCCCGTCTGGCTCAGCTTGCCGCTTGCCGCGGTTGCGGAGTTGCCGCTAGCAGCGCCGGGGGAGCCGCTGCCGGCTGCGTTACCGCTTGCGGAGCCGTTGTCAGAGCCGTTGCCGGCATCACCAGCACCGCCGCCGTTGTTGCCGCCCTGGTCGCCGCTGCCATCGTCCTTACCCGGCTGGTCGTCACCGTCGCCGGGCTTGGCCGGATCGTCCTTGCCAGGCTGGTCGGGCGAAGCCGCCTTCTCCAGGCCATGGCCAGCCTCCTGCAGCGTTTTCACGGCTGCGTCTACGTCGGCCTGCGTGGCGTTCTCGTCAGACGCAACCTTTTCGGCATTCGCCAGCGCATCGACCATCGCCTTCCAGCTTTCGGGCGTGTAATCGGACTCGTTCAGTCCCTCGATTGCCTGTTTGGCATGCTCAATTCCCTTGTTCAAAGCCGACTTGTCGGCCTTCACTTCAACCACGGCATCACCGCTGCGAACCGATGCTGCATTGTTTGCCACGCCCAGCGTGTTCGTTATCTCAACGCTGTACGCATGCTTGCCGGCCTCGGTCGCGTCGACCGTATACGTGGCATCGGTCGCGCCCTCGATGGCCGCGCCGTCGCAGAACCACTGGTACGTTAGCACGCCACCATCGGCTGACGTGGCAACCGCCGTCAGGCTGACGGGCTTGCCCACCGTTGTTTCGGTCAGCTCCGGCAACTGCGCCGCGAACTCGGGCGCCACCGCAGGAGCAACGCCGCGCACAACCACCTCGGAAGACTTCACCATGGCGCTTGCCCCGTTCGCCGAGGAGGTCAGCACCACGTAATACGTGTGCTCCCCAGACAAAACGTCGGGCTCAAAGCTGGCCTGGTTCGCTCCTTCAACGGCCACGCCGTCGCAGAACCACTGATACGTCAGCTGCTCGCCCGCCGCAGCGGAACCGACAACCGCCAGCACGGGCGCCTGGCCGCCTTCGACCACTGTCACAGGCGCGGTATCAAGATCGCGCACCAGCACGGGCGCCGATACTTCGCCAATCACATCGCCGGCCGTCAGCATGGTTGCATCGCGCACCTCGGCGCGCAGGTTCGTACCGTCGGCAGGCACCTGCCAGTTAATCGCGCTTGCATCAGACCAATCAGACAGCAGCGTCTCGCTTCCATCGGCGTTCTGCTGGAAGAAGCGGAACTGCTTCTGGCCGTCCACGCCGCCCACGGCCGTCGCGGTGACCTGCACCGTTGCCCCGGGCACCGTCGGAGCGGCGTTGGTCAGCTCCACGGCAAGCGGCGTGTACAGCTTGATGTGAGAAGCGGTCCACGCATCAATGTCAAAGTCGGCCGGTAGCTGACCCCACCATGCGAACATGGCCTCCTTCATGTCCTCGAATTCGGCACTCAGCGAATCCTTCGCAAGCTGTGCCACTTCCTCGCTTCCGGCGTACACGTACACCTGGTTCACGCGCTCGGCCGTTTCCTCGGCAGTGTCGCCACCGAACGCCGTGCCGGCGATGCTGAACGCCTCCACCGTAGATGACAGCACAATGGTTTGCAGCGCCACGTTGTTGAAGCGCGCTTTCTTCACGCCTGGCCCGAAGTACGCCGAGGCCATGAAGCCGTCATCGGTGAAGTCCATTGAGTCCTCGAACGCCCCCGATCCAGTCATGCCGCGCAGGATCAGGTGGTTCGGCATGTCTCCCATAAACGCGCTGTCGGAGATGTACGACACGTTCGGCCCGAAATCGGCAACGTCAAGCGGCACGCTGTACAGGCCGTCCACGTGCTCCAAGCTGTTGGGAAAGTTGATGTCCGTCAGCGACGTGCAATTATTGAACGCGCCCGTATCCAACTGGCGAAGGCCCTCGGGCAGCACGACCTTCTTGAGGTTCGCGTTGTTGCGGAACGCCTGCGCATCGATCTCCACCGTGCCCGGCGCAACCTCGTATTCCTCGAAGTCGTTCGTGGGCAGCGACAAGATCAGGTGCTTGCCCGACAGCAGCGTGTTGCCGTAGCCGTCCTTCTCGCCGTTGCTGTACTCCATGTTGCCGTACAGCACGTTGTAGTCAGCCGAATACACGGGGTTGTCCTCGGAAACCGTCAGCTCGGACAGCTCGTTGGCACCAGTCACGAACATGGAGATGTTGCCGGTCAGGCCCGCGCCGATGTGCACCTTCTTCAACGCGGAGATGTTGGAGAACGCGCCTTCGCCAAGCGTGGTCAGCGAATCGGGCATGATGATGGCCTGGATGGCCGAGCTGAGCCCGAAGCACTGATTGCCCACAGACTGCAGACGGTTCAGGTCGGTGCGCAGGTCGACGTCGGTCAGACTCGTACAGCTATAGAACGCGCTGCCGCCAAGGCTGATAGCGCCGCCGATGTTCGCGCTGGTAATCGCAAGGTTCATGAACGACCCGTGCCCCACCGTTTCCATGCCGTCGGGCAGCACCACGGAGCCGGCAAGCTTGCCTTCGCAGAACGAATACTCGCCTGCGCTCTTCAGCGTGCTGGGGAACGTCACCTCGGTTTCAGCGCCCTGGTAGAACGCGTAGTCGCAGATTTCCGTCACGCCTTCAGGCACGGCATAAGAGCCCGAAACGCCCAGCGGATACGTAATGAGCTGGCTTCCATCTTTGTTGAACAGCACGTCATCTTTCACGCTGTAGTGCTTGCAATCCTTCGGGATGTTGATGTGCAGCAATGACGTGTCGCCCACGAAACCCTTGACAAGCGCGCCGTCGGGGATGTTGGCGTTCAAATTGATGGTGGACAGGCTGCCCATGGACGCAAACACGCCTTCGCCAACGCTGTTGACCGAATCGGGCACCGTCAGCTCCGTGATCCTCGTAGACGCAAACGCGCTGCCGCCAAGGTACTTCAGCCCCTCGTTGAGCTGCACGGACGTGATGCCCGAGGCAAGGCCGAACGCGCCATCGCCGATGGTCTTCACGCCAGATGGCATAACGATTTCTCCGGAAAGCGCCGTGCCGCTAAACGCGTTTGAGCCGATTTCCTGCAGCTGCGACGGCAGGCCCTTCGTTTCGCCGTCCTGCGCACCTTCCACATCGGCAAGTTTCAGCTCGCCCAAGCCCAGGCACGCCATAAACGCGCCGTCGCCGATTTTCGTGACGTTGTCGGACACGGTCACGTCGTAAGCCTGCGGGCTCGACGAAAGCGCATCGCTGGGGATAACCGTTGCACCGCCGAAGTCGACCACCTGCACCGTGGTGCTGGACAGAACGCCCGCGCCCAGTTTCTCCACGGACTTCGGGAACTTCACTTCCTTGAGCTTCAGGTTGTTGTAGAACGCCTGCTCGCCCACTTCGCGCAGCTGGCTGGGGCGCTCAGCCGTGTCCTGGAACGTGACGGTGGTGAGCTTCGGGCAGTTGGAGAACGCCTGATAGCCGACGCTTTCCACCGACGAGGGCACAACCACTTCCTGCACGGGCGTGCTCATGAACGCCTGATCGTTGATGCGCTTGACGTTGTTCGGCACCTCAACATAGGAGCTGTTGCCCGCGTAGCCAAGCATCGTGCCCGTGGCCTCGTCGATGACGAATTCGTCGTAGTTGGCGGGGCGCACTTCCGCGGTCATGGTTGCCGAGCGCGTCTTGCCGTCAAGGCCCTGCACCGAAGCGGTAAGCGTGGCGTTGCCGATGCCGGTGCCGGCCGTTACCGTGGCCGACCCGTCTTCGTTTGCCTCAACGGAAGCGATATCGGCATTGTCGCTGGTCCACGTGACGGTTTGCCCTTTCAGGCTATCGGCCACAAGGGCTTTGACCTGGGTTGATCCGTCGGGCGCAATGCGGACGGACTTGCTGGCCATCACAATGCCCACCTCGTCGGATACCGCTGCCACGTTCACCGTAGCCTGTGCTTTCACGTCGGGATTGAGCGCGGAAGCAGCCGTGATGGTTGCGGTGCCGTCGGCTACAGCGGTCACGTTGCCAGCCTGGTCGACCGTTGCCACGGACCCATCGGAGCTTGACCACACCAGGTTCTTCTCGGTGGATTCCTCGGGAAGCACCGTTGCGTTCAGCTGCGTCTGCTGGCCAGGCGACAGCGAAAGCTCGGTGGAATCAAGCGTCACCGACTCGGCAGCAATCGGGGTCACCACCACGGACGCGGGCTTGCTGGGGTTCAGGCCGTAGTCCCACGCGTACAGCGGAACGGTGTTCGGGCACGGGTCGGTGCCGCCGATCTGCGTCTCCACCTTGTCCCACGCCGCCTTGATGTCGGAAATCTTCGTCGTGAAACTCCACGTGTGCGTGCCGTCCTCGTTGGTCACGGGGTCGGACGTGGGGTTGATGCGATAGAAGTAGCCACCGGTTTCGGGATCGTGGAAGTCGAAGGCCGCCAGCCAGGAAAGGTCGGTCACCTTGAAGCTGACGGTGGCTTCCTCGCCTTCGCCCGCATACTCGATATCGGTGATTTGCGGGCCCGTGGTGTCGTAATAGAACGAGGCCACTTGGTCGGTTTGCGTTTCCCCGCCCGGACCTGCGGTTGCGGCCGTGCGCTCCAGCGTGTACTTGCCGTCGGGCAGACGGCGCCCATCGCCGTCCTTGCCGGCAAACGAGGAATAGTAGCCGATGCGCGCATCGGCCGGGATCACGTACCCGCCGCTTGCATAGTAGTACGATTTCGAAACCGCATCGTGGCTGTACTCCAGCACGGTTTCGCCCGCCTCTTTCTTGTACGTGTACGTCAGGTTGTCGACGCCGCGCAGCAGGCCCGTCAGCGGGATGAGTTGGCTGGGGGCACTGTCGTAGCCCATGTTCGATACAACCATCTTGTTGACGTCGACCTTGCTGTAATCGCCCGCCTGCACCAGCGCGCTTGCGGTTGCGTCAAGCAGGTTCACGCCAAGCGGCAAGCCGTTCGGGTCGGAGTTCACGGTGCCGTACATGTGGTACGAACCCGTGCCGTCTTCGGTTATGGCCTGGCCGTCGAACACGTTGCTCTGGGACCAGTCGCCGTAGAAGCCCAAAAACGGCACGGACAGGTCAACACCGCCGTCCGTTGCAGCAAGCAGCGCGAAGCCGTCGACGAACGTGCCGTTGGGAGTGTTCTGCGCAGCCCAGCTGGCGAACACATCGCCGCAGGTCACAGATACGGTGAAGCTTGCCTTGCCGCCCGCCGGAACGCTTACCGTGCCTGACGCCGCGTTATAGGCGTCGCCGCTGAACGTCACATCGATGCCCTTGCCGGTCCAGTTATCGGATTGCAGCTGGAACAAGCCGTCGGCAACCTGTTCGGACAGCGCCGCGCCATCCGCCGCAAACGTATGCTCTTCGGCGCCAAGGTTGGTCAACGTCACCGCGAAATTCCATGCGCCGGTAGCGGATTCACCCAGGTCAGCCTTCGGGCGCGAAACATCGCTGGCGCCTTCAACGGTGGCGAACACGTCGGATGCGGTTGCGGCCTTCACGTTCGCCAGGCCGGCGCCCTGTTTGCGCGGGCTATAGTAGCTGCCTTCAACCGCCTGGTCCGCAATAGGCGTGGCCGTTGACATAAGCAGCTGCGTCACCGCATCGCTGCGCTCGGCGCCGCTTAAGCCCGCGAATTTCGCGTCGTTTTCGATATATTGATGCATCTGCGCCGAAATGCCCGTCATCTGCGGTGTTGCCATGGACGTGCCGGACATGTAAGCGTAGCCATTGTCCAAAACGCTTGAGTAGATGTTGCCGCCCGGCGCGGTGATTTCAGGTTTCAGGTTCAAATCGGGCGTGACGCCCCAGCTGGAGAAGTCGCTCATGGCGTAGTCCGTGGATGCCGGCAACGAGGCACCTGAGTCCACAGTCACGGTTTTCGTTTCGGAATTCGCCAGCAGCTCGCCGTCATCGCCGGAGATGCACACCACGGGGAAGTACAGGTTCATGTCCGAAACGGCAGCGTTGTCAAGGGCGCCAGGCTCGTTGTTGTACACGATGATGGCTTTCGGCCAGCCCATCGCACCGGCGTTGCTCATGATGTTCTGAATCTTTTCGGTGAACGTGAGATTCGGGTCAGACTCATTCGCTTTTCCGCGCTTGACCAGGACGATCTTGTTGCTGAGGTCCCAGTTGTTCGCATTACCCCATTCGTTCGTTTCATTAGCAGAACCATAGCCCAGATCAACCAGGTCGTACGTGCCGTCCTCGATACCGGTAAGGTCGGGCGCCGTTTCGCCGCTGTTTTGACCGTTGCGCTGGATGCCCATCTTGTCGTAGCCAATGACGGTGCCGTCGGCAGCCTTGAACGCGCTTCGAGGCAGCGAGTTGTTCACGCTGGCCACGGAAAACGCGCTAACCGACGTGGAAGGCGACGACACGATGCCGCTGTCAGGGTCTTCTGCATACGGTTTGCTTTCGCCGGACTGGTTGCCAAAAGCGGCAGAGTACGCGTTACCTGCGGCAACGTTAACGGTGACGCCAAGGTCTTCCAGCTTGTGCAGCGCCTCGTCGAACACTTCGGAGCCGTATTTCGAGAAGCCGCCGTCCGTGCCCAGCGACATGTTGATAGCGTCGGGTGCAAGCACCGCGCAGTCGTCGAGTGCGGCAAGGATGGCGTCGTTGGGGATGGAACCGGTGACGTCGGAGGCCACCTTCATGGCGATGATCTGGGAGTCGGGCGCCGTGCCGCGGATTTCGCCGGCGTTTGCTGCGGCAATGCCCGCCACGTGCGTGCCGTGCTCCAGGTCGGATGATTTCGGCGTGACTTCCGTGTCGTAGTCGGCGTAGTCGTATGCGAAGGGGATTTTCTCGCTCACGTACACGCCGTGCTGGCCGCCGGCCACCATGGAGCCCTGCAAGCTGGAGACAGCGCCCGAAGTCAGCGCCACCGCGTTGTCGTCCAGGTCGCCGGAGAACGCTTCATGACCCGTTGCCACACCCGAGTCGATGATGGCAACGGTCTGGCCCTCGCCGGTTTCTTCAACCTGATCGGCCGCGGTCATGTCAAGCGAGCTTTGGTTTTTCGGCGCAGCTTGCTCGCCTTCGTCCTGGGGAATGTCAAGGTTTTCGCCCAAGACCGCGCGCTTCACGCCGTCCATGGCCTTGATGTCGTCAAGCACGCCCGCGGGCGCCTTGATGGCGAAACCGTCGATGACGTGGTAATAGTCGTGCAGCTCCTGAACGGCGTCATCGGCAGCCTGCGTCGAGAGCAGCTGGATGCCGCCGTTTTCGTCGGTGCCCAGCTGTTGCGCCACCACCTGGCGGATGCAGTCTTTGAAGTACGCGTGACGGTCTTGTTGCGCACGGCCCAGCAGATTGCTGAACAGGCTGACGCCCTGGTTGCCGCCGTCCTCAAGCTGCACAATAATGGTGACTTTTTCGTTGGGATCTTGCCCCACGCCGTCCAGAAGGTTTGTCCCACCTGCGGTTTCTCCGACTTCGGCTTCGGAGGTGGCCCCGCCCATGGGCGTCAGCAATGCGCCGACATCCTGATTGGAAGCGTTTGTATCGAAGTCCGCGCTTTGGTCGGAATCTGCTGCCTGCGCCGCCGACTCCGCCGCAACGGACGCGGATGAGCCTTGCGCCTGCTGGGTTCGAGCTGTCTGATTCGCCGCGTCGTCCTGCGCGGGATTTGCCAGCGCGGCCGCGGGAACCATGAGCGTGCTTGCCAGCGTAACGGCCAAGCCGCCGCGAATCATGCCAGTCAGGCTCTCTTGCATGGTTGGGTGCATGTCCTGTTCCTTTCCTGCTTCCACTCATTCCCATCCGGATAGATGCATCGCCGACGGTACACGCGCCGTCACGCCAAACTCGCCATCATTGCGACCTCGGACGAGCTCGCAATGATGAGCGATTGCAAGCAACCGCATAACCGTTCGCAGCACGCAGACAAGCGCAAGCCAAGCCGAGCCCAGAGCGCGCACTCGCCCAACACTGCGCGAACAGCGTTCTCGTGCGATGTTATCTTTGGATTACTTATCGATAGTAGCAAAAGTTACCCTTAGATACCATTGTTAATTTGTCGAACGGATTTTTTCGTTTGCGAAGACGCCCCGCAGGCAATTGCTCGGAGACGTTCCCGCAGGCTTATTTTCGAAGGTGTGGTGTTCCCGCAGGCCAACGCCAAGCACGGTGAGTAGCGCCAGCCTTTGATGCAATTAAGCAGTCAGGCAACGAACCCCAGCGAAAGGCGGCGTCGAATGCCAGACAGCAACGACGCGAGTCCGAGGCCCGCGCAGAAGTTCGGACGAGCATAGCGGTTCAGCCAGTTGCGCCGCCCCCGGTACCTGTCCCCCGATCCCGTCAAGCCCAGCTTCGCCACATCCCGCTCACCTCGCAAGCCGCCGGCAGCGCGCTTTCGCGCGCCGAGTTGTCGCGCCCAAGTCCGGTTTCGCGCACCGAGCCGTTACACCCAGGTCCGGCTTCGCGGCGTCTCTCTCGCAGCATCGAAGCCCCCTTTGTGCAAGATTTTGAACTTTCCGAGCCTTCGTTCATTTCCCAATCGAAATAGGACAAGATTTTGAACTTTCCGAATGAGAAACACCCCCTCTAAGCTCGTATCGTGCAAGAAATCGAACTTTCCGAATCTGAAGCCACAATTCCACGAGCAATTCCATTCGGAAAGTTCAAAATCTTGCACCAAACTCCCTCCAACAGCACACCAACGGCTACGCCGAGCAACACAACATCCAGCAAACGCCGGCCACACGCCCGCGAATCACCCTTCACGTCCCACCTTCGTGGCCTCCGCCTTTGCCCCCTGCTTCCATCTCCGCCTATTGCCTCTATTTCCACCTTTGCCTCTAGTTCTGCCTGCGCTTCTGTTTCTGCCCCTGCCTCTATTATCGTTTTCGCCTTCCGTCTTTGCTTTCGCGCCCCCGTCTTCGCCTTTGCCCTTCGCCCCCTGTGCTTTCATCTCCGCTTTCGCGCCTGCTCTTCACCCTCCGCCGCCGCAGCATCACCAAGATTCGCCGGTTCCACCCCCCAGGAAACGCTGATACGGATTCGCGTCCAAAAACCATCATCTCTAGCCCATCCGGAAGGTTTTCGCCCCGGTCCCCTGGCTGTGCGCGACAGCGCATCATCGACGCCCGAAAATCGCTCGATTGCCCGCCATTTCGCCAATTTCGTTAGCTTGTCCAGCAAAAGCACGCGGAACCTTACCGGTTTGCACCTTGAGCACACACCGGAATCTTACCCAGGTCTTGCACCAGCATTTTTCCAGTTCAAAGGGATATTTCGCATGCTATGATGCAGCCCATGACCACCGTAATCACCCACATATCGGCGCTCCAACTTTATCGTACGGGATTATTCGACAACCCCGAGGCCGGGATGCGCCAACCCGCACGCCAACCCGAAATTGCGCGCGCGATCGCTCACGCAAAGCCCTCTCGCAATGAGGCGGAGGCGCTTCTTGCCGACATGCCGCAAGATGCCGAAAAGCCCGTCCACCTGCTAGTGGCTGACGAAAGGGCGCGATGTCGAAGCAATCTTGTCCGATGCCATGTTCCACCCCCGGTGCTCCCGCGCCGAGCCTTAACGCGCATCGATAGCGACCGCTACGTCGCGTCGCCGCATTTCCTGTTTCAGCAAATGGCGCCGTCGCTTTCGCTTGTTGAGCTCGTTTGCCTTGGCTTTGAGCTGTGCGGGGATTATCGACTTTCCAACGGCGCTGAGCGCGGTTTTCGCCAGCGCGACTCATTCGGCACGCCGACCTCGTTCCAGCAGCTCGCGGACTGCGGCCCCTGGACAAAAGGCGGCAAGAAAGCGCAGCTTGCACTCCGATTCGTTTGCGCGCACTCGGCATCACCCATGGAAACCATCGCAGCGATTTCGCTGACGCTTCCTTGCGCATACGGAGGATTCGGTCTGACAAAACCGCAGATGAACTACAGGATCAACTTGTCGAAAAACGGCAGGGCAACATCGGGGAAATCGTACGTAGTTGCTGATATTTGCTGGCCCGAGCACAAAATTTGCGCCGAATATCAAAGCACCCAGTTCCATACCGGCGCTGAACGCATCAACGCAGACGCACATCGGCAGACGGCCCTCGAGGAACGAGGCTATTCCGTGTTCGAAATTACCGCGCAACAGGCGCTTAGCGAGCATGGCATGGATGGCATCGCACGCGCCATCGCGAAAAAGATGGGCCGCAAGTTCCGCCCACAAGCTTCATGGGCGCACAAGCAGCAAGCGATGCGGAAGGACCTGCTCGCCTGGCACGGTTTTGACGTATAAGAACGGCTGCGGAACGCAGTACTCCCGCTGCCGCCCGAAATCAACACCGGTATGATTCCGGGATGTCTGCGCAACGCCGCAGTAACGACCGTATGGCGGAAGCGAAATGAGCCGGAATGCAGGATTTCGAACTTTCCGAGCCCAACTTTCACCCGAGCGGATGGTTGGTGCAAGAAATCGAACTTTCCGAGCTTATCATTCGCCCTGGCCGACATTTGGTGCAGGATTTTGAACTTTCCGAGCCTATTCGAGCGCGAACAGATTCGGAAAGTTCAAAATCTTGTCCAAGCACAACGAAAACGAGGCCTCAGCCCCGTTTTCGCATTCGGAAAGTTCGAAATCCTGCGCCAAACGCGCAACCCACCCGCGCAGAAGCTACCCACCCATACGCGAAGCGCGCTCCTATACTGCCAGGACGAAGGGCTTGCCTTCGCGATGCGGGGGGAGCTGCTCTGGGAGTCCGCCGCGAAGCGCGCTTCTACACCGCCAGCACGAAGGGCTTGCCTTCGATGGTGGTGACGCCTAGGCGCACGCCGTAGACTTGCTCGAGCAGGTTGGGCGTGATGATGCTGTCAGGCGCGCCTTGCGCGACGATGCGTCCGCCGGCCAGCGCCACCAGGTTGTCGCTGTAGCGCAGCGCTTGGTTCACGTCGTGCAGCACCATGGTCACCGTCATGCCGAATTCGCTGTTCAGGCGTTTGACTAGGTGCAGGATGTCCAGCTGATAGCGGATGTCCAGGTACGTGGTGGGCTCGTCGAGCAACAGCACGTCCGAGCCCTGCGCAAGCGCCATGGCAATCCACACGCGCTGCGCCTGCCCGCCCGACAGCGCAGACACCGGCCGGCGCGCGTACTCGGTCAGGCCCGTCACCTCAAGCGCCCAGGCCACCATGCGCTCGTCTTCCTCGGTGCTTGCCGCGCTGCCCACGCCGTGGTACGGGAAGCGCCCGTAGCCCACCAGCTTCTCCACCGCCAGGTCGCCCGGCGCGGAGTTCTTCTGGTGCACGATGGCCACCAGCCGCGCGAAATCGCGCAGGCGCAGCGCGGACACGTCGCCGCCGCGCAGGTGGATGCTGCCGCCCGTGGGCTTGAGGTTTTTCGTCAGCAGATTGAACAGCGTGGACTTACCCGAGCCGTTTGCCCCGATGAGCGTGGTGATTTGCCCCTCGGGAATGGTCAGGTCCAGGCCATCGAATATGGGCACGCGCCCGTGGTCGTAAGCGAATTGCAGCCCGTTTACAGTGAAGACGGGGGCAGCGGGCACCGAATCCGTCAAGCTAGCGCCGGCCTTCCCCTCCATCTCATCAGCCACACCGGCCGAAGGCGCGGCGGTCAGCTGCTCGTTTTCGTTATTCGCCATAGGTACCACGCGCCTTTCGGAGCAGCAGGATGAACGCCGGGCCGCCTACCACCGACATGATGACGGCGGCGCTAATCTCATACGGAGCCGCAATGGTGCGGCCGAGCGTGTCGGCCAGAAGCAGGCAGAACGCGCCAAGCAGCATGCTGTAAGGCACCAGCCACTTGTGCGACGTGCCCACCAGCAAGCGCGCGATGTGCGGCACGATCAGGCCCAAAAAGCTGATGGGGCCGATGATGGCCGTGGAAATGGACGCCAGCAGCACGGCAACGGCGCTGATAAAGATGCGATTTTTGTTCACGTCCAGGCCTAAGCTGCGCGCCGTTTTATCCTCAAGCGAAAGCAGGTCGCAGCGCTTCGTCACCAGCAGCGCAACGATCAGCCCCACGGCCGCGTAACCCGCAAGCGTTTCCAGATCGCTCCACGTTTTCATGGTGATGTTCGCGTTCACGATGCTGGCCACGCCCGACAGCGTTCCGCCCGTGCCCGAGCTGAACGCGCTGGAAATGCCCGAGAACATGGCGCTGACGGCCACGCCCACCAAAATGACGCGCAGCGGCGAAAGCCCGCCACGCCACGACAGGCTGTACACCAGGCCGAACGCCACCATGCCGCCCGCGAACGCGAACAGCGGCGTGAAGTAAAACAGCGCCGGCGCGAATGCCGTCACCAGCACAGCCGCCAGGCTTGCGCCGCTTGACACGCCGATGATGCCCGGATCGGCCAGCGGGTTGCGGATGACCGCCTGCAGAAGCGTGCCCGAAACCGCCAGCGCCGCGCCGCCCACCATGGCAATGAAGATGCGCGGGAAACGCAGGTCGTAGATGGTGGCAACCGTGTCGTCGTATTCGACGAACAGGCCGCTGACCAGCTGTTCTGGGCTTACCTGCAAGCTGCCCGTGTTCACGGCAACGAAGAACAGCGCCACAAGCGCCAACGCCGTCACCACGAACGCGGCTATTTTCCTTCCAGTACCTACCATAGCTTAGCCTTCCTCGCCGTACAGCATGGGTTGCAGCGTCTGCAACGCATCGGGGTAATTGAACGTGGCACTCATGCCGAACTGGTCGTACGGCAGGTCGTACACGCGCCCTTCCTTCACCGCGCGGAAGTGCTTCCACACGTCGTTCGTGGCGAATTCGTCGGCGAACATGGCCATGACCTGGTCTGGCAGCGCGTGCGCCGTACGCAGGATGATGTCGGGGTCGCGCGCCTGCATGTCTTCGGTGTTCACATTCAGGAACTCCTGGTCGGAACCGGCATACACGTTTTGCCCGCCCGCAAGCGCCACCAAGCTGCCGGCGTAGCTGTTCTCGGTGGCCACAATGTAGCTGCCGGGCAGGCCCATGAGCACCAGCACGCTCGGCTGCGGCTTGCCGTCGATGCTGGCGCGATAATCGGCCATGAACGCATCATATTCCGACACAAGCGCCGCCGCCTGTTCGCGACGGTCGAACTTCGCGCCCATGGCCGAGATGCTGGCGTACATGCCCTCGACGCTGCGCAGATCCAAAAACATGCACGCCACCGCAATGCCGGCGTACTCCGGGCGCAGGTCGTCGATGAGCGAATTCGGGCCGATGACGCAGCTGGGATGCAGCGACTTCACCACTTCCAAATCGGGCGACATGGGGCTTCCCACCTGGGGAAGCTGCGCGTAGCGCTCGGGCATGTCGCGCGAGGAGCTGCACACGCCCACCAGGTCAAGGTCCAGCTTGTCGCAGATGGTGGCCACGGCGGGCGATGTGGCGATGAGCCGCTGCTGCTCGGTGCCGTCGGCATTGCGATATGGATGCTGGTCGACGCAGCCGGCAAGCGGCAGCGCCGCCGCCGACAGCGCGGCCACCGCCAGGCCGCCGACGAAGCGACGACGCGTCATCGCGCGGCAAGCGCGTGGCTGCCAAGCATTGGCGGAAGCCTGTGCGAGTGCTGCAGAAAGCTGCCGTTGAGCAGGTTTTTTGCCAGCTGAGCTCGCCGCACCTTCAGGCGATGGCGGCAAAGGAGCGCCCATCGGGGAAACGCAAGCGCCCTGCCGCCCCCCGCCTTGCTGTTCGCTGCGCACGCTACTTGCCCTTCGGCTTCGCGGCGGCGGCTGCTGCGGCGGCCGCGGCGGCTTGCTTAGCGCGCTTGGGCTTGAGATACGCGAAGTATGCGATCACGCCGGCGATAACAACTACCACCACGATGCCCGCCACAACAGCGCCGGTGGTGGCGCCATCAAGCGGGGCGGACTGGCTGCCTTCGGTGGTTTCCTGGCCATCGGCGTTGTACTCCTTCACGCCGGAATTCGCTGCGGAATCGGCGCTCGGAGCAGCTTCGCTTGTTGCGGTTGCGGCGGCGTCAGCGGCAGGCACGGTTTCGCTCTGGGCCGCCGGCGCCGGCTCAGCGGCTTCCTCACCAGGCACGATGCTCTCGACGAACGGCAGCGCGTCCGTGTTGCCCTCCGCCAGGTCCGCCAGCTGCACGAAATAGACAACGGCGCGGCTCATGGGGTTCACGTACATGCTGACGCGGATGTTCGACGTCTTGCTGGGCACCTGGAAGCGCCAGTCGGCCACCGCGGTGTCGCCCACGGCGGACGTCTGCATCTGCGTGGCCTCCACCTCGGCAAACGCGCCGTCGCCGGCGTTGTCGGCCCAGAACGCCATGGCGCCCATCTGGTCGGCCAGCTTGAAGCGCAGCGTCACGAACGTGTTGCCCGCAGTGTCGGTTTCCACGAGCGCCGCCGGGTACGTGCAGCCCGTGGTCATGGATTCGGCCAGCGCAATGTTGCTCTGACCTGCGGAGTCTTCGATACTTCCCGTAACCGGGTTGCTGTACGACGGCACGGTCGCCGCCGTGTACACGGCCGACGTGGCGGCATGCGCCACGCCAACGTGGGCCACCGCCGAAACAGCAAGCGCCACCACCACCGCGCACACGGTGGCCAACGTGCTGCGAACCATTCGCTTCGTCATGGATTTCTCCTTCTGAACAGGGAAAACGATTCCACTTATTAAACGGCGAACAGGCCGGCCCCGCACTGCGAGGCCGGCCTTTCGCTTCGCCCGCAAAGGGGCTGCCCCCGCAGGCAACGAGGCAAACGCACGCCCCGAAATCAATAACGCGCAAGCGTGGCAATCGAGTTTGCGAGCCAGCGCCCGGCATGCCAGCAAGCGCCCCAAGCGTCGTCACGCACGGCAGCCGCCCTTGCTTTGCGCCGCATCAGCCCCGCCCGAGTTCGCGAAATGCTGCAAGGCGAATGCCGGCACGCAAGGGCGACCGGCTGCTACTGCCGCTTGCTGCGGCGACGGGACGCCACGGCAACGCCGCCGGCCACCAGGGCCGCAACCGCAGCAGCGCCCGCAACACCGGCAGCGACGTCACCGGTCTGCGCCATGGTGGTGCTGCTAGAAGCCACCACGGAGTCCTGACCCGTGCCCAGGTCCTTGGCCTGCGACAGCTTCAGGTGCATGTCGGCAACCTGCGCGCCGCCGCCAAGCTGCTCCATCTCCTTGATGGTCATGCTGATGGGCACCACCGTGTCGGAGTCGGCCTTCGGAATGGAAACGGTGTACTGGTTGCCGCTTTTCGCCAGCGTGGAGCCGTTGTACGCCAGCGAGATGATGTGGCTAGCGCCTTCGCTGGTGGCCGAGAAGCTCACCTTGAACGTGCCGTCGGACTGCGGGCGGACCAGCGCGGTGTCGCCGAAGTACTTCGCGGCCATGGACGTCTCGGAGCTGTTCTGCTTCAGCCAAGAAACGGGCACTTGATAGGTGTGGCCAACCTGGAAGCCCTGCTCAGCCTTCTGGCCAGCGGGGTCGGTGGTGGTAGTGCCGGAGTTGTTGCCACCGTTGTTGCCCGCGTTATCGTTCGGGTTGCTCGGCTTGATCGGCTCGCCGCTGGTGGTGGGCAGGCTGGTGGTGTCCATGCTCAGGTATGCCGTCTGCTGCATATCGCCCACCGGCGTGCTCAGGCCGAAGGTCAGCTCGATTGCCTCTGCCAGCGAGTCGACCGTCACTTCATACTGGTTGTTGCCCAGGCTGGTTGCATCGGCGCCAGCATGCGAAACGCCCTTGATGTACTCAGCGCCGGCAGCGGTAATACCGAAGCGCACCTTATAATGAGCGCCGTCCCACACCACCGTGGCGTTCTGCTCGAAATACTGGGCAGCCATGGAGTCCGAGCCATCGGCCTTCACCAGCTTGGCAGGCACGGTGTACTCCTTGCCCTGTTCAAGCTTGAAATCAGCCTTCGAACTAGAGGGCTTATCGGCGGAGTTGTCGAACGCTTCAATGGCCGCATTCAGCTGCTCGGTTGCCGCGTTCACGCCCGCCTGAGGAATCTTGTCGTTGGCAGCAGCCTTCTCGGCGATGGCAATGGCCTCCTGCAGCGCAGCGAACGCCTTGTCGGTCTTGTTGCCCCGCTCGATGGCCTTCGCCTTCGCAATGGCAACGTTCAGTGCGGTCTTGTCAACCTGCTGCTCGTCCTGACCAGGCTTGGGCTTGGTGCCTCCGGGGTTGTTGAACGCCTCCACAGATGCGCTCAAAGCCGTAATGGCATTAGCAATGCTGTCGTCCGTTGCGTTGGCCGAGTCGACGGCAACGTAAGCGTCGTCGATGGCCTTCTGCAGCGCCGCGTTCGCGCCGTCGGTCTTCCCGCCCGCGGCAAGTGCCTTCTCGGCAACCACGATTTTAGACGTCAGGCCCGTCCTATCAACGGAAGAAGGTTTTGGCGTCGCATCGCCGATGACCAGCTGGAACGGGTGCAAATTCGTCATCAAACCCGTGGGGCCCGCTTTTAGTGTGTAGCCGAACGTGATGTTGTACGTGCCGTCAACTCCAGGTAGCGGCAGTGAATACGTGGCCGAGCCGTCCTCGTGCACCACCTTCGGCACCTTCACGCCCGCAAACGTGATGTCTCCAAGCGTGTTGCCCGCGCCCAGCGAATTCGCCGTCAGCTCGACGGTGTAGCCGTTTTTGGCCGGAGTCACCTTCACCTTGTCCTGGAAGCTGCCACCATACTTGGACGTGGCATCTTCGCCCTTGAAGAACAGCTTGAAACCGGTTTCGTAAGCCGCATCGGCTTCTTTGATGGGAAGCGTGGAGGTGTCGAGCGTCATGGTGTAGTCGATACCTGCCGGGAACATGCCCGCCATGGCGCCGCCGATGACGATGTTCGCCTTGATGACGTCATCAAGCGAGGAAACGTTGAACGTATACGTATGGTCCGCAGACTGGGAAATCTTGTTCCCATTGACGGTCATGTCGCCGATTGCGGCGCTGTATTCGGCGAAGCCTACCACCACGTTGTACGTGCCGTCCGCTTGCGCGACGATGTCGACCTGGTTGCCGAAATACTTGCCGATCATTTGCTTGACCATGGCGGCCATAGAACCCTCGGCATCGTATGCAACGTTGACCGTATATGCCTTGCCAACCTCCAGATCGTACTGCTTCTGCTGGCCCTCGCCAGAGAGCGCCACGGGGGTTGCGCCGTCGTTGCCGGCATCTTGCGCCAGGGCGATTGCCGGCACCATGCCCGTGGCCAGCGTGGCCGCCAGCACCAGCGAAGTTCCGCGACGAACAACGCTGTATCTCATTTCCTGTTTCATTCCGCTGTTCCTTTCATCTTCCAACGACGACCAAACGCGATTGCAAACCACCAGTTCGGAGTGTCGATTTATCTCAGGCAAACAGTTGGTTTTTTCGAACTGTTATCTCAGGTGTACTAAACGTTAGAAGTATACCTAAGTCCACAAATAAGGGAAGAACCGTGGGTAACTTTTGTTACAAATTCTCCGTAACTAGCAAATGTGCTGAAACTGCCGCGCGTTGTTTGGAAATTGGTGGTGCGCCTTCGGCGCTTTCTATTTGGGGAAGAGCTTTCGCTCTTCCCTACGAGTTTTGGCTGCATGGCTGTTCGGTGTCGCAGCTGGCATCAAGCCCTGCAAAAGAAGGGGAGACAGGAGCCTCCCCTTCTTTCAAACACGTGGTTACTCGCGATTTTTGCGGCGCGCGAAGAACGCTGCGATCGCTGCCGCTACGGCGCCGAAGACGCCCGTTGCCACCAGTGGAGCAACCGGAGCCGCATCGCCGGTCTGCGACAACGTGCCGCCTGCCGGGCTCGATGTGGCCGACGCGCTACCGCCGGCATTGCCACCGGCACCGTTGTTTGCACCTGGCGTACCGTTAGCAGGCGTTTCGCCCGTCGGGGCCTTATCGCCCGGCGTTCCAGCAGCAACCTTCACCAGCCCAGCCTGTGCCTTGGTCAGCGCATCAAGCGCAGCGCTCACGTCGGCGCTGCTTGTCGGGTTGGCCAGCTGCCGCTCGGCCGCCGCCAGCGCTTCGGAGAACAGCTTCCATGAATCCGCCGTGTAATCAGCCTCGTTCAGCTGCTTCGCCTGTTCAACCGCCTGCTGCAAACCGGCAACATCAACGTCGCCAGGCTGCGGATTCGGGTCGGGATCAGGCTTCGGCGTCGGTTCCGGATCGGGAGCGGGATCAGGCTTCGGCGTCGGTTCCGGATCGGGATTCGGGTCGGGCGCCGGCGCAACCTTCACCAGCGCGGCTTGCGCATCAGTCAGCGCGTGCAACGCATCGTCGGCCGCCTGCTGCGTAGTGGGATTGGCCAGCACGTTCTTCGCCGTGGCAAGCGCTGCCGAGAACGCCTTCCACGAATCCGCCGTGTAATCGGATTCGACAAGCTTGTCCGCTGCCACAATGGCATCTTGCAGCGCAGCCGTGTCCACGTTCGCTTCCGCAAGCGCGCCCTGCGCGGCAACCAACGCCTCAAGCGCCCCATTGACGGCCGCCTGACTTTCAGGATTCACCAGCTGCGCACGGGCCGCGGTCAACGCCTTCGCGAACGGCGCCCACGTTTCGGCCGTGTAGTCGCCGCGGTTGAGCTTCTCGGCCGCCGCCACCGCATCGGACAACGCCTGCGTGTCAACTGCCGCAAGCCCGGCCACCGTCTTCACGGTCACCGCAGCACTTGCCACGTTCACGCTTACGCCGTCGACGGTCACGCGCGCCACCACGTGGTACGCATGGTCGCCCGCGCCCGGCGCATACGATGCACCCGTTGCGCCCTCGATGGCCGCCCCATCGCAGAACCACTGGTACGTTACCGCCGCCCCATCAGGCGCGCTCACCGTCGCGTTCAGCACCGGCGCGTTTTGGCCTTCGCCAACCACTACCACACCGGACTTGTCGAGCGTCACCTTCGGCTGAACACCCAGCAGCGTTGAAGACTCCGTCAGCCACGTGGCGTCGCGCACGTCGGCGCGAATGGTGGAGCCATCGGTGGGAACGGCCCAGTTCAGCGTGTCGGCGGTAGACCAATCGGCCAGCACGTTCTCCTGGCCAGACGGCGAAACCTCCACGAAGCGGAACTCTTTCGCCCCGTTGACGCCGCCCTGCGCCGTGGCCGTAACCGGCGTCACCTGGCCCGGCTCCACCGCGCCCGCCGCGGCAAGCGACACGGAAAGCGGCGTGTACGCAAGC
This sequence comes from Senegalimassilia faecalis, assembly GCF_004135645.1. Classification (NCBI taxonomy): domain Bacteria; kingdom Bacillati; phylum Actinomycetota; class Coriobacteriia; order Coriobacteriales; family Coriobacteriaceae; genus Senegalimassilia; species Senegalimassilia faecalis. Next base: position 823,696 of record NZ_SDPW01000001.1, read on the forward strand.
AGCTGATGCTCAGGGTCAAGCGAGCCATACGTACCCTGCATGGCCGCCTTCGCCACATCGTAGCCCTGCGACCCCGCCGGCGCATAGATGCGCACGTCGCTGGCGTAACCGCCGATGTTCCAGCCGAACTCAAGGCTTTCCAGATCAGCAGGCACCACCAAAATCTTCGGGCACGTTTCCGATGCGCTAAAGCTGATCTTCGTCATGCCAGGACCGAAGTATGCGGACTGCATGATGCTGTCGTCCTGCTTCGAGCTGGACACGTACTGTCCGCCGTCGCCGCCGCGCACAATCAAATGCGTGGGCAGATGCCCCGAGAACGCCGAGGCGCCGATATTGCTTTTCGGGTTGCCCATCTGCTTGATGTTCGTGCCGAACTCCACGAAGTTCAGGTTCAAATCCCAGTTAAACGCCGTGTCAGCCACGTACTGCAGGCTATCGGGGAACGTGACGCTTGCCAGGTTGTCACACGTGTTGAACGCGCCCCACTCGATGGACCTCACGCCCTCGGGAATGACTACGGACTTGATGACGCGGTTCGAGCGGAACGCCTCGCGGTCGATGGATACGGTGCCGCTTTGCACGGCCACGTTCTCCGTCTTGCTGGCCGCAGCGCTCTTGACCAGGTGCAGCCCGTCGTCCATCTGCGCGTACAGCACGTTGTCCAGCGCCGAGTACACCGGGTTTTCGCCCGAAACCGTCAGCGTTTCAAGCGACGAAGCGCCCGCGAACAGCTCCGCGCCGCCGCTGGCGATGCCCGCGCCGATATGCGCCGCCGTCATGCCCGTGAGGTTCTTGAACGCGTTCGCGCCCACTTCGGTCACGGAATCGGGCAGGATAACGGCCTTGATGGCGCCGTTGTAGGATGCCGTGTCCTTGCCGTCAGTGCTGGAGTCGTCGTCCGAGCCAGTGGTTTCCTCGTCCGAGAACGCCAGCGCGCCGATCTTCGTCAGCTTGTTCAAGTCGCAGCGCAGGTTCACCGTCTCCAAGCTCACGCACTTCGAGAACGCCTTGGCGGGGATCTCCGTCGCACCGCCGATGTTGATGTACGTCATCGCCGAGCAACCGGCAAACGCACCTTCGCCCATAGTGGTGAAGCCGTCAGGCAGCACCATCGACGTCAACGTTGCGTTGGCAAACGCCGAGGCGCCGATGCTGGTCAGACCGTCGGGCACGTTGACCTTCGTCGCCTGCGCACCGTTGAATGCGTTGTCGGCCACCTGGCGAACGGAAGCGGGCACCGTGTACGTGCCGCCCGGCAGCTTCTTACCCGCCGGGAAGGCCACCAGCTGCGTTGCATCCTTGTTCAGCAGCACGCCGTCAAGCGCCGAGTAGTTCGCCACGCCTTCGGCAACCTTGAACTCCAGCAGCGCCGCGTCGCCCACGAATGCGCTGATGAGCGCGCCGTCCGGCACCTGCTTGCCCACGGTCACCTCGTTGAGCTGCTTCATGTTCGCAAACGCGCCCGCGCCCACGCGCGTCACCGTGTCGGGGATAGTCACCGCAGCGGCATTCGTACCATCGAACGCGGCGGCGCCGATGGACTCAAGGCCGTCGTTGAGCTCAAGCGTTTTCAGGCTGGCGTTGCTGGCAAACGCGTTCGCGCCGATGATGCGCACGCTGGCCGGTAGCTTCACCGACTGCAGGCGCGCACCGTTGAACGCCTTGTCGCCGATGGTGGCCAGGCTTGCAGGCAGCCCCTCGCGCACCGAGCCGTCGGCGCTGCGAACCTTGATCTTGTTCAACGCCGAGCACGCGTCGAACGCCGAAGCGCCGATGCTGGTCAGCTTGTCGGAAACGGTGAGGTCGGACAGGCACATGGAGTCTTCGAACGCCGATTCCGCCAGGTACGTCAGGCTGCTGGGCAGCGACACGCGCTGCACCGTGGACACGGCGAACGCCTGCGCGCCCATCTGGGTAACGCCTTCGGGCACGTCGATGGCGCCAAGTGCCTGCGTCCCGTAGAACGCGCGGTCGCCGATGCTCGTAAGCTTGCTGCCCTCGGCGAACATGACTTTGCCCAGGCTGTGCGTGCTCTTGAACGCCTCGTTGCCAATGGCAGTCACGCTTGCTGGGATGACCACGCTTTGGATGTCCGACCCCGAGAACACGCCGTCGGCGATGGACGTGACGTCGTTGGGGATGGACAGGTTCGTGGATTCGCCGCGATAACCGGTCAGCACGCCGTCGGCAATGACGAAGTCGGCGTAATCGGCCTGCTCAGCGCGCACATGGATGGTGGCGGATTTCTTCTCGCCCGCCGCGTTCGTCACCGTTGCGGTAACGTCGGCGTCTCCCGTTTGCCCCTGAGCCGCAAGCGTCACGGCGTTGGAAACCTGACGCAGCTTGCCGTCGGCCTGCTGCACCTTCACCACGGACTCGTCCGAGCTTTCCCACGTCACGCCGCCCGTTGCGAAATCGTCGGCCACCAGGGCGCTCACCTGCAGCGACCCGTCAAGCGTCAGCTTTGCCGTGTCCTGCGACAGCACGACGCCCGTTGTGTTGGACACCTGCTCAACCTTCACCTGCGCCTTCGCGGTGATAGCCGGGTTGTCGGCAACGGCCACCGTCACCTCGGCGGTGCCTTCGGCCACGCCTTCCACCTTGCCATCGGCGTCAACCTTCACCACATCGGGATTCGAGCTTTCCCACACCAGCTTCGTCTGCGTGGAGTCGGCCGGCGAAACGGTTGCCGACAGGCTTCCCACCTGGCCGGGCGCCAGCGTCAGCGCGTCGGTCGAAAGCGTCACGCCCGTGGCGGGCACGGGGTTCACGACCACTTCGATATCGTCGCTGATGTTCGAGCCGTAGTCCCATGCGCGCATGTGCACCACGTTCGGGAACGCCAGCCCGCTGTGGCCCGGGCCGCTCCAGCCGTTCCATCCGCTGCTGATCTCGGACACGGGGATGGACACGTGCCACGTGCGCGTGCCGTCGGCGTTTTCGACGGGGTCGGACACCGCGGCGTTATCCCAACGGCTGGTGGGCACCTTCACCTGGTAGTACTTGCCGTCGGCCTTCTTCGGGTCGTCATCGGGCCCCACGAAGTTCACGCCCGCGAACCAGCTGCCGTCGGTCACGTCGAACGCGACGGTGCGCTCATCGCCTTCGCCCTGCAGCTCCACATTGCTGACCTGCGGTTTCTCGGTATCGTAATAGAACGTCTGGTCGAGCGTTTGCTGCGCGGCGTCATCGGTTGCCAGCGTTGCGGTACGGCGCAGCGTGTACTGGCCGTCGGGCAGCTGATTGCCGTTTGCGTCCAAGCCGTCGAAGATGGGCTTGTTCGCCGTATCGATATAGTAGTCCTCAACGTACAGGTACGTGCCCACGCTGTCGTTGTACGTGGTCTTCGAAATCCAGTCGTAGCTGTAGTTGCGCACCGATGCGTTGTCGGCGTTCAGGTAGTCGTAGCTCAAGCTGCGCGCGTTGCGTTGCATGATAGTGAACGGCACCAGGCGCGTGGGCGCGTTCGTTGCCGCCGACGAAGATACCACAGCCTTTGCCGGGTCGGCGTCACCATAGCTGTCCAGCGGGTTTTTGCCCAGCGTCTTCGACGTGTTCTGGTTCATGATGGCGCTGCCCACGATGTGCTCGTTGCCGCTGCCCGCCACCGGGTCGATGGCGCTTTGCGCATCCCAATCGCCATAGAAGCCCAGGAAAGGCGCGGACAGGTCGACGCCGCCTTCGCTTTCGGCAGACAACTTCACGAAGCCTTCCACGTAAGCGCCGTTCGCAGCGTTTTCGGCTACGAACTGCTTAAACGCGTCGGTGGCTCGCACGTTGACCACCAGCGTAGCGCTGCCGTCGTTGTCATTGCCATCGTAAGGCTGCACGGTGATCTTGCCGTCCTTGGCGTCGCCGCCGAACGTCACGTCGATGCCGCGACCCGTCCAGTTGTAGTCGCTGCCCGCGAACAAACCTTCCGCGATCTGCTCGGACATGGCGGTGGCGTCAAGCGCGTACGTCTGCGCCGTCGAGCCGACGTTCATCAGCTTCAGCGTGAAGCTCCACGTGCCATCGGCCGACTCGCCCATCTCGCCCTTCGGGCGCTGCTGAGCCGCTTCTTCGTTCGTCAGGTACGCGGGCGTGTTGATGGCCGCCTTCGCGTTCACCAGGCCGGCGCCCTGGAAGCGCGGGCTGTAATAGGTAGCGGGGCCATCGTCCACCATGGGGTCGACAACGGGGCTGGCCGTGGACATGAGCAGCTGCGACACCAGCGCGCTGTACGTGGACGCATCGAAGCTGGCGAACTTCTTGTCGGAGGCGATGTACTGGCGCACCTGCGCGGATATGCCCGCCACCTGCGGCGTTGCCATGGACGTGCCCGACTTGTAGCCGTAGTCGTTGTTCGTGACCGTGGAGTAGATATTGCCGCCGGGCGCCGTGACCTCGGGCTTGATGCTCAGGTCAGTGGTGGGGCCCCAGCTGGAGAAATCGCTCATCTGATACGCGGTGGCCGGCGCCGTGGTCAGGCCGTCCACTTTCGTGATGCGCTTGTCGGTGGCAGCCAGCAGCTTTTCGCCAGCAGCCTTCGTGATCATGATGGCCGTGGTGTCGTAGCTGTCGATGGCGAACGACGTAAGCAGCTCATCGCGATCGTCATAGATGACCACGGCGTACGGCGACAGGCCCGACAGGTTGTTCACCTTGTCGACGAAGGTGAGGTCGTTGCCGTCGGCGTCTGCGCCGCGTTTCACCAGCACGATGGTGTTGCGGCCCATGCCGTCGGGATATTTCTCCCACAGCGCAGCGGCGTCGGCCGTGCTGCCCACGCCGCCGTCCACGTACTCGTACGTACCGGCCTCCAGCGCGGAGAACTTTGGCGAACCATAATAGTTCAGGTTGTTGGCTTCGATGTAAGGAATGGTGCTGCCATCGGCCGCTTGAAACGCCGGTGAGTCCTCGGCGCTGTTCACGCTGGCCACGGCCACAGTTTCGGGCAAAGCTGACGGGTAGGACAGCACGGAGCTGTCGGGGTCGGACGCGAAAGGCTTGTTCTTGCCCGACTTGTTCTTATAGCCCGACGTGTAGGAGTTGCCGGCCGCCATGTTCACCGACGCGCCCGTGGCCGTCAGCGATTCGATGGCGTCGCCGTACGTGGACGCCGCCGCGTCGGAGAAGCCCGCGTCGGATCCCAGCGACACGTTCACGGAATCGGGCTTGAGCACCACGGCGTCGTCGAACGCGGCCAGAAGCGCGCTGTCGTAAATGGTGCCGTCGGAATTGCAGCTGACCTTCAGCATGGCAATCTGCGCATCCTCGGCCGTGCCGCGCACCTCGCCGGCGTTCGCGCCGACGATGCCCGCCACGTGCGTGCCGTGATCCATGCCCGACAGCGAGCCGGGGTCCACATCGGCGTCGTGGTCGGCGTAGTCGTATGCGAACGGTATCTTCTCGCTGACGTAGCGGCCGTTCTTGCCCTCGCCCATCTGCGTCATCTTCGCGCTGATGCCCGACTCGGTTTCAGCCACGGTGGCGTCGTTCAGGTCTCCTTTGAACGCGGAGTGATTCACGTCAAGGCCCGAGTCGATGATGGCCACCAGCTGGCCTTCGCCACGCTGGTCAACCTGGTCGGCCTCGGTCATGTTCAGCGCATTCTGGTTCATGGGGGCATCTTGAATGCCCTGGTCGGCGGGCACTTCATAGCCGCGCTCGATGAACGCATTTTTCACGCCGTCCAGGCTGCGGATGGTTTCCAGCAGGTTCGCCGGCGCCTTGATGGCGAAGCCGTCGATGGCGTGGTAGTAGTCCTGCAGCTCCTGGAATTCGGGCTGCTGCTCCTGCGTCGCGTCGCCGGACGCGTCGTCGGCGTCCTCGGCGGAGAGCAACGCGATGCCTTGCGCCTGCTCTTCGTTGACCATGCTGCGGATTTGATCCTTGAAGTAGCTGTGGCGCGACTGCTTCACCGTTCCCATGATGCGACTGAACAGGCTGACGCCCTGCGAGCCGCCGTCCTCAAGCTGCACGATGATGGTGACGTTGCCTTGCGCATCCGTGCCGTTGGCCTGCGCCTGCTGCATGGCCTGCTCAACGGCCGATGTCGCGGAAGGCTGCTGCGCCTGGTCGTCACCGTCGGCGGCAAACGCGGCCGTGGAAGGCACCATCAACGTGCCTGCCAGCGTCAGCGCCAGACCCGAGCGGACAATGCGTCCGCCCTTCTGCTCCTCGCCCATGTTATTCCCTTCGTTTCCATTTAACCCGAAGTAAACAGTTCACGATTTCCAACTGTTTACCATTTGATACTTCCCGGCAGTATAAACGAGCAACGCCGCAAAGGGAAGAACAAAGGGTAACTTTTGCTACCACAAGCGGAGGCGCCCGGCCGAAGGCGGAAATCTGGCCACTGAGCCCTGCCTTGCCGATAGCGCGAACGGAGGCCGACACGGGGGGCGCAACGCGGGGACGGGGCTAGCATCCGCCAAGGAGAATCCGTCGGACGACCGTTCCTTGTCGCTTGGTGACGCCAACAGCCCTGCGTCACGTCGCGTCATCAAGTTAGCAAATTGACGAAATCGACCCTGTTTTCGGTTAGCAAATTGACAAAACAGGGGTCGAAAACGGTTAGCAAATTGACAAACCGCAGGTCAGCAGATTGCGTAACAGCATGTTGTGCAGCGGCCACAAAGCAATTGCCCCAAACCCCGCAGTGCGATCGCAAATTTGGTGAAAAGTTGCATTCACGACGAGAATTGCCGCTGAAAAGTTGCATCTTCGAGCAAAGTGCACGCTGTCCGCACCGCTCAAGGCCACCCGAACGGCGCGCCCTGCCGTAAAGTTCGCCGTAGTTTGCGCTGTGTCGGTTGTGCGAAGTCGGGCATTTGCGCGTTGTTGGTGCTTGCGGTCACGCGTTCGACCGGGTACTATGCACTTATTGAGATTCGTTCTCAATAAGCAAAGACGAGATGTACTTCATATTCAGACGACAAGGAGTATGCATTATGAATAAGCGCACCGAGCTGCCCACCGCCGAGAACTCTTCCAACTTCCACCGCGTTGCCGGCGCCACCTGCGAAGTTGGCACCACGCTTGAGAACCTGAAGGCCGCCGTCTGCGGCGAGACCGGCGCTTCCGCGAAGTACGCCGCCTGCGCCAAGCTGGCGAAGGAGAAGGGCTACGAGCAGCTGGGCCGTTTGTGGGAGGCCACCAGCGCTGCCGAGCAGGTGCACATCCGCCTGGAGGCCGGCCTGGTCGAGGAGCTGGAGCCGGGCTACGAGCGCCCCGTCGCCGACGCCCCCGAGCTGGAAGAGATCGACCTGAACCTGGTCGCTTCCGCCAACGGCGAAATCTTCGAGACCACCGACATGTACCCGGGCTTCATCGCGAAGGCCCAGGAAGAGGGCAACGCCAAGGCCGTGCAGGTGTTCACGAAGGCCAAGCTGGCCGAGGCCGTGCACGCCGAGCTGTACCTGCAGGCGTACAACAACATCGACGCCGCCGACGACGACTCCTACTTCCTGTGCCCCGGCTGCGGCTACATCGAGAAGGGCACCGCTGCCCCCGAGAACTGCCCCATCTGCGGCGCGCCCGCCAAGGTGTTCAAGCAGTTCTAAATCGCAAGCGAACAACCGCAAGCATCGCCAAACGCCCGACGGCAACCGCCGCCGGGCGTTTTTTGTTCGCAGCAATCTCTACAACAGGCCTCAACGAACCTAGCTGCCAAGTTGCTACCCTACGCACCCTCCGCTTAAACGTTTCCTTTTGTGAACTTTTCTTCCATGGGCGCATTGCTCAGCAGAACACTTTATTATGGGTGCAGACACAGACGAGAGGCGCGGAATTTCCCGCGCTGATATGGGGGGAACAATATGCTGCTGAGCGAACTTGCGCGCGGCCAGGCCGGCGTGGTCAAAGTCGTGGAGGGTCAGGGATCAGTTCGCCGCCACTTACTTGATATGGGCCTTACGCCCAACGCGGTGGTAACGCTGCAGAAAACGGCCCCAATGGGCGACCCCATCCAGGTGACGGTGCGCGGTTACGAGCTGACGCTGCGCCTGAGCGAGGCGAACAACGTGCGCGTGCGGGCGCTCGACGCAGCCGAAGACGCCGCCGCCGTTGGCGCGCCTGGCGCAACGCGCGCGCCGGCAGCTGGCAGCGCAAGCGCAACCGATTCCGCATCCGTCGCCGCCCACTGCGAGCCCGTGCCCCACCCCGGCCTTGGCGAGTTCGGCCCGGCCGAAGAGGCGTATCGCGCCCACGCCCGCCGCGCCACCGCGAAAACCGGCCCGCTGACGTTCGCGCTGGTAGGCAACCAGAACTGCGGCAAAACCACGCTGTTCAACCAGCTCACGGGCGCAAACCAGCACGTCGGCAACTTCCCCGGCGTCACGGTGGACCGCAAGGACGGCACCATCCGCGCGCACGCCGAGGCAACCGTCACCGACCTGCCGGGCGTCTACTCGCTGTCGCCGTATTCCAACGAGGAGATCGTCACGCGCGACTTCCTGCTGAACGAAAAGCCCGATGGCATCATCAACATCGTCGACGGCACAAACATCGAGCGCAATCTGTACCTGACCATGCAAATCATGGAACTGGGCATCCCCATGGTGCTGGCGCTCAACATGATGGACGAGGTGGAGGCCAACGGCGGCACCATCCGCGTGAACGAGCTGGAGGCCGAGCTGGGCATCCCCGTGGTGCCCATTTCCGCGGCAAAAAACGAAGGCGTCGACGAGCTGGTCGACCACGCCCTGCACGTGGCGCGCTTCGACGAGGCGCCCGGCCGCATCGACTTCTGCCCCGCCAGCGAGCACGAGCACGACCCGCTTGGCGCGGTGCACCGCTGCGTCCACGCCACGGGTCACATCATCGAACCCTACGCTGACCAAGCGAAAATCCCCACGCGCTTCGCCGCTACGAAAATGGTGGAAGGCGACGAGCTTATCGCGCGCAAGCTTGACCTGCCCGAGTCGGCCATCTCGTCCATCCGCGAGCTAACCGCGTCCATGCAGGCCGACGCCGGCATGGACGCCGAGGCCGCGCTAGCCAACATGCGCTTCGCCTTCCTGGCGAACCTGTGCGCCAACACGGTGGTGCGCCCGCAGGAAAGCCGCGAGCACAAGCGCAGCGCAGCGGTCGACAAGCTTCTGACCGGGCGCTATACCGGCATCCCATGCTTTTTCGCCATCATGGCCGCCGTGTTCGTGCTGACATTCAGCTTCATCGGCGCGGCGCTGTCCGACCTGGTCAGCGCCGGCGTAGACATATGTCTCGATGCGCTGGAGGCCGGCTGCGAGGCGTGGGGGCTCAACCCCGTGGCGCAGGGGCTGCTCGTCGATGGCATCGGCGCGGGCGTGGGCGCGGTCATCGGTTTTCTGCCCACCATCGTCACGCTGTTCTTCTTCCTTTCCATCCTGGAGGACTCAGGCTACATGGCGCGCGTGGCGTTCGTCATGGACCGCCCCATGCGCAAAATCGGCCTGTCTGGGCGTTCCATCGTGCCGCTGCTCATGGGCTTCGGCTGCTCGGTGCCGTCGTTCATGGCCACGCGCACACTGTCGAGCGAACGCGACCGCAAGATGACCACCATGCTGGTGCCGTTCATGAGCTGCAGCGCGAAGCTGCCGATATATGCCCTGATCGTAGGCGCATTTTTCCCGCGTGCACTGCAGCCGGTCGTCATGATCGGGCTGTACGCGTTCGGCGTTATCGTGGGCATAGCGTTCGCTGTGGTACTGAAGCGGGCACGTTTCCGCGGTCAGCCTGTGCCGTTCGTGATGGAGCTGCCGAATTACCGACTGCCCGCCGCGAAAAGCGTGGCGCGCCTGGTGTGGGACAAGGCGAAGGGCTTCGTGAAGAAGGCGTTCACCGTGGTGCTGGCCGCGTGCGTGATCATCTGGTTCCTGCAGACGTTCGACGCGCGCCTGAACGTGGTGGACGACGTGAACGCCAGCCTGCTTGCGGGCATCGGCGGGCTGATTGCCCCGCTGTTCGCGCCGCTGGGCTTCGGCGACTGGCGCGCGGCCACGGCGCTCATGACGGGCTTCATGGCGAAGGAGAGCGTGGTGTCCACGTTGACCCAGGTCACGGGCGGGGCCGACTTGACCACGCTGTTCACGCCGGTGACGGCGCTGGCGTTTCTGGCGTTCGTGCTGCTGTACACGCCGTGCGTGGCGGCCATCGCCACCGTGCGCAGCGAACAGGGCGGCGCGCGTGCGGCGCTTGAGACGGTGCTTTTGCAGTGCGGCATCGCATGGGCGGTGTCGCTGGCGGTGTATCTGGTGTGCTCGCTGACAACGGGCAGTATCGCTAGCGCGTTCAGCGTGCCAGGCCTGGTGGCGGGCGTTGTCATTGTGGCGGCCATCGCGCTGTACCTCACGCGTCAGCGAACCGATGGCGAGCTGAAGGTGGGGTGCCGTACCTGTCCCGCCAACTGCAAGAAATCGGGCGGCTGCCACTAAGGCGCCCGCTATTTGCAAGCGGGGCCAGCAGGGAACGTCACCGCGCGACGGGCGGCTGACGCTTCCGCATACGCGTTCCGCAACTACAACAAAGCCCAACGCAGGGCATTCCGCCTGCACGCAAAAGTGCCCGGTCGCACGACCGGGCACTTCGCTTTCCTTTTCCCTATTTCCCCATTTCCAGCAGCACTTCGCCTTCCAGCGATTCCACGCGCGCCGCGCGAATGCGGCCCGCTTCCAACTCGACGAAGCCCACGGACGCGGGGAACCCGCCGCGCGGGCGGCTGACGCTACCGGGGCACATGAGTAGGCTGGCCGGGTACGCATCGCGGCCGGTCAGAAGCTCGGGGATGTGCGTGTGGCCGTGCACGCACACCTGTGGTAGCGGATCGCCCGGCGCGATGGCGCGCGAGCCGTTGAAGCCGATGCGCACGTCGTTGGGGTAATGCGCCACCAGGAAACGCACGCCATCGATGACCGGGTGCGCGAAACGCGTGACGCTTTTGCCGTACTCGTCGTAGTCGTTGTTGCCAAGCACCGCCGTGGTGGGCGCCAGGATTTGCAGCTCGCGCAAAATGCCGGGGTCGCAAATGTCGCCCGCGTGAATGATATAGTCGCAATACGCCATGGCACCCAGAGCCGCCTCGGGCAGCCGCCCATGCGTATCGGAGATCAGCCCCACCAGCTTCATGCGCTACCCCTTCTCCACCAGGTCGATGAGGTCTTGGTGCGAATGGATGTCGAACTTCGCGTAAATGTGCTTGACGTGCGCTTTCACCGTGTTGCGCGACACCACCAGCTGCTCCTGGATGTACGCGCGGTCGCGGCCGCGTGCCAGCATCTGGAACACCTCAAGCTCGCGCGGCGTCAGGCCGTACTCGTCGGCCAACGCGGCGCAGCGTTCGTCGAACGTGGCCTTCGGCGCTTCCACCACAGCCGTTTCCACCGGCGTCACGCCGTTGATGACCTCGCGAAAGCTGAAGTTCTTCAGCCCGATAAGCGCGTAGCCCACGAACAGCAGGATCAGCAGGGCCGCAAACAGGTCGAACAGGGGCGTGCCCATGCCGGCCAGCGTGTTCGCGTGCACGCCCACCGCCGCGCCAAGCGTGCTGCCCAAGCTAGAGACGCCACGGCCCCACGCGAACGCCGCCACTGCGCCGCGGCTGTTGCGCGACGCCACGGCAATCAGCACCAGCCACGCCACCATATCGAACAGCGTGTTGCCCGACGACAGCAGCATCACCGTGGCCGTGCGCGAGCCAGCCAAATCCATGGTCATGGCCAAAAAACCCGCCACAATCAACAGCACGGAAATTTGAACCAGCAGGTCGGTGGGGAATTTTTTGCCCGACAGCAGCACCCATACGGCCGCAATGGCCACGGGCAGAATCACGAAAAACGACGACAGCGGCGCGCCAGCCACCTCGCCAAAGCGCAGCGAGCAACCGAACGCCACGCGGAACAAAAACAGGCACACGAACAGCTGGCTGGCCAGCGGCAAAAACGACGACGGGCGCGTGACGGAGAAGTCGTGCGGCGCTTCGCCATACTGCGTTTCCTGAAGAATAGGCCGCGCGTCTTTCCACGTCAAAGCCCAAGCGATAAAAGGTGCCACCAGGAAAAACACCACGCCAAACCACACGGGTAGCAACCATGCGAACGCCGATGCCACGCTTTGCGCCACAAAGGCCAGCGTCACCAAGATGCTTGCCTGCCCAAGCGACAGACGCGACGCCGCAAGAGCTGAAACCAAAATGCACCAAGCCCGTCCAACGGCCAACGCGCACGAGGATGCCACAAGAAGCGGCGCGCTGCTAAGAGCAAGCGCCACGGGAAGGAGAAAGCCCATGGCAAGCAGCGCCAGGCCTCCCCTGTTAAGCATTTCCACATGCAAGGCTGCCGGCTTAAACGTAGCGAGCAAGCCCAGAACAATGAGAGCTGCCGCATTTGCGGTTACCGAGATATCACGTGCATAAGAGAAGACCGTATCGAAGCACGGAAACACCGAGATGTTCATGAACGAGGTAGTGGACAACACTAACGACAGTGCCACAAGCAATCGCCAAAAAGACGCCGTGAACAACTGCGGAGCCGCCGCGATAGCCGCGGCGGCGGGACTCTTCGAAGCCGAAGCGGCAACGGGCTGCTTGTCCGCCAGCACATTCGCTTCGTTATGCATGTCCTTTTTAGTCATGTTCGCCATTCTAGCATGCAAACCCCCGCCGCGCGCCTACACACACCCCCGCGAAACTACCATTTCATGCAAACGTTGAGCAAATCAACAGCCAACCGCGACCCGCTTATTCAAAAAATCGCTCATGTATGTGATTTAATGGTCGAACCCTAGGTAGAACAGGCAACACGACTGTCATTTCCCCAGGTCACACAGCTGCGCCCACAAGGGATACAACGCACATTGCCAACAAATCACATACATGAGCGATTTTTGTTCAGCACCCTGGACAAAACAGCAGCTTTCCTACGCTGCGAATAGCCATGCGAGCTGCCTCTCCCGGCTTCACAACATACAAGCGCCGAAAGCCCCCGCCCGCAAAAACCCGAGGGGCCAAAGCCAAAGCGTCACAAACTCGCTCGAGTTTGGGATTTGCTGGAAAAGCTTCAGCGACCAGCTCGACATGTAAGACCGTGACCTGGGACAATAAGGAATCCAGCTCCCACGCTACCTCGACCATTCGCATTAAGCCCCAAACTCGAGCGAGTTTGGGACAATCCGGGTCCGCCGAACTCGAGCAACCACCTGAAAACGCAAATACGCCGCGGCCTTTCGGCGCGCGGCGCTGCAGTTGGGCGAGACGTTCGCGGCTCTCGCACCGAATAATCTTGCGATGGGACAAAGGGGCAGTCCCTTTGTCCCGGTTTGCGTTACCGAACGGTTGCCTGCCGGCTTACGCCTGGCCGGTTGCCGCCAGCATGCCGGCGCGACGACCTTCGACCATGGTGCGGCCGCAGGCCAGGCCCGTGAACAGGTTCGGGTAGCTGACGCTGAAGAAGCCGCCCGAGCAGTCGCCAGCCATGTACAGGCCCTCGATCTCGGAACCGTCCTCGCGGAAGGGGTGCATGTTCGTGTCGATGCGCACGCCGTCGAGCGTGGCCAGGAACCATGCGCCGGTGCGGATGCCGTAGTACGGCGGGGTCTTCAGCGGCATCAGACGGTAAGGCTCCTTGTTGTAGTCCTCGTCCTTGCCGTTCTCCGCCATCTGGTTGTAGCGGTTGAACGTCTCCACGAAGTTGTCCACCGGGATGTTCAGCTTCTCGGCCAGCTCCTCGGGGGTGTCGGCCTTCTGCAGATAGCCCTTCTCCAGCAACGGATCGAAGAACATCTTCGGCATCAGGTTGATGCTCATGTTCGACGGGCTGCCGTTATCGAACGGGTACAGGCGGCAGCAACCCACCTCGTTCATCTGCTTGACCTGCTCGACATAGTCGCTGTCGAAGATATCGCAGTAGGTGTGGCCAGGCTGCATGATGGTGGAGTGCAGCATGTAGTCGTAGGGACCGGATTCGTTGCAGAAGCGCTTACCGTTCAGATTGACCTTCATGAACGGCTGCTCGCCGAACCACCACCACTCGCCAACAACGCCGTCGCCAGCAAGCTCGTCGGGTTTCACGCACGCACGGTTGAACGAGCATGCGGCGCCGATGGGGTCCATCTGGCCACCGGCCCACAGCGCGGCCTTGATGCCGTCGCCCGTGGGGTTGCCGCCCTTGCCCGGAGCCGCAATGCGAATCTTCTGGTTCCAAGGCTGGCGCGCCTCCATCATCTCCAGGTTGTTGCCGTAGCCGCCCGTCGCCAAGATGACGCCCTTGGGGGCGTTGATGCGGATGTAGTGGCGGTCGTTCACGTCGCGGGCGATGATGCCGATTACGCGGCCGTTCTCGTCCTGCTCCAGCTTGATGAGCTCGGTGGACCAGCGGAACTCGGCACCCTTCTCCTCGGCGTACTCCTTAAGCGACACGCCGAAGTTGAAGTTCTTGTCCTCTTTACCCTTATCGGTCTTGTTCGGGCTGTGGCCGGTCGCCCACGCCTTATCGCGCGCACCCTGACCCTCCGTGCCGACGGAGCCTTCGAACTGCATGACCAGGCGACCGTCGCGCTCGACGATCTCGGTGAGCCAGTCGATCAGGGCGCCGGATTCGTTCGCCCACACCTTCACCAGGTCGTAGTCGATGAAGCCGTTGGCATAGCGGACGATGTCCTCCATGGCCTCCATCTTGTCGATCTTGAACTGCGGGTACTCGTCGAACGAGGCCAGCTGCAGCTTCGAGTCGATGGCGCCGATATCCTCGCGCGGGGCGAGCACGGTGGGGGTGCGGTCGATGCCGAGCACCTTCGCGCCGTTTTCCGCGGCGGAGATGACGGCGGGCAGGCCGGCGGTGCGGCAGCCCACGACCAGCACCTCGGTGTCGATGGTCTCGGTGATATCGCGCTCGGCGACCTCGGGAGCCTGGCCCAGCCAGCTGGGCGTGCCGGGCACCTGGCCGGCGGTTTCGCGCACCGGCTCCTCGCCGGCGGGGACGGTGTAGCCGTTGCCGCAGCCGGTCAGCGCGCCCATGGCGGCAGCGCCGATGGCCGTGATGCCCGCGCCCTTGAGGAAGGTGCGACGGTCGAGTCCGTTATGCTGCATTCGGGGCCTCCCATCCCTCGGGCATGTTCAGATTGTGGCACTGGTTGCACATGAGCACGCTCTTCTCGTGCGCCTTGTGGCAGTCGCCGCACTCGAGCGCCAGGTCCTGGTGGCTGCTGTGCGGGTTGAACTTCTCGTCGTTGCCCTCGAAGCCCCAGGTGCTGGCGACCACGTCGTCCATGTCGTGGCAGCCGCTCTTGGCGCAGAACTCCTCGCTGGCCATGTCGGCACCATCCGCCAGCTTCGTGCCGTCGGCGGTCATGGGATAGTCGTCGGAGGTCCACTTCATGACCTCGCCCACCTGCTCGGTGATCACGGGCTCATGGCAGCTCAGGCAGTTGTTGCCCGCCTCGGCGTGGGCGGTCACCAGCATGCCCTTATCGCCGCTGTAGTACGTGTCCACGTAGCTGTCCATGGGGCTGTGGCAGATGGAGTTGCAGAAACTGGGCGTCTCGTGCCACACCCAAAAGCCTGCGCCTGCCACCACGATCACGGCAGCAATGACGCCACCGACGATCCAGCCGCGCTTGGCCTTGCGCTTCGGCGCCGGGGCGCCGGGCTGGGAAGCGTTGTTCTCTTCAGCCATTCGTTCCTCTCCTTCTCTCAGGGATCGGCAAGCTCGGTGGGTGCGACGGCGCCTTGAGGAAGGCGTCATGCGGCTGGTACCAGCAACCGCGATTGGCGAAACGACGCGCTGCACCGTGCTCCACCCACCGGGCTTGCCGTGGGGGCTCATTCGCCCCCGTTGACGCGCCTATCATGCGCCCGCCGGGGTGCCCGCGCCTAGTACCCCCGTGGGGTGAAGTTGCGTTTCCGCAGGTGAGAAGCACGCAAGGTGACCGCAGGATGATACGAGGGTAATGCCTTGAGAAAGGGCAAGCAGGTGCCAGGATGATGCCCGCGACACCTGCGGATGGCGTCTTGACAATTCACGCCACACGCGAAAAGCCCCTTCGCGGGCGAACCGCAAAGGGGCTTTCGAAGGAGAGTAAGAGAGGGAAAGAGGAGGATGAGCGCTCGGGCGCGGCTGCGCGCCTGGCACGTGCCGCGACCGTTTCGGAAGCCGCGCCTTCGGCGGCGTCCCGCGCCCGCGCCTGCCGGCACGGGCAAGCAAGATACCCGCCGCCACGCTCAAAGCGGCGGGCCTTGCGGTCCGTGCCGCCCGATTGCTCAGGCGGCACACCGCAGGCAATTAGTCGATGGAAATGGAGCGCGAGGTTTCGGGCTCGGGCTTTGCGACCTTCTTCGGCACATCGATCTGTAAGGTGCCGTTGTCGAACTTGGCCTTGATGTCGTCTTCTTCGATGTCGTCGCCAACATAGAACGTACGGCTGCACTTACCGGTGAAACGCTCCTGGCGCACGTACGTGCCTTTCTTGTCCTTATCCTCGGACTCCTGCTTCGTTTCAGCGGTGACGGTCAGGTAGCCATCTTTCAACTCAGCCTGCACGCCTTCCTTGTCGAAGCCCGGCAAGTCGATGGTCAGTTCGAAGCCAGTGTCGGTTTCGCGGATGTCGGTGCGCATCAGGTTCGGTGCGGTCTTAACGCTCGGCGCAGCCATGGTGCCGAAGAAGTTGTCGAATGGGTCGGCCATCAAATCATTGAAAAAACGATTAGAACGAGGTACCAGCATGGACATCATTGTCATCTCCGTTTCCTAGGTGCGAAACCTTGCCGCTCAGCGCCGGTTGCCACGCGACCGAGGCGCCGTGCCTGCTTGCGCCGCCGAACGACCGGCTTTCGTGCGCCTTGTCGACGCTCCGCAAGCCCATCGCCCGGCCCGCGCTTTGGCGGGCGGTTCGTTCCGCAACCCCTTGGTTGCTTTCGTTGCGGCCCCGCTTCGGGGTCCGCTCCTTTGAACAGTTATCGTTATAGTCCCTTCGTTAGCACTCTGCAAGCGAGAGTGCTAACGCGTTACCTTCGCGTCATTTTTGCGTCACAATTCGGGAACTATTCGCGAAACCGCCCGCGAAGTTGGCGCGGAAACGGCGCGAAGGCGGCGACACATATCCCGAGCGAAAGACCCAACGGTTGTGGGCGGTTTGAGCAAGCGAAATCGCCAAAGCTAGACCCCATGCCTACCGCGACCTGGCCTTATGCGCGCTCAACCCCCAAGCGGGCAGCAAAAAGCGCCCAGAACTGCAACACCAACGACAATTCCAAGGGCGAAAACCGCCCAAACCGCCCAGAACAGAAGTACACGTGCAAGGCGTCTTCATGCGGCCTTCACCTTTCTTTAAGCTTGCTTTCAGCAGGAGCCCGTACTATAAGGCTCGTTCCTTTTCCCTTCCCTATGGGATTGCGTCTTCCCATCCGCAATCCCGCAAGCGCGTCTTTCCCATCCGCGCTTGCTATCGCCGCGGAACTTCCCGTCCGCGGCGCAGACGAAGGGATGCGCGGGCTTCCCACCGCGCGTCCGCGGGGCGGCAGATTCTCCCATCCGCTGCCCCGCTTCCCTGACCGGGCCGCGTCTTCCCATCCGCGGCCCGGCTGCGGCGCAAGGCTTCCCACCTGCGCCGCAGCGTCTCTTTGGCGGCCGCGCTTCCCATTCTCGGCCGCCATTTGCGTTTTTGGCCCCGTGCGCCCATGCGAACGCACAAGTACCCACGCGATCGCGCAAGCAAGATGTCGCCAGCGAACAAGCGCGTAGGCACGCGAGTGCCCGCCATCCAGCAAGCATGCGGCGGAGTCCCCCATCCAACCAGCAACAACCGCACGCGGCGGATCCCGAAACGCCATGCTCGCCGAGCACGGCGCGCATCCTGCGCACTTCGCGCGCGATGCGGGGCTTGCTTGCGCTACCATGGTTGCGACCAACGCGAAAGGACGAATCATGCAGCGAGAAACGCCCCAACTGAAGAACATCGAGCAGGTTTCCGAAGGCTGGGTCAATAAATATGTGCTGACGTACGTGCTGCCCGACGGCACCGATTATCAGTACGAAGCCGTATCGCGCAAAGGCCTGGATGCCTACCGCGCCGAGCTTGAACGCCTGGGCAAGCGCAGCGACGCCGCCATTGCCGCCGTCGACGCGGGCGCCGAGGACTTCGGCGCATCCGTGCTTGAAGAGGCCGAAGGCGTGACGAACCTGGCCGAGAAGCGCGTGGCCGACGCCGTGTCCATCGTGCCCGTCACGCGCCGCAACGAGCTGGTGCTTATCCGCGAGTTCCGCTACCCGCTGAACAGCTGGGTCATCGGCCTGCCCGCCGGCCTGGTGGAGCCCGGCGAAAGCTACGCCGACGCCGTTGACCGCGAGTTGCGCGAGGAAACGGGCTACCGCCTGCGCTCCGACATCCCCAAACCGGCCGCCATCGATCCGCTGCCGCAATCGGGCCGCTCATCCACCGGCATGAGCGACGAAAGCGTGCTGACCGTGTTCGCCCAGGTGGAGAAAGACGAGGAGCAGCACACCGAACGCGGCGAACTTATCGAGGTGTTCACGCTGCACCTGCGCGACGTGCAACGTTTCCTGAAGCAGAATCAGCTTCCGCTAGGCACGCGTTTGCAACTGGTGCTGGAAATGTTCGCGCGTAGCACCGACTTCTAGCGGTCGCTGCCGCCCACCGCTCAACAATCGGGCGGCAACAGCCCTTGGGGCAATGCGAACGAAAGGAAGCCTCGTGCCGGCTCCTTTTTCGCTCGCTGTTTCAGGCAGCCGTCGTCTCATCTATTCCCAAACGCAACGTGGCCGGGCTCCTTGAAAGGCGCCCGGCCACGCGTTTTTTCTGGCTGTTCTGGTTTACTTGCCTTTGCGCAGGTCATCCAGCACGTTGAGCGCGGCGTTGTAGCCGCCCGCCCCGTAGCTTAGGCATTTCGACACGCGTGCGATGGTGGTTGCGGATGCGCCCGTGGCCTTTTCGATGGAAGCATACGAGTTGCCCGCGTCAAGCTGGCGCGCCACGGCCAGGCGCTGCGACGTTTCGCGGATTTCGCGCACCGTGAACAGGTCCTCAAGCAGCTGGAAAATGGTGTCCTTGTCGTCAAGGGCGGACAACACCGCCAGCAGGTCTTCGACCTCGGGGGTACGCAGCTCGCTCATGCCATCACCTTTCCTGCACGCTTCACGGATAATGCTGCTTCCATTGTACTCCAACCGAGTAGAGCGCTAAAGAACTCCGCAATCGGGAGGCTTTTAGCGGCGCTGGACGCGCACGTCGCCGGCCTGGCCGGCGGCCATGGGGCTGTCGCCTTGACCTAGCCCGCCAAGACCCGAGCTTGCCGTGCAGCTGGCGGTGATGGCGGTTTCACTGCCGCCCGAAACCGTGCCGGAATCGGTGTAGCCATCGGCATTCGCGCCCTCGACGCTGCCGCCGACGACCAGTGAGTACTCGCCGCCCTCGGTAAACGCAGGGCTGGACGCCAGCACCATGCCGAACTGCTTCGCGGCCGTGAACGACACCACCACGTTACCGCTTGCGTCCACCACGGCAACCGTCTGACCTGCAGTTCCACTAGTCGCAGCCATAGCGAAAGCCTGCATACCGCTGGTGAAGTTCTGCGCCATGCCCGTAGAGCCCACCACCAACACGGTACCGCCGTTGACCGTGCCGCTAGGTCGTAATCGAACGCGCCATCACCGCTGCTGGTGGGACCAGCCACCAGCAGCACGCCGCCGTTGACCTCCACGCTGCCGTTGCCGTCAACGCCGTCGCCGGCCGCATCCACCACCAGGTAGCCGCCATTGATTTGGATGAGGCAGTTCTCATCGCCCATGGTCATGCCGCCACCCTGGCCGCCTTTGCCACCCTGGCCTGCGCCCTCAGCGAACGCATTGTCGGGAGCGCCACCGTTTGCCGCCGCCTCGCTGTCTTCGGGAGGCGTGGGCGCGTTGCCGCCTTGGCCGCGCTGGCCCCTGGCGGCATCGCCTGCGGATGCGGCGTCGTCGACCGTTGCGTCATCGGCGTTCGCGGCCGCACCGTCGCCCGCCTGGATGTCGAACGTGCCGCCGTCGATGCTGACGAAGCCCTTCGTCGGCTTGCTGTCCTTGTTCGACTTGATGCCGTCGCCGCCTGCCGCAATGGAGAACACGCCGTCGCGAATCTTCACACTGTCACGCCCGCGCAGACCGTCTTCCACTGCGGAGATGTTGTACGTTCCCGATACAACGGTCAGGTCATCCTTCGAGCACACCGCATGGCGATATGCCGCGGTCACGTTCAGGGTGACGCCGTCGGCGGAAGCGGTTGTGCCCGAGCCGGAAATCGTTGCGGAATCGCACGAGGTCGAACACGCCCATGACGGCGATACCCGCACCCAAGTTGCCGTTGACCAGGGTGATTACCATCTGCACGATCAGCGGCAGCAGCGCCAAGGTCACCACGAAGTTCTTCGAGTAGTTGTGCCGGAACATGTAGATGCACGCCACGGCCGCGCCCAGCACAATGGACGCCGCGCAGCACATGAGGAAGCCGACAGCAGAAACGCTTGCCACCAGGGAATCGGTCGTTCCGAAGACCGAGGCCAAAGCTGCATCAAGCACGGCAGTTCTCCTTTCGGGTTGGGGTTACGCAAGAATGCGGATGCTACGCACGGTGCGAGCGGAAGGGCTTGCGGGCACGCCGCAAGCGATGCGCAAAGAACTATGCAATCGCCGCGGCCGCGCTGTTGCAATTGGCAGCCGCACGCTCAACGGCCTCATAGGCAGCACCATACTTGCTGAACGACGACGGGAACACCGCACAGCCGTTCAGCGCCTCGACCAGCCACGATGGGAACGCCGCGCCCGTTTTCACTTCCATGATCACCTCGCCGAGGCCCAGCAGCGGGTGATACGACTCATCGAAGTGCTTTCCGGAAGCCATGGCATCGCGATACGACACGCCCGCGTCGAATGTGATGCGCAGCCCCTCGGCGTCGGCACCCGGCAGCGGCGCGTACGCCGTGCGCTCGCACACGACGTACATGGACGGACGCAGGTTGCGGTAGCGCGCCACGAACGAGTCGATCTCGCGCGCTATCTGGAGGCTGCGCGACGCCAAGGCTTCAACCTGCTGCAACGGATCCACCAGCGGGTTCATTGCGCACGCGTTCTCGTACGGCACGCCTCCCATCAGGTACGACAGCGCTGCCGCCTGCGAGCAGCCCACGCGACGCTTGTACACGATGCCGTCGTACTTCTTCTTGATTTCCACGTACACGCGCTCGGATTGCAGCGGCGTGCCGTACGAGCGCACGCGCAGCTTCTCCTTGTACAGCGGTTTTTCCAGGCTACGCGCAATCAGGTCGCGGCTTGGCGTGTCGAAGTACAGGCTGGTGATGCGCGTGCGGCCGTATTCGTCGGCGGCCATACGGCCAGCCAGCGCGTCAAGCACGCAACGATGTTGCTTCGCGTTTAAGCGGTATTTGACCTCTTTGCGTTCAAAAGTGTCGGTGAATGAAGCCATCGTTGTTCCTTCCGGCGGGCGGTGCGCCCAATCGCAGGGGCAAGTTCGAGGCTTGATACTACCCAGATGTCCTTAAAGCTGCCTGAAACCTGGAAGGACGGCAACCTACACACTTTGCGAAGCCTTGAAACGCCAATCGCGAATGAACGCCCAGCAGAAGGTGCGCGAAGCGCGCAGGCCCCCTCCGAGCGCGCGATGCAGACGCGCCCCGGAATCCCCGCGGTGGAGCGCATCGCACAGCCCCGGCATTTCGGCCTGCGCGCAGCAAAAAGCCCGCGGGGTTCGCGGGCTTTCGGGTTGCTTGCTATTCGGTTCGCTGCGGGCTGCGGTTCGCTCTACGAGCCACGGCACTGGTTGCGGTTCGTTATCCGCAAGCGGTTCGCTATTCGGGCTTTTTCGCCACGTGAACTGCGGCGATGCCGCCGGTGTAGTTCTTCCAGGTCACATCGGTGAAGCCAGCCTGCTCCATCATGCGCGCCAGCCCCTGCTGATTCGGGAACGCCTTGATGGACTTCGCCAGGTACACGAAGCCGTCGCGGTCGCCGGTGATGAGGCCGCCCCAGAACGGAATAAGGTGCTTCAGGTAGAAGTTGTACAGCGCGCGCCACACCACGTTCGGCGGCGTGCTAAATTCCAGGCACACCAGGCTACCGCCGGGCTTGAGCACGCGGAACATTTCCGCCAGCGCGCGCGGGCGGTCGGGCATGTTGCGGATGCCGTATGCCATGGTGATGGCATCATAGCTGGCGTCGGCGTACGGGATGTTTTGCGCGTCCACCACCTCGAAGTCCACGGGTACGCCGTCGGAAGCGCCGTCGGAATAGTGCGCGCGGGCCACGTCGAGCATCTCGTTCACCAGGTCGGTGCACTGGATGTGGCGCGGGTGCTTGGCGCGCGCCACGGTGAAGCTGACGTCACCCGTGCCGCCGGCGATGTCCAACACATCGTCGTTTGCGCTGATGGGAGCCTGTTTCATCATACCGGCCAGCCACAGCTTGTACGCGCCGAAGCTGGAGATGGCATTGAAGCGCTCGTACTTTTTCGCGATGGCGGAGAAGATGTCCTTCACGCGTTCGGACGAAATCTCGGCCGGCGCTTCCTTGCCGGTGGCGGTATCGATGGCCATGCGGTTGTGCTCCTTGCGTATCGTGCGGCGCCCGGCAAGCCCGGGCAGTTTCGTAGGGCGCCGCCTACGGGCGCCGTCGAGTTCTGCGTTGCAGGCGCCGCTGTGCGCGACCGCCCCGCAAACGCCCTCGTGAGGTTCAGCACCTTAGTATAGCCGTTCGATCCGAGCACCCCACGCTGGCAAGCCCAAGCACACGGAAACGGCCTTGATTCCCCGCCGCCGCGGCGCGCGCCGAGGATGACGGTGGGCAGCTATCGCAGCAACGTCGGATTCGCGCCTTTCGAGGAGACGGTGGGCAGCAGCAGGGATGGCTGCGGGCAAAATCGGCAGCGGCAAGCGCGACCGGGCAAGCGGCGACAAGAATCGACGATTTCTGTAGCTCAATGGCTTCGGGATTCGGCCTGTGGCAAGAATATGGGATTGCTGTAGCGTCGAACGCCCTCAGGAGATACAGGAATCCCGCATTCTTGCCAATCCGCCGCGTTTCGCGCTAGTTCTTGCTACAGAAATCGAGGATTCTTGCCAAAAACCCACCTTCAGTTGCTCGCAGCTACAGAAACACGCTTTTCTTGCCTAACCCGCCCCTCAACCCATTCGCGCCCGATTCGCCCGCCCCTCAACCCATTCGCGGCTCGATCCGCTCGCCCCCAATCCGCTCGCCGCCCGGTCGATTCAAGGCAAATCAGGGCCCGAAGATGCCGGCGATAGACAAATCTTGCAGGTTATCCTTCCGGGAACACACCGCGGTCTTACCCGCACGCCTTTCGAACCTTGCACATATCTTACCGAAATCTTGCACGCAAATTATCCCTGTTCACAAGCCATTTTTCGCAGCTTTTATCTGTTATGATGCCCCCATGACAATCATCATTAGCCATACATCCGCCCTTCGCCTGCTCAGACTTCCCTCTATCGACGGAAGCATGTTCACTGCGCAAATGAGTCCATCGGCCGCAAGCAATGCGCTTGACCGCACGCAACCTTGCGCCGATGAAATTTCCGAATTTCTTGCACGACACCACTTCCCCAATGGCGAGAAGCTCCACATCCTCATCCCGCGCGAAGATGCACGCACCAGAAGCGCCCTGGCAACCTGCCACGTCGAGCCCGCAGCCCTTCCCAAAGGCGCACTGATTCGGCTTTCCGACGGCAATTGCGCGTGCACGCCAGCGTTCACGTTCCAACAGCTTGCCGCAAAGTTGCCACTTGCGCAGGCCGTAGCGCTTGGATTCGAGCTTTCGGGTTCCTACCGCCTTAGCCCCGATTGCGAAAAATCGTTCCAAGCGCGCCCGGCCCTTGCCGCTCCAAGCCAGCTTCGACAGTTCGCCGAAGCGCACCATGCCCATCGGGGCGCGCCGAAGGGTAGCATTGCGGCGCGTTACGTTCTGGGCGACTCCGCTTCGCCGATGGAGACCATCACCGCAATTCCGCTTGTGCTCCCCTGCCGCTACGGAGGATACGGGCTGCCCGCGCCGCATATGAACCACACGATTCAACTTCCCGAAAGCGCCCAGCGCACCTGCGGGAAGCGGTATCTTGTTGCTGATTTGTTTTGGCCTGAGCAGCAGATTTGCATGGAATACAACAGCACGCAGTTTCACACCGGCTCCGAGAAAATCGACTCCGATGCACGCCGGCAAACAGCGCTTTTGGACGCCGGAATCCAGGTAATCGAGGTCACCGCCGCGCAGGCACTCAGCGCAGACGGCATGGATGCCATTGCCATCACACTTGCGAAAAAGATGGGGCGAAGGATTCGGCCGGTGAAATCGTGGCGTGCCGCGCAAAGCCGCATGCGTCACGATCTTCTTATCTGGCATGGGCTGCATTAAGGCGAAGCGATGCCGCAAGTTGACTGCGCGGCGCCCCACGCATGACGGCAAGTCCCGGCCCAAACGATGCCGCGCCCCTTGAGTGCACGACGCGAATCCGGCCGAGGCGATGGAGATGCCCTTCGAGCACACGGCGTCAAAACCCGAGGATGCGCCGACGACCGTCTGGCTCCCAAGTTTCCGCATCCGGAATCTTTGCGCAGGTCAAGACGCGAGCTTTGCGGGAATGCACCCGCGGAACGGGGTCGAGGGTTGCTGGATGGCAAAAAACTGGTGTTCCTGTATCTCTGGGTGCCCAATTCAGTGCAGCTGGCAAGAAATCGGGAATCCTGTAGCGCGCCGAGGGCACTTAGACGCCGAATTGACAAGAAATTGGGATTCCCGCATCTGAGGAGAGGGTTTCTCCATACAGGAAGCTGCTTTTCTTGCCATCAAGTGAAGAAAACGGCCCCGCAGATACAGAAACGTCAGATTCTTGCCAGCAGATAGACGGCGCTACAGAGGGCAGGGTATCCGAAAGGGTATCCTCAGAACGGCGCGATGGAAAGGGGCATCCGGAACGGCGCCTTCGAGGCAACACGCCTTCGAGGCGGCGTGACGGGAAGGCGTACCCCAGGCGAAGCCGCATAAGCGGCGCCCCGGGTAGTGCGTTCGGAGCAGCGGCATAGGAAAGCGCACACGCGAACGATGTCGCCGAGAAACGAGCTCGAGACCGTGCGTCTCGGCGATGCGAGACGACGCGTCGAGGGGCGGCAATCCGGGACGACGATACGAGACGGTACGTCGGGGCGACGCATCCGGGGCGATGCGTTCGGAGCTGCGCGCTCGGCGGGGCAATGCGGCTGGAGGGCGCATTCGAGACGATGCGTCAGGGTGGCTGCGAGCAGCCGGTGCGGCAACATCGGGGAGCAGCGCCGGTGGACCCGCCGACGGATGTGCTGACGGGCGGGCGTTTGCTAGTAGGGTTGTTCCAGGTCAGCGTGGGCTTGGGCGTCGGTTTCCAGGCCGTAGAACTTGCCCTGGCGGAAGCGATCGAGCGCCACGAGCGCGATCATGCCGGCGTTGTCGCCGCAGGCGGAAAGCGGGGGCATGACCAGGCGCACGTGCAGTTTCGCGCACAGCTTCTCGTACGCGGCGCGCAGCACGGGGTTCGCCGCCACGCCGCCCCCCAGGCAGAACGTCGGCGCACCTGTTTGACGCAGCGCCATCTCGGCCTTCTTCACCTGCACGTCCACCACAGCCGCCTCGAAGCTGGCGCAGATGTCGGGCATGTTCAGCGGCCTGCCGGCGGCGCGCTCGTTGTTGATGTACGTGACCACAGCGGTTTTCAGGCCCGACAGGCTGAAACGCATGTCGCCGGAGTGCATCATCGCGCGCGGAAACGCGATGGCCTCCGGATTGCCCTTCGCGCCCTGCGCCGACACCACCGGCCCGCCCGGGTAACCCAGGCCCAGCGCCTTGGCAACCTTGTCGAACGCCTCGCCCACCGCATCGTCGATGGTGGCGCCCAGCACACGGTAATCGCCCCAGTCGCGCATGTGCACCAACATGGTGTTTCCGCCGCTGACCAGGGAAACCACCGCCGGCGGAGCGAAATCGGGCGCGCCGATCTTGTTCGCGTACAGGTGGCCTTCCAAGTGGTTCACGCCCACCAGCGGCTTGTCGGCCGCCCAAGCCGCGCCCTTGGCGAACGCCACGCCCACCACGAGCGCGCCCACAAGGCCCGGCGCGTACGTCACGCCCACGCCGTCAAGGTCTGCCCAGGTCAAGCGCGGCATACCCAGGCGTTGCGCCGCCACGTCGAGGCATTCGTCGCACACGCCGCAGATGGCCTCGATGTGCTTGCGGCTGGCAATTTCGGGCACAACGCCGCCAAAGCGGGAATGGAAGTCGATCTGGCTGGCCACCACATCGGACAGCAGGTTGCCCTCGCCATCGACGATGGCCGCCGCCGTCTCGTCGCACGAGCTTTCGATGGCCAGCACAAGCGGGCGCACCAGCTTGGCCGCAGGCTCGGCGGCAACTTGGGCGTTGTGCGCCTCGTCCACGCGCAGATGCATGCCCGCAACGTCGACCTGGTGAGGTGCGGGCTCAGAGTCGGCAGCAGATGCCGCGCTCACTTCGCTATACGAGCCTTCGCTGCAGGGGACATTTGCGCAGGTGGCCGCAGCGTCGCCGCCTTCGCGCACGGCGCGTAGCGCGCGGTCGCTTGCGGCTGCCGAAACGGCGGACCCGCCAATCACGCCTTGCAGCGGACCTTCCATGATGACGGCGTCCTCACGATCGGAATAGTAGCGCGGACGCTTGCCGACCGAATGCATGCCCAACGATTCGTAGAATGCCTGCGCACCCGCGTTCGAAGCGCGCACTTCAAGCGAGCACGTGGTGGCGCCCAGGTCACGCGCATCAGACGCCACACGCGAGATAAGCGTGCGCGCAATGCCGCGACGGCGCCACGCCGGGTCGGTGCCGATCTTGAGGATTTGCACCTGCCCGTCCACGATCATGCCGCCCGCATAGCCAACAAGCTGCAGCCCGTCGCCCGCGGCAGCAAGCGAAGGTGTCGGCGCAGCACCATCGTCATCAGGGGAAACACCGTCGGATACGCAGGAAGCGCCAGCTTGCGCCGGGCGCGCGATCGCAGACGAGGAAAGCGCCCCGTCAGCACCTTCGCCTTCGCCAGCCTGCGCCGGCGCGTATGCTGCCCACCACGTGCGGTCAGGACGCGGAAGCTCGTCGGCAACCAGCGCCGCGTTCCACGCATCCGAGCCCATGACCTGCGCCTCCATGGCTGCAACCGCTTCGGCATGCGCCGCGTCGAGCGGCTTGTACGTGATGCCGTGCTCATCGGCGCGCGCGTTGAGCACGGCCGTGTCGTGCATGGTGGCGTGTTGATCGCGGCGCGGCGCCACGTCCTGCACGCCCGTGGCAAGGTTCTTCGGGTCGTTTTTCGCCAGGCGAATGCGCTCGTTTTCCTCGGCGTCGGACAGACGCGTGTACACCGGCAGCAGAAAACCCGGGTTGTGACGCGCCGCATCGAACGGGTCGGCCTGGCCCGCGCGCCACGCCGCCCGCAGCGCCAGCAGCAGCCCGGTGCCCGTGGGCGCCCACAGCTCCTCGGGCAGCAACGCGCCCGCCGGAGCGAACAACTCCGCGTACTTCTTCAGCCCGTCGCCCGTAAGCGAAAGCGTGCCCGCCGCAGCGCCACCGGCACCGGCAGCGCCGCCTTCGCCAGCTAGTTCCTCGGCTGCCACCTGGGATTTCACCACGCGGTCAGCTTCCAGGCGCTGCACGCCCGCATCGTCAAGCGCATAGCGAACGGGATACACCTCGCGGCGCATAGCGTCGGCCACCACGGCCAGGGCACCGCGCGCGCCCGCGGCCCACGCGTGCCACGCCACCGCATCAAGCGACGACACGCCCACCAGCGCCGCGCCAAGCGCCTGCGCGATGCCCTTCGCCGTGGCCATAGCAATGCGCACGCCCGTGAACGACCCCGGGCCGCGCCCCACGCACACGCACGCAAGCTGCCCACGGCTGACGCCGGCGTCTCGCAGCAGGGCGTCCACGCGCGGCAGCAGCTGCGTGTTCGACGCTCGGCGGGCCTCAACTTCCAGCGTTGCCACCGGCTCGACCGCGCGCTCGCGCACATCCAGCCGCCCCAGGCCCATAGCGATAACCTCGTTCGCCGTATCGAACGCCAGCACATATGCAGCTTCAGGCACAGCACTCCCCTTGCTTCTTGATTCCAGTTACAAACAACGGGCAATCGAACACGCAACCGCCCTCCAACGCGGCTATGCGTCCGTTGACGTGCGGCCCGCATCCCCATCGGTGTCGGAAGCCGTTTCACCTGCGGAAACGCCAGCATCTTCAACGCGAATCGGCGAGATGGATCCCGTGGTCATGGGCGCACCGCCCGGCAAGATGAACCCGCCGGCGTTCGCCGTGGTCTTCGACAGGCGCGCCTTCGAGTCGTTCGCCCACACGGTCAGAAGCTGGCGCGCGCGGTTGCCCAGCGCGTGCGCGATGATGCGGCGACCGCCCTCGGGCGTCACCAGGATGCGCACCTCAAGGTAGCCGTACGGCAGCGCGCCAGGGAACTTCTCGCCCCACTCGATGAACGACACGCCATCGGCGTCGATGACGTCGTAGTATCCCGTGTTCTCCAGTTCGTCCGCATCGTCAAGGCGATACAGGTCGAAGTGGTACAACGGGATGCGCCCGTCGTGATATTCCAGCAGGATATTGAACGTGGGGCTGGTCACCTGCGCGGAAACGCCCAGGCCAGCCGCCACACCTTGCACAAATTGGGTTTTACCGGCGCCCAAATCGCCCGAAAGCACGACGACGTCGCCCGGATGCAGGTACGGCGCCAGCGTTTCAGCCAGCTGCTTCGTGCTTTCCGTCGAGTCGGTTTTACGTGCGTATGTCAGTCCGTTAGCCATAATGCAGCCATGATACGACAACGCGCAACAACTTGCACCCCTGCCACGAAAACGGCGAACAAGCAGGGAAAAGAAGCGGCGGACGGGACAGACCGCACCGCAAAAAACGGGGAGGAGCCACTGCCCCTCCCCGTTGAAATCGTGAAACCTGTTACGGAACCCGACAAACGACCTGTCCCTTTGTCATGCCCCTTAGCTTGCCGGCCCTATTTCGCTTGCGCGGCTTTCAGTTGCGCTTCCGCTGCTGCCACGGTGTGCTCCATGGTAAGGCTGGTGGTGACGGTGCCCACGCCGCCGGGCACGGGCGTGATGGCGTCCACGATGGGCTCGACCACCTCGAAGTCCACGTCGCCGCACAGCTTGCCGTACGCATCGAAGTTGATGCCCACGTCAAGCACCGTCTGACCTGCGCGGAAGTACTCGCGGCCATACGCGCGGGCCCGGCCCGTGGCGCAGATGACGATGTCGGCCGAGCGCGAAATCTCGGACAGGTTTTCGGTGCGGCTGTGGCAGATGGTGACGCTGGCGTTGCGGCGCAGCAGCATCATGGACACCGGCTTGCCCACCACCAGGCTGCGGCCGATCACCACCACATGCTTGCCGGCGATGGGCACCTGGTAATGCTCGAGAATTTTCACGCACGCCGCCGCCGTGCACGGAGGGAATCCGTCGGGCGCATCGGTGAACACGGCCGCCAGCGACGCCAGCGAAATGCCGTCGACGTCTTTCGCCGCGGCCAGCGTGTTGCACATGGCCTTCTCGTCCATGAACGTGGGCAGCGGGCGGAACATCAGGCAGCCGTGCACTGTCTTGTCGTAGTTGATGGACTGCAGCGTGGCTTTAAGCGCCGCCTCGGGGGCGAACTCGTCCAGCACGTACGGCTTCGTGTTGATGCCCAGGCCAGCGGCGCGTTTCACCGCTGTTCGCTCATAGGACAGGTCGTCGGGGCGCTGCCCCAGGCGCACCAGCGCCAGCGTAGGCACAACGCCCTGCTCGCCCAGCGCCGTGATGCGCGCACGCATGTCCTCCGCCATGCTGTCGACAACGGGTTTTCCTTTTAGCAACGTTGCCATACGTCCACGTCTTCCTTACGAAATAGCGTCTTTCACGAACGCGAACACCTCGTCGCAGCGCTCGCGCGTCTTCGCAACCAGGCGATCCGCCTCCTTGCGATAGCCCTCGGCCCGCGCATCGTCGGCCATAGAGGCCACGTTGATGTACACGTTCAAGCTGGCGCCGTCCACCGCCGCCCGCGCGAACGCCGCAGCCACGCCCGCATCGCTGCGCGCCATGCGGCTGCCGTTGTACGCCAGAAACTCGGTGTGGTCCACCACGACCGCGGCCGTGCGCATAATGTCAAGCGGCACCTCGCACGCGTCCACCAGCGCAGCTTGGATGGCCGCCTCTTTCGCAGCCTGCTGCTCGGGCGTGTCCTTCGGCATACGATAGGCCGCCGCCAGCGGGCCGAACGCCTGCGCATCCTCGCCCACCAGCTCAAGCAGGCGGCGACGCAGCGCCGCAAGCTTCTCAAGGCGCATGTACACTTCGGGCTCCACCTGCGCAAACGACTTCTTTCCAACCGTCAAGTTGCCCACCATGGAGGCAAGCGCGGAAGCCAGCGCCCCGCAATACGCGGAAGCCCCGCCACCGCCCGGCGTAGGAGCCGCCGAAGCAAGTTCTTCAACGAACGAAGTGTCCATGCATTCCCTTTCGATATCCCCATCGCAGTGTCCCGCGAGTACCCGAGGGCCGTTTTCGGTCGAGCTTTCGCTCGACCCTACAGACGGCTTCCGGAAACGTCTCCGCAAGCCGCACGCGAATGGTTTCCGGAAATGTCTCCGCAAGTCATACGCGAGTGGCTTCCGGAAACAATCCCGCAGGTCAACCTCTTTCTTCCGCCAAAGCAGTCTGAAAGATCGACCTCAGGCCCGGCAACCACCACGAACAAGTTAGCCAAGGCGGAGGTCGGGCGATGCCCACAAAGCGAGTTCCGCACGAGCCAAAAGCCCCAGTGGGGCTTTTGTGCGAGCAGGACTGTCTGAGCGACTGGGCGTCGCCCGTCCTCCGCCGCCGGGATTAGAACAAACCCGTGATTTTGCCGGTTTCGTCTACGTCGATCTTGAAGGCTGCGGGGCTTTTGCCCAGGCCCGGCATGGTCATGATGTTGCCCGTCAGCGCCACCACGAAGCCGGCGCCGGCGCTTACCTTGACGTCGCGCACGGTGATGCGGAAGCCGCGCGGCGCGCCAAGCTTCGTCTGGTCGTCGCTGAAGCTGTACTGCGTCTTCGCCATGCACACCGGCATGTCGCCAAAACCCAGCTTCTCCAGTTTCGCCAGCTCCTTGGCTGCCTTCCCCTCGAAGTCGACGCCGTCGGCGCGGTAGACGCGCTTCGCGATGGCCTCGATCTTCTCGCGCAGGCCCAGCTCGCCGTCGTACGCGAACTCAAACGTGTCGGCGCTGCGGCCGGCCTCGTCACCCTGCTCGCACAGGCGCACCACCTCGTCGGCCAGCGCCAGGCCGCCTTCGCCGCCCTTCGCCCACACCTCGGACAGCGCCACGTTCACGCCCAGCTCGCGGCACTTGTCCTCGACCAGCTTCAGCTCGGCCTCGGTGTCGGTGGGGAAACGGTTGATGGCAACCACGCACGGCAGCTTGTACACATTCGTGATGTTCTCCACGTGCTGAAGCAAGTTGGGCAGGCCCGCCTCAAGCGCCTCAAGGTTTTCCTCGCCCAGCTGGTCTTTCGCAACGCCGCCGTGGTTCTTCAGCGCACGCACGGTGGCCACAACCACCACGGCGTCGGGCTTGAGCCCCGTCAGGCGGCACTTGATGTCCAGGAACTTCTCGGCGCCCAGGTCGGCACCGAAACCAGCCTCGGTGATGGCGTAGTCGCCCAGCGCCAACGCCATGCGCGTGGCCATGATGGAGTTGCAGCCGTGCGCGATGTTGGCGAACGGGCCGCCGTGCACGAACGCCGGCGTGCCCTCAAGCGTTTGCACCAGGTTCGGCTTCAGCGCGTCTTTCAGCAGCGCGGCCATGGCGCCCTCGGCGTGCAGGTCGTGCGCGGTGACGGGCTGGTCGTCGTAGGTGTAGCCCACCACGATGCGGCCGAGGCGTTCCTTCAGGTCGGTGATGGAAGTGGCCAGGCAGAAGATAGCCATAACCTCGCTGGCCACGGTGATATCGAAGCCGTCCTCGCGCGGCACGCCGTTGGCCTTGCCGCCCAGGCCGCACACGATGTTGCGCAGCTGGCGGTCGTTCATGTCCACGACGCGCTTCCACGTGATCTTGCGCACGTCGATGTTCAGTTGGTTGCCGTTGTGGATGTGCGCGTCAAGCAGCGCCGCCAGCAAGTTGTTGGCCGCACCGATGGCGTGGAAGTCGCCCGTGAAGTGCAAGTTGATGTCTTCCATGGGGATGACCTGGGCATATCCACCGCCCGCAGCGCCGCCTTTGATGCCGAACACGGGGCCCAGGCTGGGCTCGCGCAGCGCCACCACGGGGTTTTTGCCTTGACGGTTCAGCGCATCGGCCAAACCGACGGTAGTGGTGGTTTTGCCTTCGCCGGCCGCCGTGGGGTTGATGGCCGTCACCAGCACCAGCTTGCCCGGCGTGTGCTGCTGGTCGCGCAGCAGGTTGTAGTCGACTTTCGCCTTCGTGGTTCCGTACTGCTCCAGGTATTGCTCGGGCACGCCCACCTTCTCAGCGATGGCGCTGATGGGTTGCGGGGTTGCAGCCTGGGCGATTTCGATGTCGGTCAACACGTCGGGCCCTCTCTCTCGTCTGGTTGAGGCACCTCGGCGCCACGCGCGCGGGGTGCGTTGGTCGTGAGGGACATTCTAGCCGGAATGTGGCGCGACGCGACGCACGCCGGCGCCAGGAAACATAGATTTCAAGGCAGCGGCAATATTGGGGTCTGAAAGGACACAGTTAAGGAAGAACGGTGAAGAAAGTACCCGTGGGCGAACAAGGATTTCCGCGAAAAAGCCCGCGGCAACGGAAGCAAAAACCGCAGCGAAGCCACGCGAAACCAAAACATCACCCGATTCCGCGCTCTATCGGCCGGGCCCGCCACCGCAAGCCCGATAAAGCCTGCCAGGCATCAGCTATTTCGCGCCTCGCGGACCAAGGAAAACAGTTCCTTGCGCGTATGCACGCCCGTTTTGGTGTACACGTGGCGCACGTGCGACTTGGCAGTGTTGAACGACACGCACAGTTCCTGCGAGATTTGATCGATGGTGCGTCCGCGGGTCAGCAGCACAAGCACCTCCGCCTCGCGGTCAGACAGCCCGAAGCGCTCGGAAACCGCACCACAGCTCTCGCGCAGCGCATCGAACGCCGCCAAGGACGCAGCGGCCACGCCAACGGAAGAGGAAGAGGCGGCGCATGCAAGCTGTTCCTCGCTGCAGGACTGCGAAGCGGTGCCGCAACCCTCTGCCGCTGCGGCAACTTGCGCAGCATCGGCGCCGCCGGAAGCACCCGCCTCAGCCGCGACCCGCACGTCCGCATCCGCAAGCGCCTGACTCGCCGCAACATCGCCCGACGCCCCGAGCGGGCAGCCCTGCGATCCCGCCACCCCACAGCCAGAAGCCGCGCACGACGCGGGCACAACCGGCTCCTCGGCGCAACGGACGCGCGGCTGACGCGACCCGGGGGCGTCGCCGACACGCAGAGGGCCCATATCGGTTTGAGCAAGCATCTGGTCGATGGTGCCTTCCTTGAGCACTACCATCGACACCACCACCAGCACAAATACCATAACCACGGCGAACGCCATAAGCGAGTCGGCATTCTCGGCCATGCTTGGCGCAGCAAGCGTGCAGCCAAGCCAACCGACGGTCGTGCCGACGGCCGAGGCGCCGCGGCCGAAGCCGAACACCATGACCGGAGCCAAATCGGTACGGTTCGCCACATGAGCAAGCAAGCACCACACGAACAGGATGAACAGATTGTAAGCCGCACCGATGATCATGCGCTGCACCGGGTCGTAACCGCCCACAAGCGGTACCACGATGATGCCAAAGCAGCCAAGCACGATGATGGGATAGTACAGTTTGCTCAAGTCGAACCCGCGGTCGATGGCGCCGCCAACGGCCAGCAGCAGCAGCGCTACCACGGACACGGCGAACACCATAAGCGCATGTCCATGGCTCGACGACACCGCGCCAGCTAAGTCGATGTTCGCCCCCATGCCATTGTAGAACCCGGCAATGGCGGAAAACGTTGCAATGGCAATCACAAGCTTCATGAAGAATCGCGCAGGCAGCGATTCGGTGGGAATGACCTCACGGCCGGGGCGGCCCTTGCGCGAGGGGTCGAATGTGACGGTGCACAGCGCCGCCATAAGCGGCAACCCTACACACAGCACAAGCCTCAGCTCATGGGGCAGCCCGATGACCACGAAGTAGAGCCCACCGGCAACAACGAAGGCCGCAGCGGCGTTGGTCATCGCCTTGCGCGCAGCCATAACCGAGTACATCATGCCGAAGCGCAACGACACGAATGCGGTGCCGACGCCCGACAGCACGCAGCCCGTCCAAAACAGCGGATTGCCCGCATCCTGGTCGGTCAGCCCGACCATGCCCGTGGCAAGCGAAGCGATAAGCGCAGCTATCGCCACGAACTTGACGCTGGCCACCAGCTTCGCCGCGCGTTTGTGCAGCAACGCCGCGGCCAGCAGCGTAAGGGCCAAAGCGGTGGTGGATAGCAAGTACATGACGGTCTGAGACGACATGCCGTTAATCCCAGCAGGATAGCTGAACAGCACGTCGCTGCTATAACACAGGAAAATCCAAGCGTAATAGCAGCCAAACCCCAAATATTTGAACGCAGGCCATTCGGCCTCGATATTCTCAAGCCATTGCCTCAAGCGGCACCCCTCCTCATTGCCAGCGCAAACCGCGAAGCCTCCCCAGAGACGCCTGGACGCGCACGCGAGCCCCCTATTCGCCTTCGATTATACCAGCGCGCGGCTAATACGCCGGACGCAAGCGAGCGCACAGCCCATCCGCGTGCGCAGATGCGGGGTTCGCGCCTTCCCCAAGGCCCGAACCCCGCCTTCCACCCGTACTCTACTCGGTCGCAGCAATGGCGCCGAAGTTCTCCAAGCGAATGCCGTAGACGTAGTCGTCGTCGCTCCAGTTCGGGTACAGCCCCTCATCGGTCGGCGTCACCGACAGCGCGTCGATGCTCTGGCCATACCAACGGTTGCCGTCCTTGGAAGCGTCCGACGCCGCGGCGAAATGCCAGCCCATCGTGCCGAAGTTGTCAACGTCGAACGCGGTGGCGCCGTAGGCTTTTTGGACGTCGGCGTAGGAATCGCCCACTTTCACACCGGCAGCCGTCTGGAACGCCACGCCCGAGTTACCGTCGACGGTGATGCCGACAACCTGGCAATTTTCCCACGATGTATCGGCGCTTCCCGTGTTGACCAGATGCAGGCCGACCGTCTTGCCGTCGGCGCCGCTCAAGACAAACCCGTTGGCCGCCGAAGCACTCCAGTACCGCTGAGCCGCCACCGTCAGATCCGATTTCGGTGCCCAACCGGCATCAGCGAATTCCGATGCCGCGCAAGGCAAGGTGAAGGTCTTGCCCTCAAGCGTGAACGTGTAGATGCCCGAAATCTCACCGGCCGATGGCGTTTGCGCGTCGTAGGCGCCGTTGTCGACCCATGCGTACTCCGGCGCTTTGTACGCGCCAACCGTAGTGCCCGACGCGCTGGTGGAGTCAGAGGCGCTAAGCTGCTGCCCCTGCTCGTCGGCTGCACACCCGACCAGGCAAAACGCCAACGATCCCGCGGCCAGCGCCGCTACCGTGGCGCGAACCAGGGTGCCGCGCCCGGCGGCGCGATCCGCGTGCTTGCTATTCATGAGCTTCTCCTTTGCTCTCGATATTGCTTCCCGCCACCTCAGCGACGGTGCATTTACCCGCGTCGGCTTGCACAACCGGCGCGGCTTCGGTTTCGCTTGCATATGATTCACCGGCAACGGCCACAACGGACCGCTCGCCGCTTTTCGGAAAGAAGGGGAACGCAATAGCCTGAACAGGGCAAACGTGTTTGCATTCACCGCACTTGACGCACTCGCTCAGGCGCGTGGTCGGCGCCCCGGCGTGCAGATCGATGCCCTCGGGACACGCCTCGGCGCACTTGCCGCACGCGATGCCCCTGGAACCCTGCAGGCATGCGTCCTCGTTGAGCGTGGCCCGAAACGTCCTGTTCCCGCGAGCAATAAGCCCCATCAGCGCGCCAAGCGGGCACAGCGTATGGCACCAGCGTCGCAGCACCACCGCTTCGATGATGAGGATGGCCGGGAACACAACCAGGGAAAGAGACGCTTCGCCGAACTGGATGGCCCGCCACAGGCAAATGATGGTGGCGAACGTCAAGCCCACAGGGCAGACCAGGCAAAACACCGGGAACCCGAAGGCCGCCGTTGTCAGCACCGCGCCGCCAAGCACCCACATGCGCGAATCGCCTGCGCCGCCACGTTCGGCATCGGGCGCATCATCGGGAACCGACCGCCTGCGTGCAAGACCCTTGCGCGCCGGCTCTTCGGCAACGGCGCCGCCGTTGGCAGACACGCCAGCCGCCTTGCCCGCCTGCGCCTTTGCCGCCGCGCGCTCGCGACGCTCGTGCGGCGTCTTCAGGCCGAACAACGCCCGCAGCAGCACCATCGGGCAGCCCCACGAGCAGAATGCACGGCCGACCAACAGCACCACCGCCACGGCGATGATCAACCCGATAACGCCAGCAGGCACGATGGTACGCGAGGCGATGGCGGCCTCCACCGCGCCAAGCGGGCAGATTGCCGCAACGCTTGAGATGCCCAGCATGGAAGGCGTGCCCGTACCGGTGTGGAACGCCAGCCCAACGCAAGCCAGCGCAACAAGGCACAGCGCGCACAGGCGGCGCTTCGTGCGCGGCAACATGCCGCCTGCGCCCTTACCGCTCGACTCCGAGCGCCCTTGCTTCGCCATGCCCATCACCTTCCTTCCCCGTCGACCAACGTAGAACCGATTGCCTCGTAGGCCGAAACGCTTTCCACCACGATTCCGCGGCGCGTCCCGCCCGAGAACGTGCCGTACACCAGCGCGGTACACGCGCACTCGCAGGCACCGCAGCCATTGCACAGCTGGGCATCGATGACCGGCCGACGATCGCCGTCGAAGGTCAGCGCACCGAACGCGCACGAATCCTTGCAGTTCTCGCAGCCCAGCGTGTATGCCAGGCAACGGTCGCGCTGCACAACGGCAACGCCGATTTTGTCGCAAGCGGGGTCGAAGGCGCCTAGCGCGCCGGTCGCGCACACCTCCTGGCATTTCCCGCAGAAATCGCAGTAGCCGCGATGAAAGTTCAGCTTGGGCGTGCGCGCCTGCAAAAAGCCATCGTCCACCGTGGCCACCGACACGCACCCGGTCGGGCACACGCTTCGGCAGCGGTCGCACTTCAGACACGCCGCATGCAGCAGCGCCTCATCCTGACCACCCGGCGGACGCAGCAAATCGCCCTGACCGGCGAAGGCCTTGCCAGCCCCACCTACGGCAGCGCAGGCGGCGGTGGCGGCGCACAGCCCGATAAACGCGCGACGCGTTACGCGCCCCCGCCCGCCTTCGCTGAAAGACGCGCTGTCGTCTGCAGAATGCGCAGGCTCACGCCGCATCGCCGTCGGCCTCCTCTCGATCGTCCATCCATGCGCTGCGCACCTCGCATTCGGGCCCCGCGATGCCGAGCGCATCGGCAATCCCGTCAAGCACTTCGCGTTCGATGGCCAGATAGCCGCGCACAAGGTTCGCCACGCCGCGGTAAAAATCGGTCTGGGCGTACTGATCTATGGCGTCGCAAAACTCGGGCAGCCAGTTCTCCTGGTGAAACTGCAGGAAGCTGCGCTGCTTGGACACAAGCTCGCGCAAACGTTCGATGTCGCCGTTTTTAGCGGCATCGCTTGCGCGCTCGACAAGCGTTGCCGCGAACTGCAGCTCAAAGCCCAGATGGTCTTCCGGCGTGGTGTTGTCAGCCGGCAGGTCCATGCCCTCAGAGCGGTAGTAGGCCAGCGCCCCATCGCGAGCGTCTTGCATAAGCAGGCGCTGCTTGCTTGTGAACACCGACTCATAGGGCGGGGCCAGCACGTGGTCGTAGGTGCCCGCGCCCAAGAACGTATGGGCATAATCAACCGCCAAGGTCTGAGCAGTGGCACGGTTGCGGTGACGCAGGTACTCCACCATCTGCGCATAGCCCTGCGCCACCTTCGACCCGTCGCGTTCAAACTCCAGATGAGCAAGCCGCTCGATCTGATCGTCTTTCAGCTCGTACAGAAACAAGCTGGCCAGAAAGCGGTCGAAAGCAGCGCGGGCCTCGTTGGCCGCGACGATTTCCTCCATCAGCGTCTTGTCCATGACGTTCTCGCTCATTGCGATGCTCCGTTCCTCTACTTCGCCGCCAAAGCTCGAATGCCCGACGGCGCGCGGCCTGCCGCCGCTTCCCCCTTTGCGGCATGCCGAGCCCTGCGCACAGAGCCGCGACAACTTGCCGCAGGGTCGTGCCCGCTTGTGCAGCAGGCACGACCGCAACCATTGCTAAATCGCCTCGCCGAACAGCGCCATAAGCGCCACCGAGGCCGTCCACATCAAAACGCGGTACGACACGGACCCCACGAACCCGCCGATCATAGCGGTGACGCCAGCGGAAAACGCCAGCTTCGGCGAACGCGCAACCAAGATGCCGCACACGCCCGGGACCACGCTGCCCACGGCAACCACGGCAATCCAGAACAGCACCGTCTGGTCATTGAAGGCCGCGCCCGAGGCAAACCCGTAAGCCGCCCCGAGCACCAGCGACGCCGCGCCGGCAACGGCCAGCTCAACGCCGGCTACCTTGTGCGCTTCGTCGGATTCCTTGAAGTAGTAGCCCACCAGCATCCAGATTGCGGCGCCAGCCGGAATGGCGGTGCCCAAGTACCCAAGCGGCAGCGTGATGGTGTTCCACGCCAGCTGCGATGCCATCATGTAGGATGAACCGCAGGAACAGGTGAAGATGGGCCCCATTGCGATGGCAAGCACAGCGACCGCCTTGCGCGCGCCGGCGGAAACCTCGCGCTTGACCAGCAGGAAGAACACAACCGCCAGCACGGCGTCTATGCCAATAAGCAGCGCTTCAACGAAAATGCCCGGTGCCGGGTGCTGCAAAACCCACAGCACGTGGTCGACATGGGACAAGTGCGTCACCGACGCCACGCCGCCGACGGCCAACAACACGGCGGCCAAAACGCAGCCGACCATAAGACCCTTATCATTGCGCGCCCTGCCGAGGAACTCGTTGAGGCCGATGAAGGCGAACAGCCATGCACCCGCGCCCGAGATGGCCGTGAACAGAACGAGCGACCATTGGATTTCCATTGCTTCCTTCCCTTCTATGCTTCGGGATACGCAGCAGTCTGCGGAGCCGTGCGAGGCTTCACGCGTTGCTGCCATTCGCCAATCGATGTGCTGAGAATGTAGTGCGTGCACGGGCCGTTGCCCTGGTCTTCGAGCGTGTGGATGGCCGAGTCATCGTACTTGGCCAGCTCCTTAGACACGTCGGAGTTCGGGTCGTCAAGATCGCCATAGAAGCGCGCGCCCGAAGCGCAGCTCTTCACGCAGGCCGGCAGCTTCCCGGCGCTGGTCAGCTGGCCGCACAGCGTGCACTTCTCAACGCACTTCTCGGTCTTGTTCCAGCTGCGCACGCCGTAAGGGCACGCCATCATGCAGTACTTGCAGCCGATGCACTTCTCCTTGTCCACCAGCACGATGTTCGTGTTGGGGTCGCGGTAGCTCGCGCCGGTCGGGCACACGTGCACGCAGGGTGCCTCCTTGCACTGCTGGCACATGGTGGGCAGCGCATAACGGGTCATGTTGGGATATTCGCCGACGGGTCCAACGGTCAGCACCTTGCTCCAGCGCTGGCCAAGGGCCACGTTGTTCTCCATCTTGCACGCGATTTCGCAGCCGAAGCAGCCCGTGCAGCGATCGAGGTTGACGACGATGCAGTTATGGGACATGGTCATAGCTCCTTATTTCGCAGGCGCGCCGTAATCGAACACGTCGTCGGTGGGGTCGGAATACTCGGGCAGCCACGGCTCGAATTGCTCGGGCTCGGTCCACACCTCGTTGAGGATGGCATCGTTGCTGGGGCTTACCTTCACCTGGAAGCCGCGCAGCGTATAGGTGCCGTACTCGGGGTTGTACGGCGGGTCGTTCTTGGTCAGCACGTTGATGTTCATGACCTTGTAAGCCTGGTCGGGGTGGTCGGAGTCGAGCAGTTCAGGTGCCCAGAAACGCTCCTGGTACACCACGCCCTTCGCGATGGCGGTGGTAACGCGGGCGCGGCCGTGGGTTTTGCCGCGGCGCGATTCGATGTCGACCCACTCACCGTCGGAGATGCCGTACTTCGCGGCGTCGTCGGGGTGGATCCACATCTCGGGCACGGGGTAGATTTCGCGCAGCCACGGAACGTTGCGCAGGGTACCGTGGTGGTACATCGGCAAGCGGCCCTCGGTCAAAACCAACGGATATTCCGTATCGGTCAGCGGACTTTCCGCCGGCTCCTCGTAGTAGGCCAAAGGCTCGTAATCCTTCGACGCCGGTTCAAGCGTCAGATGCGCCGTCTCGTCGCACTGCGCCCATGGGTAGCCCGTGCGGCCAAGGATGATGTTGGACTCGCAGTACACCTCAAGCTTCTTCGACGGCGTGCCGAAGCCCTTGGGCTTGCCCGTACCGTCATCATTGAGGTAGGTGTAGTACGTGCGGTACTCCTCGGGCTCGGCCCACTTGATGACGCCTTCCTCGCACGCCTCGTCCCACGTCATGTCCAGCTTGTTCAGATGCTGAATTTGCTTCTCGTATTCGTTCTTGTAGAACGGCGTGGTATGGCAAGCGTCCTTGTCGAACGCCTTCGGGCAGTGCTTGTTGCCCAGCTCCGCGCACTTCTGCACGATCTGGGTCCAGATGATGCCTTCCTCGACGCCCTCGAACAGATGGGTGACGGCCTGACGCATGACGATGGTGTTGAGCTGCGGGATGGGCAGGTTCGTCTCAAGCCATTCGGTGCAGGGCAACAGGTAGTCGGCGCACATGACGGAAAACGCCGTGGGATACATGAAGATGTGCACCACCGTGTCCAGGTGCGGGACAACCTCGTCCAGACAGCTTGAGTTGCCAAGCACCACGTGCTTGTTGCCCGAACGCTCGATCCACATGTGAATCTGATAGGGGTCGCCGTACTGCATAGCGCGCAGCACGCTGGGGATGTGCGCCATGTCCCAGCAGATGAGGCCTTTGTGCTCCAAGTAGCCGCAGCGCTTGCGGACCTTCGCCTCGGTAAGCAGACGCGGGGTGTTGCCCAACTGGTCCTTGCACGGGGCGCTTGCGAACTTTTGCAGCATCGCACCGGGCTTCTCGACGTTGCCCATAAGGAACTCAAGGTTCAGCGCGCCCAAGGCCGACTGCTGAGACTGCGGGTACTGGTCGATGGCAACGCCCTGCATAATAGCGGACTGGCCATCGGGATCGGTGTAGATTTCCAGAGCCTTCTCGATCTGGGCGGCGTCAAGCCAGCAAATCTCTGCCGCCTTCTCAAGCGTCCACTCCTCGCAGCTTTCCTTGAGAAGCTGCCCGCCGGACTTGCACTCCAGCCCGTTGACAACGTGCGTGCCGAACAGCTCGGGGTCGACATCGGTATTCATCGGGAAATCCGTGACCACAACAGGCTGGTTGGTGTTGGCGTCCCACACGACGTAATCCTTGTCGGTGCCTTCAAGCCCCGCTTCGGTCGCCTTAAGTGTCAGGCGCGTTTCGGGGTTGATAAGGTACGGCATGTTCGTCCAGGTCTTGCAGAACTGCTCGTCGTACTTTTTCTTGTCGATGATCCAACGCGTCCAGGCCAGAAGCAGCGCCACGTCGGTGCCGGGGCGGATGGGCAGCCACACCTCGGCCTTGCTTGCATCAAGCGTGTAGCGCGGGTCGATGACCACAGTGCGTAGGCCCTGCGGACGGGCGCGCAGCTCGGCTAGGCAGCGACCGCCGGTGGCCACCGAGGAGTTAGACGGGTCGGTGCCCCACAGCACGATGGTAGTGACCTTGCAGTCATCGAAATAGAAGTCCCAGCCGTTGGAGTCCGAGAAGCTCAGGTTGTTCGGTTTGCCAGCGCCGTAGGCCAAGATAGATGCCGCCATACGCGGCAGATAACATTGCGAGCAGCCCGGCTCCCACACGTTGGGTGTATTGATGGCCTCGCCGAAGCGCTTGACATTGGAGAAGTGGGGATTGCCGCCGCCGCCCGTCGAAACGCTGATGGCCTCGCTGCCGTACTTGTCCGACACGCGGTTGATTTCAGTGCAAATCTCGGTCAGGGCGTCGTCCCAGCTCATGCGCTCCCAGTTGTTCGTGCCGCGTTCGCCAACGCGCTTCATGGGGTACTTGTTGCGCATGGGGTTGTACAGCGCCTGGATGCCGGACAGGCCCTTGGCGCACACGCCGCCCTGGCTCATGGGGCTTTCAGGGTTGCCCTCGATCTTAACGACGCGGCCGTCGCGCACGTGCGCCAAAACCGCGCACGATGCGATGCAGGCGCGGCAGGAAGTCTTGTAGATCTTCTCCTCCCCCGCTTGCTCGGCATAAGCGGAATCGGCCTTGGTGAAGCAGCCTGTGGCTTGAATGCCCAGGCCAGCTGCAGCGCCCAAAGCCCCTGCCGCCTTGACGAAGCTGCGACGTGTCATCGTTTGGTTCGTCATGTGATGCTCTCCTCCTCGTTTTTCTTGCTTTTCTCGTTTTCTTCACTCGGCGGCCCGTCCGCACGGATTTTCGCCGCAGCGGCCCTGGGCATTACCGGGAGAATGCCTTGAACAGATGTTTTGCGGCGCCTGCTACTTGCGACGGCGCTTTCAATGGATGTCGCCGGAATTCCGGCTGAAGGGCCCCTCGGGCAAGAGGGGGTGAGGGGTGCCCGAGGGGTTATCAGACTTCGGCCATGGCTTGGCCGTGGGTGGTTATGGTCCAAAGGCCGTCGGCCCAGCGAATGCCGTCGACGGTTTCCAGGTTCGAGACGAAATGCCCGGCATAGACGGTTTTCGGGGTGCGCATGGCGGGGATTCCCGCCAACGCCTGCTCAATGTCATCCATGGAGATGCCCTGCTCGCACAGCGAGAGGACCTTGCGATAAATGGCGCGGTAGCTGGATGGCTCGCCAGCAAGCATGCGGCCATAGCGCTTCACGGGATCGAAGTCCGCAAGCGCCTCGCGGCCGGCCTCGGTGATGACGAGCAAGTAGTCCACCGGCTGATCGACCAGGGCGGGCTGCGCATCGCCAGCAGAAGCGTCAACGCCTGCGGCAGCGGATTCTGCAGGTTGCGGCTCTTCGACGGGAATCTGCTCGAGCGCGCCGGCCTTAACGAGCAACAGCGACAACGCATGCGCGTTCTGGTGGCTCAACTGCATCACGGGCAGGTCGTAGACGTCGTCTTCGATATCGCGATACGGACGCGCCTCGTTGCATGCGCGAAGAATCTCAAGCATGGGCAACGTGTTCGCATGGTTAGCGGTCAACGCACGCTCAACGCGCAAGCGTGCCGCCGCCGGGTCTTCGGTTTTGGCCGCAGCCACGGCTGCGCCATCTTCCGGCCTCGGTTCAGATGCGTTCTGAGCCGCCGCACTTACTTCGATGTCGTCAACGTTGTTCATGCTCGGTTCCCCCTTCTATCTTGCGCCCCGTCCCTCTTGCAGGGCACGACCGAAATTCTAGGAACAGCACCGCAACGCGGGAAACGCCCGTTCTCGGGTGAAATATCGGCGTGGCCATCGCCCGTTTTTTGGCGATTCGCAAAGCGCCCAGGCGAAGCGAAAGGTGTCATCGCAATTGGTGACGTCTTGGTGATTCGCTAGCGTTTTACCTGATGAAATGCTTGGTGATGCCTTCTTATGCCCGCGTTTCCCACCTGTCGAACAACAGCCTTCCGCGCACTTTCGCAAGCAACGACTTCGGCACTTGGCGCATCGCCCCTTTCGCACGTCCGCGCAAGCCGCGCTTCCGAAACCCGCCCAAACGC
The DNA here is from genome assembly GCF_004135645.1 of Senegalimassilia faecalis. Lineage (NCBI taxonomy): Bacteria > Bacillati > Actinomycetota > Coriobacteriia > Coriobacteriales > Coriobacteriaceae > Senegalimassilia > Senegalimassilia faecalis. The sequence continues at coordinate 867,606 of NZ_SDPW01000001.1, forward strand.
AAAAACGGCCCGGTTTCCCGGGCCGTTTGAGGCGTCGCGTTCGCTATTCGTTCGGGCGGCCGTACAGGCCCGTTTCATCGTGCGCGATGAAGTTGTCGTACACCAGGCGAAGGCCCTCGAGCGTAAGGTCCTGGTTCACCTCGTTGATGGTGCGCGACAGCGGAGACACGCGCGGGGCAAGCCCGCCGGTGCCGATGACGGCCGTTTTGTAGCCCAGCTGGTCGAAAATGCGGTTGACCAGGCCATCCACACGATCAGCCTCGCCGTAGACGATGCCCACCTGCATGGCCTGCTGCGTGTTGCGGCCAATGGACACGTGCGGGTTCACCAGTTCGATGGCGCCCAGCTTCGTTGCGTGGCTGAACAGGGCCGACGAGCTGGTTTCCACGCCCGGGGCAATCACGCCGCCCACGAAGCTGCCCGTGCGGTCGATGACTTCCATATTAGTAGCGGTGCCGAAGTCAACCACGATGACCGGCGCGCCGTACAGGCTGCGCGCGGCCACGGCATCGGCCACGCGGTCGGCACCGATCTCGCGCGGATTCGGATAGCCCGACGCGTCGAACAGGTCGCCCGCCGTTTCGGCCGAGCACACCACGGCGCGATGCCCCAGCATCTGCTTAGCCGCCGTGCACCACGCATCGGTCAGCGCCGGCACTACCGATGCCAGGCACATGCCGCCGATGTCCTGGAACGAAAGGCCCTCGGAATTCAGCAGCGGAATCAGCTTCACGCGCAGCTCGTCGCACGTGTGGTGCTTGTTCGTGGCCACGCGCCAGCGATGGCTCAGCTTCTTCCCCTCGTACACGCCCACCACGGTTTGCGTGTTGCCAACGTCGATTGCCAAAAGCATTCTTTCGCCCACTCTCTCACGTACTGCCCAGAACGCCGCAGCTTGCAGGCATTGCCCGCGCTGAATGCGGCGCCCATCTCCCTCAAGCCGGCGCACGCCGGCCCCTTCGGGCTTTTTCGCGCGCACAAGTATAGCAGTACCGCCACCCCTATCAGCCCCGATGTTGGCAAGTAACGTGTTTTTGACGGGAAGCGAACACGGGCAGCAATGCGAGTATAGTTGTGTCGCAAGAATGGTACGGAGACGCGGGGCGCGCCCCCTGCGCTGCCGGGAAGCGCCGCGGCGACACGTGCGGCGCGCGATACGAAAGAGGCCCATCATGAACGAATCGCCTTCACGCATCTTGGTTGTCGACGACGAGCCGTCGATCACCGAGTTCGTCGGATACGCCCTGAAGAAGGAAGGGTTCGCGCCCGACGTCGTTGACAACGGCGAAGATGCGCTGGCCATGGCGCAGAAGAACGACTACGACCTGTTCGTACTTGACATCATGCTGCCCGGCATGGACGGCTACGAGCTGTGCCGCCGCCTGCGCGCGAAAACGTCGGCGCCCGTGCTGTTCCTTTCGGCGCGCGACACCGAGCTTGATAAGGTGGTGGGCCTGGAAATCGGCGGCGACGACTACCTGGCAAAACCGTTCGGCGTACGCGAGCTTATCGCCCGCGTCCGCGCGCTTTTGCGCCGCAGCCAGGGCAACGAGATGGTGGGCGTCAACAACCACGCCATCACCGCCAGCGGCATCACGCTTGATGAGGATGCGCACACCGCCACGGGCCCTGCCGGCAACATCGACCTGACGCCGCGCGAGTTCGAGCTGATGGCATGTCTGATGAAGAACGCCGGCAAAGTGGTTTCGCGCGAGGAGCTTTTGCGCGACGCGTGGGGCTGGGAATACCTCACGGAAACGAAAACCGTGGACACGCACATCAAACGCCTGCGTGATAAGATTGAGCAGGCCGGATACGATCCCGGCCTTGTGGAAACGGTTCGCGGTTACGGATACAGGTTCAAGCTATAAAACGGCTGCAAACATATTTCGCGCTTTTGGCAACGCTGCTCAGCTTGCTTGCGGCCGCTGTTGCCTTAGTGACGTGCATGCTACTGTTCGACGCGTCCATCCTGTCGCTTTTGGTGCTGGTGCCCATCAGCGTGGTGGTGTTCTGCTTAAGCCTGCTCATCGGGCATTTCCTGTCCGAGCCGCTCAGCGATTTGGCGAAGAAGACGGCCGCGTACCGCAACGGCGCCGACATCCCGTTCGAACCCGACGGGCGCATGCTTGAGGCCGACCAGCTGACGGTGGACTTCAAGCAGCTGGTGCAAACCACGAAGCAGCAACAACACGACCTGGCCATCAAAGAGCAGCGCCAAAACGAGTTCATCAGCGACGTTGCGCACGAGCTGCGCACACCGCTGACCGCCATCCGCGGCAACGCCGAGATGCTGACCGACCCCGACCTGCCGCCGTCGCTGCACGACAAGTTCTGCGACATCATCGTGAACGAAAGCGAGCGCTTAAGCCTCCTGACGCACGACCTGCTGACGTTGCAGCGCATCGAGAACTCGCCCATCCCCGAGGAGATGCAGCGCGTGAACCTACGCGAACTGGCCAGCAACGTGGTGGACGCGCTGCACCCCATCCTGCAAGATAGGCAGGCGAACACCCTGGTCACGGGCGAGGCGCCCGATGTGCTGGGCAACCCCGACAGCCTGCGGCAGGCCATCACGAACCTGGTGGAGAACGCCAGCCGCTTCATCCAGCCCGGCGGGCACATCACCGTGGAGCTGGCCGGCGTGAACGGCAACTCCGTGGTTGCCGTGAAAGACGACGGCTGCGGCTTCGGCGACGTGGACCCCAAGCTGCTGTTCGACCGCTTCTATCGCACCGACGCCAGCCGCACGCGCGGCACGGGCGGCACGGGCCTGGGGCTTGCCATCGTGAAGTCCATCGCCGAAGCGCACGACGGCACGGTGGAAGCGCTCAACCTGCCTGAAGGCGGCGCGTGCTTCATGATCGCCATCCCGTCAATTCCCGCCGACATTTCGGAGAAGAAGGTTACGCGGAAGTAGTGGGGGCAGGACGATTCGCGAAGGCAGGAGCGCTTTCGCCAATTACGCGGAGCGAACCACTCAGGGTTCAATCGCAAACACGCTTCAACTGTGCTGTCCGCAAAACTTGCTGGCGATGTTTTGCTGTAAGAGCTTTCGCGAGAGTGCGAGCTCGTAGACCGGTGGCAGCTCCTGCATGTGTAACGTCCGCGTGCACTTTGCGGCAATCTCGCATCGCCATGAGCAGAATCGGGCCAGAATGCGGCCGCCTGTCGCGGTTCTTGCTTCACTTGTGCACTAATTCCGGTGCGCTTCTCTAGGAGACGTGAGGATTCGCGGGCGCCCTGCGGGCCGGTGCTATACTCGGGTGCGTTTGACACTGCACCATTTCCGGGGCGCGTCGCCCCGCATTCCCTAAGGAGCATCATGGGTTGCACCATCATCGGCTGCGGCAAGAAGCTGCCGAAGCTTGACGTTGCCAACGACGAGCTGTCGAAGCTGGTCGACACCAGCGACGAATGGATTTCCACGCGCACGGGCATTCGCTCGCGTCGCGTGTGCGTGAACGAAACGAACGTCGACCTGGCCGAATGCGCTGCACGGCAAGCGCTTGGCTGGGAAGAGGACGGCTGGGCCGCACGCCGCATTGCGCCCGAAAAAATCGACCTGGTCATCTTCTCCACCGTCACGCCCGACGCGCTGCTGCCCACCGGCGCCGCCGCCATCCGTCGGCGCTTGGGGCTGGTCAACGCTGCGGCGCTGGACATGAACGCCGCGTGCACCGGCTTCATTTACGGGCTGACCATCGCCGAGTCCATGATGGCTGCGGCCGCCCCAGGGGCGCCGGGCGCTGCTGGGCGCAACCCCATTCGCCACGCGCTGGTCATTGGCAGCGAGCGGCTTTCGCGCATCATCGACTGGAACGACCGCAACACGTGCGTGCTGTTCGGCGACGGCGCGGGCGCGGCCGTGGTTGAGTGGGACGAGACGAAGCCGGGCATCTTGTCGTGGTTCATTCGCAACGACGACGATGTCGACAACGCGCTGACCTGCATGAACGCATTCGACACGCCGCAGCCATTCACGGAAGCGGGCATCGACCCCGCCGCGCTTGAGCTGCCCGACCCCAGCTTCGCCTCCATCCATGACGAGTACGAGCAAACCGAGCGTATTGCCGCCGGCGCGCCGCACCAAGTGCTGCACATGCACGGGCAGAAGGTGTTCAAGTTCGCCACGAAGGCCATGCCCGACGCCGTGGAAGAGGTGCTGCGCCGCGCGGGACTTGGCATCGACGACGTGAAGCTGATCGTGCCGCACCAGGCCAACGAACGCATCATCAGGTACGCCGCCAAGCGCATGAAGCTGCCGCTTGAGCGTTTCCAGATGTCTATCGCGCACCGCGGCAACTCGTCATCGGCGTGCATTCCCATGACGCTGTGCGATGCCTACGAGGAAGGCCGCATCCAACCCGGCGACAACGTGGTGCTCGTAGGCTTCGGCGGCGGCTTCACCAGCGGCGCCGTGCTGTTCCAAGCGTAGGGGATTTGCGAAAGCAGAGGGGCACCCGCAAGGGGCCCCTTTTTCGCGTGCAGCAATGCTTGCGCTATCCCGTTCCGCGACATGGAGAGGGCTTTCCTGTGCCGTTTCGTGGACAAGGTGGGCGGAATCGCCCCGCGCACGCGGAGCCCCGCTCCCCTAGCGCCCAAAGTCGAGGGGTGCTCGCCTCATTCTAGCGTCGAGCGAGAGCTTGCCTTCCCCGCCCCGTAGCGTCGAACGAGAGCTCGCCTCCCCCGCAGGATCGAACGAGAGGTCGCTTCTCCCCCACCCCGTAGGGTCGAGCGAGAGCTCGACCATCAATAGAAAGCGCCGAAGGCGCGCCGCGCTTTTTCAGCGTGACACGCCTTCGGGATAATGGTGACGCGCCCTTTGGGCGCTCTTTTATTGGTACCGAGCTTTCACTCGGCGCCACGAGTTCTTACCGCAATCGCAAACCGATTTGCCGGCGAATTGCGTCTCGCAGCTTCGCCGTCCCCGCTTACGCGCGATGGCTCACCGCGGCGTTAACGGCGCGGGCACAGATGACAGCCGCAACCAGTTTCGCCAGGTCAACCAAGATAAACGGCGCCACACCAGCTGCGAACGCCGCTGCCGGGCTCATAGCCGCCACAGCCATAAGCTGCGCCCAGCCGCACACGTAGGCCACGGCCAAGAACACCAGGCCCGTCAGGAAATCGATGGCGAACGCGCGGGCACCCTTCGCCTGCCCGTCGCGCGCAAGCACGGCCTTCAGCGCGAAGCGCACGGCAACCGCCAGGCCCACGCCCAGCAGGTAGCCCCACAAGAAGCCGCCCGTGGCACCCGCCAGCACACCGATACCGCCACGCATGCCGCTGAACACTGGCACGCCCAGCGCACCGAGCACCAGGTACACGGTAATGGCCGCCACGGCCTCTTTCGGCTGCAGCACCAGCACCATGAATGCCACGGCGAAAATCTGCAGCGTGAACGGCACAGGGCCCAGCGGCACCGTCACCCACGCCGACACGGCCGTAATGGCAACGGTCAACGCCACGAACGCGATCGAACGCGTGCGCGACCCAGCGGCCGCCTTCTTCTGAACCTGCTCCACGATTCTCCCTCTTTCCTCTTCCCACGCTTCGGGAAGCCATCCCTGCAGCATGTGCCTCAGCAAGCAGCGCAATGCCGAACAGGCAGCACCACGCCCTGGCAGACACGCAATGCCCCAACAAGGAGCACCACGCCCCCGCAGACACGCAATGCCCAACGAGCAGCGCATATTTCAGCAGAAGCGAGCACTCTTCCGAGCAGTGCAACGATTCCGTAATCAGCGCACCATGCCGGCAAGCAATACCATGCTGCAGCGGGCGATGCGACCCGCGCATCTACCCTTTTCCTATAGGTTGCGGGGGGAATTGTAGCATGCACAAGCTGCCCGAAAACCGCACAAGCGCAAAAACGGCCCCGCAACGGCAAAAACGTTGCAGGGCCGAAACAAAACTTCCGCGCTCGAACCCGAAAACAACCGACAGTCGACCATGCTCAGCGAAAAATCGCTCATGTATGTGATTTGCCGGCAGAAGCACCTGTACACCCATTATCAGCAAGCTTCTGAACTGGGGAAACGCCAACGCAAATTCACTATATCCCGCAAACATCTCGTTAAATCACATACATGAGCGATTTTTCAAATCAAATCATCTGAGAGCAGCCATTTACAAGTCCGGGTACAAAGTTGCTCGAGTTTGAGACTTGCTGCGAATCTTCGTTCAAGCCACATGTACCTACTTTTGTGACCTGGGGAAACGCTGCGCTCTTTTACCTCCTGCCGTAGATCGACTCATTAAGTCACAAACTCGCGCGATTTTGCGACGCAAGCCTGAGCACAAGCGCAAAAACGGCCCCGCAACGGCAATAACGTTGCGGGGCCGAAACAAACTGGCGACTTATCGCGTTGCTGGCTGCGCGTTAGAACTTCGCTTGGAGCTCGCCGGTTTCCAGCTTCTTCAGGCGCTTCAGCTCCAGCAGCACAAAAATCGCCGTGGTGAAGATGGCCAGGAAGTCTGCCACCGGGCAGGCGAAATACAGTGCGTCGAGCCCCGTATAGCCCGGGAACCACATGGGCATGACCATAGGCAGGCCGATGTACAGCGGAATCAGGAACAAGATCTGGCGCGTTAGCGACAGGAACACCGACTTCGCCGGCTGACCCGTTGCCTGGAAGTAGTTCGAGCCCACAATCTGGAAGCCCACGAACGGAATCAGGAACAGCTGCACGCTCAGCGCGAACACCGTGAACGACTTCAAGTCGGGGTCGGTGATGCCGAAGAACCCGACGATGGGGTCGGCGAACAGATGCACCAGCGCCCACAGCACCACCGCAATGACCGTCGCGCCCGCAATACCCCAGGCCAGCGTCTTCTTCACGCGATTGAACAGGTGCGCACCGTAGTTGAAGCCCAGCAGCGGCTGGATGGCGATGGCCATGCCGATCAGCGGCAACACCACGAACGACGCCACGCGTTGCACCACGCCGATGGACGCCAGCGCGCCCTCCGCGCCGATGGTGCTTTGCGCGCCGTACGCGTTCAGCAGGTTGTTCAGCACGAAGTTCACCGCGGCCATGCCGATTTGCACGGCGAAGCTAGCAAGGCCTAGCGACAGAATCAGGCGCACGGTTTCAGCATGCAGCGGCATCTTATGCAGATGCAGACGCATGGGAACGCCCTTCGTCATGCAGAAATACCACAGCACCGTGGCGCACGAAATGGCTTGGCCGCACACGGTGGCAAGCGCGCTGCCTGCAACGCCCATGCCCATGACCAGCACAAACAGTGCGTTGAACGCCGTACACGCCACGGCGCCGATGATCATGGTACCCAGCGCGCGATTCGGGGCACCGGCCGTGCGGATGAAGTTGTTCACGCCCATGCCGATGCACTGGAAGATGAAGCCAAGCGAGATGATGCGGATGAACTGCGTGGCGTAGCCCCAGTCCTCGGGCGTGGCTCCCGAAATGTCCAGCAGCGCGTCAAGGCACGCGGGGACGAACACGATGATGGCCACAATCACGGAGAAGATCAGGGACAACGTAACCGTGTTGCCCAGGCTGCGCTCGGCCTCTTCCGGCTTGCCCTCGCCCATGCGCAGGGCCGCCAGCGCGTTGCCGCCGTTGCCCACCAGCATGGCGATGGCCATGAACACCGTCATGATGGGCATGGCCACCGTGGCGGTGGACAGGCCGATTTCGCCCATGGCCTGCCCCAGGAAGATGGAGTCGATGACGTTGTACGCGCCGTTGACCAGCATGCCCAGGATGGAGGGAATGGCGAACTCGGTAATCAGGCGCGGGATGGACTCCGTGCCCATGCGGGTGACTCTGTTGTGCTGACCGGCCGCGCCGGACTTGCCGGGCGCGCCTTGCGGAGCGGCGGACGCGGGTGCGGCGGGGGCGCCGGCTGCCGCAGATGCGACCTTCGTTTCTTGCTCTTGCGTCATTACGTGCGTGCTGCCTTTCGAGAACCATATGCTAGCTTGATTTTTGTCAGTTCTTTATTGTACGACCGCCGCGCAGGCAAGGACACACCCGGGCACGTGACAGCGCCGGATTCCATCGTACGTGCATATAGAGGCAGATGGGGAAGAGGTTCCCTTGTTCGGGATTCGGTTGCTGAATTGGCAGTCTGTTGAGCATGGCAAGAATCCGGGCTTTCTGAATCATTTGAGACTTTGCTGCGTCACAACGGCAAGAATACGGGGTTTCTGTAGCGTCGCAGGGGCTTAGCGGCTCCATAATGGCAAGGATACAGGCTTTCTGTAGCTTCACGCACCATTTAGTGCTACAGGAATCCCGCATTCTTGCCACCACAGCTCTTTCTCGGCCCCGAAGCTACAGAAATCGACTTTTCTTGCCGTGGCAACTGGCTGTTGCCGCAACCCTGCGCCTGCCCGCTTCCGCAGTTGTCGAGATAAATCGGCTGCTCCCGTACGCACGACAGGCGACCTGTCCCCTTGCCAGAAAACTAACAAAGGGACAGGTCGCCTGTCGTGTTTTGGGGAAGGTTACGAGCGGATGTGGGCTTCGCCGGAGTTGGCGAAGATTTCGGAGCCGTCGGCGGCGCGCAGCACCAGACGGCCGTCGGCGGCCGTGCGCACGACGGTGCCGGCGGCAAGCGCGTTGCCGGAAAGGTCTTCCATGCGCACGAAACGCCCGGTCAACGCCGCATGATGGTCGAACTCCGCCTGAAACGGGGCAAACCCCTCTGCGCACCATCGCGGGTAGAGCTGCGCCAGCTGATCGCACAGCGCCTCGGATACCGCGGCGATGCGTTGCTTAACGGGTCCTTCGCAAAAGCCCAGTTCATCGAGATATACGGGGATATTCTTGCCCGCAGGCGCATCGTGCAGCTGCCCATCGGGACGCGCCACGTTGATGCCAACGCCCACGCACAACGCCTTCGCGTGCACCTCGGTAGAGATGCCGCCAAGCTTAAGGAACGGACGGGGGGCTGAAGCCGTGCCGGCGGCCGATGCGGCGGCATCCGCTTCACCAACCTGCGCGGCGGGCGCAATCGATGCCTCGCAAGCATCTTCAGCGGCTACAGCAGTCGCACCCCCACCGACGGCAGCATCGTCTTCGACAACCGCCGACATCGCGAGCACCTCCCAGGCAACTACCAGGTCGTTTGGCCATTTCACCTGCGCGCGGTCGGCCAGCGCGGGGACCAAGCTCGCAACAGCTCGACGCACGGCAAGACCCACAAGCAGGCTCAACGTAGGCAGCTGGGCAAAGGGAACGTCGGGGCGCAACAAGAACGACTGATACAGCCCGCCAATCGGACTTTCCCATGCGCGTCCCTGGCGACCGTAGCCAGCCGTTTGCCGCAGTGCGCGTACGGCAAGCCCTTCCGGTTCGCCAGCTTCAATAGCCTGCTTGATGACATCATTCGTCGAGCTCACGGATTCAAGCGACTGCACACAAAACTGCATGCGTTTCCCTATCGATCGAGCTTTTCGGCCTTGCCGTAGCGTTCGGCTTCGGGCTTGGCGGCGGCGGAGACGCGCACGTCGTTGGCCAGCATATGGTTCGGGCGCAACTCCAGCAGCGGCTTCACCACGAAGTCACGCTCGAGGATGCCGGGGTGCGGCAGCGTGAGCACGTCGTTGTCGATGACGTAGAGCTGGTAATCGAGAATATCCAGGTCGCAGGTGCGCGGCCCGTTCTCAATCTCGCGCACGCGGCCCAAGCTATTCTCGATGGCGTGCAGGTAGCCCAGCAGCTCCTTCGGCGCAATGCCCGTGCGCAGCAGCACGACGGCGTTGATGAACGTGTCCTGGTCCTCGTAGTACGCCGGCTCGCTTTCGTAGAAGCTGGAGATGTCGATGATCTGCGAATCGGGCAGGCTGCACAGCTCGGTGATCGCCTGGTTGAGCATGGCGATTTTGCCTTCGCGCTCTTCACCCGGGTTCGCCACCAGCGGCACGTTGCAGCCCAGGCCCAGGAACGCAAACGGACGCAGGTCGGCCAGCGCCTTCACCGTTTCGGCCACGTTGTGCGTGCGCACCACCGTGGCGCCCAGCTCGCACGCCATAAGCGCCTCGGTAGCGCTGACATGGTCGCGCTCGGTAGGTTCGTCGATGCCGTACGCGTAGCCCAGGAAGCTTTTGCGCGACACGGCAACCATGGTCGGGTATCCTAGGCGGCAGAATTCCTGGAAGTTGCGCACCAGCTCAAGCGTCTGTTGCGCCGTTTTGCCGAAGCCGGGGCCGGGGTCCACGCAGATGCGCTCGGGTGCGATGCCCGCCGCCTCAAGCATGGCCGCCTGGTCGCGCAGGTAATCGCGCACCTCGGCAACCACGTCGGTGTACTGGGGGTTCTCCTGCATGGTGCCCGGTTCGCCCTGCATATGCATGACCACCACGCCGCAGTTGCTGGCGGCGGCAACCTGCACCATGGCGGGGTCGCGGAAGCCCGACACATCGTTGATGATGGCGGCGCCGGCTTCCAGGCACGCGCGCGCAACCTCGGCGTGGCGCGTGTCCACGCTGACGCACACGCCCTGCTCGGCAAGCGCACGCACCACGGGAAGCACGCGGGCGATTTCTTCCTCGATGGTGACCTCGGCCGAACCGGGACGCGTAGACTCGCCGCCCACGTCGATCATGTGCGCGCCCTCGTCAAGCAGCTGCTGCGCCCAAGCCAGCGCCGCATCGGGCGCGTTGTGCGTGCCGCCGTCGCTGAAGCTGTCGGGCGTGACGTTCAAGATGCCCATGATCACCGGCTTGCGCGTATCGAATTCGAACGAGCCGCATTTCCACATCATGTTGAAGCCTTTCCTTTGAAAGCGGTGACGCGCCTTCGGCGCTATCAAATAAGGGCTCAGCTTTCGCTGAGCCCTACGAAGCGCACGCAAGCTTGCTGCGCTACGCAAAAGTGGGACAAAGGGACTGTCCCTTTGTCCCACTTCGTCTTACTGCACCGGGGGAACGGGGGGCTGGCCGCCGTCGAAGGGGGGCTGCGGCGCTCCGGGCGCGGGCTGCTGCGGCACCTGCGCGGCAGACGCAGGCTGCTGGCCGTTCCAGTTCGGGTCGGCAAGCTGCTCATCACGAGCACGCGCGGCGGCCTCTTCGGCCTCCTTGGCGGCAATGATGTCGCCTTCGCGCTGCAGATACTCGTTCCAGGTGTTGTTCAGCAGCGCCTGGCACGCTTCGCCTTCCACGGTTTCGCGCTCAAGCAGCACGCTGGCCATGAGGTCCATCTGCTCGCGATGCGCGCTGAGAATCTCGTAAGCGCGGTCGTGCGCCTCCTTCATGATGCGCGCAACCTCGTCGTCGATGCGACGCGCGGTTTCCTCGGAGTAATCCTGCGTGTTGCCCATGTCGCGGCCCAGGAACACCTCATGGTTCGGCTGGCCGAACACCTGCGTGCCCAGCTCGGCCGACATGCCGTACTGCGTAACCATGGCGCGGGCCATCTTCGTGGCGCGCTCCAGATCGTTGCTGGCGCCGGTGGTCACGTCGTCGCAGAAAATCTCCTCGGCAACGCGGCCGCCCATGAACACGGCCAGCTCGTCGCGCATCTCGCCCACCGTGTTGAGGACCTTGTCCTCCTTCGGGATGGACAGCGTATAGCCCAGCGCGCGGCCGCGGCTGATGATGCTGATCTTATGCACCGGATCGGCCTTCGGCAGCAGGTGGCCCACTAGAGCGTGACCGCTTTCGTGGTACGCGATGGTGTGCTTCGTCTGGTCGTCCATCACGCGGCCCTTGCGCTCCGGACCGGCGATAACGCGCTCCATGGACTCGCTGACTTCCTGCTGCGTGATGATCTTCTTGTTGCGGCGCGCCGTCAGAAGCGCGGCCTCGTTCAGCAGGTTGGCCAGGTCGGCGCCGGAAAAGCCCGGGGTCAGCTTCGCCACATTCGCCAAGTCGACGTCGCTGCCAAGCGGCTTGTTCTTCGCGTGCACGTTCAGGATGCGCTCGCGGCCCTTCACGTCGGGCGCGTCCACCACAATCTGGCGGTCGAAGCGGCCGGGGCGCAGCAGGGCCGGGTCAAGCACGTCGGCGCGGTTCGTGGCGGCAATCAGCACCACGGAATCGTTCGCCTCGAAGCCGTCCATCTCCACCAGCAGCTGGTTGAGCGTTTGCTCGCGTTCGTCGTGACCGCCGCCCAGGCCGGTGCCACGCTGGCGACCGACGGCGTCGATCTCGTCGATGAAGATGATGGACGGGCTGGCTTCCTTCGCCTGCTTGAACAGGTCGCGCACGCGCGATGCGCCCACGCCCACGAACATCTCAACGAAGTCGGAGCCGGAAATGCTGAAGAACGGCACGCCCGCCTCGCCGGCCACGGCGCGCGCCAGCAGCGTTTTGCCGGTGCCCGGAGGGCCCACCAGAAGGCAGCCGCGCGGGATCTTCGCGCCCATGGACTGGTACTTCGCTGGGTTGGCCAGGAAGTCCTTGATCTCCTGCATTTCCTCGACGGCCTCGTCGACGCCGGCAACGTCGGAGAAGTGCACGTCAGGGCGCTCCTCGATGTTCTGCTTCGCCTTGGCCTTTCCGAAGTTCATCTGCGAGTTGTTCGCCTTCGACATTTGGTTGAACAGGAAGAACAGCATGGCGCCGATGAGGATGATGGGCAGAAGCGACGTGAGGATGTCACCCCACGGGCTGGGCGTTTGCACCTCGTACTTGATTTCGGGGTGCTGAGCCATCAGATCGGACAGCGAGCTGCCGGCCCACGTGCACGTGAACTTGTGCGGCGTGCCCAGCGTTTGCTGGTCCACGTCGGTGGTGCCCAGGCCGGTCAGCGCCTTGCCCGTGGTCGGGTCCTTCAGCGTGGCCATGCCGGCGTTCATGGCGTCGATGGCGCTGTTGAACGCGTCGGCGGCAGAGCTACCTGCGGTGATGGCCGGGTAATACGTGCCGTTGATGGTGTAATCGCCGGCGCTGTACGTGACCTCGGTCACGCGATTCTGGTCAACAGCCTGCATGAACTCGGACGCCACCAGCTTGTCGGTGGTGCCCTGCGACGCTTGCGACATGCTCATGAACTGCTGGCCGACGAAGAACGCGACAAGCAGGAAAAGGACAACCGAAATGATGGTTGTCCGAGGATTGGGCTGCTGAATTTGCGGTTTGTTGTTTTGCGGCATAGGCCTTACTTTCTTATTTGTAGAGCTCGGGCTTCAGAACGCCGATGTACGGCAGGTTGCGGTAGCGCTCCGCGTAGTCCAGGCCGTAGCCGACGATGAACTCGTCGGGGCACTCGAAGCCGACGTACGCGCAATCGATTTTCGCCTGCGCGCGGGTTTTCTTACGCAGCAGCGTGGCAACCTCGATGGACTTCGGGTTGCGGGCGCGCAGCGTTTTCAGCAGGTACGTAAGCGTCAGACCCGAGTCCAAAACGTCTTCGGCGATGACGACGTTTCGACCTTCGATCTGCGACGACAGGTCCTTCAGGATGCGGACGACGCCCGAGCTTTTCACGCCGTTGCCGTAGGAGGAAATGGCCATGTAGTCCATTTCGCACGGCAGCTGAATCTGGCGCGCCAGGTCGGCCATGAAGATGGCCGCACCGCGCAGCACGGAAATCAGGATGATGCCGTCGGGGTCGTCTTTGTAGTCCTCGGTGATGCCGGCGCCGATTTCGGCGACGCGCTGCTTGATTTCATCCTCGGTGAACAGGATGCGATCGATGTCTTCGTGCACGATGATTACCTCTTCGATGCATTTGCCTTGGGCGCGAATCCGCGCATTTATGAACGAGGGTAAGTTTACCATTCGGCACACACCCCCAGATGACAATACCGTAACGTCACAAAATCGCTGCCGCCCGCGCCGGCGGGCCCGGCGCTACTTCAAGTCGGGGAATTCGTTGAGCAGGCGCGTGACGGGTAGGCCGATGACGGTGTCCAAGTCGCCTTCCACGTGCTTGATAAGCCGCGCGCCCTCGCCTTGCGCCGCATAGGCGCCCGCCTTGTCGAACGATTCGCCCAGCTTCAGGTATTCGGCCAGCTCATCGTCGGTTTGCGGATGGAACGTGACGGCGGCGCGGTCCACGAATGTGCGGAAGCCCAGCGACACGTCCTCGGCGTTCGGCGCGGAAACCAGCCACACCGACACGGCCGTGAGCACCTCGTGCGTGTTGCCCTGCAGGCGGCGCAGCATGCGCTTGGCATCCGACAGGCTGGTGGGCTTGCCGAAGATTTCGCCGTCGCACACCACCATGGTGTCGGCGCCGATGATGGCCGCCATGCCCACATAGCCCTCGCCGAGCACTTCCTGCACCACGGCGCCGGCCTTGCGCTCCGCCAGTTTCTTCACGGCCTCGGGCGGATTGGCCTCAAGGTCGGGCTCAAGCGATTCGTCGACCTCGGACACGCGGACAGTGAACTCAACGCCTTCGCGCTCGAGCAGCTGCTTGCGGCGCGGGCTGCCCGACGCCAAGATGACGTCCACATGCTCGGGCGCGGGCTGCGCGTTTTGTTCCGCCTGGTCAGCCGCGGTTTGCGGCGTTTGTTGTTCCGTCATTTCTTCCTCCTTGCTCGGAACACGGCCATGGGCTCAAGGCGCACGCCGTGCTTGTTTGCGCTGATTGCCAGGTTACCCTGGATGTTCGCGACGTAGCCGCCGCGGGGTTTTGCTTCCCGCGTGCCGGGGCGATCCCACGCCGCCAGCACCGCGTCGACCGAGGCCGTCTCCACGCGCGCGTCGGGGCTGAGCATGGCCTGCAGCACCTGCACGACGGCGCGACGTTGCAGCGGCGCTGGTTGGCTGCCGAACGCGGGGGCAAGCACGCCGCCTTCCTCGTAGGCTGGCGGGCGCTCCGGCAGCGCTTCGGTCCACGTCATATGGCATTTCACCAGGTCAAATGCCATGTTCTCCAGCATGTCGTCCTCGTCGGCGATAAGGTTCATGGTGCGGCCAAGCACGTCGAGCAGCTGCGGACTGCGCTGCTTGATGCGCGGAATCACCTCGTGGCGCACGTAGGCGCGGAAGCGGTCAGTGTGTGCGTTCGTGGCGTCCTCGCGCCACAGGTTGCCTTCGGCATCGCAGGCGCACGGCAGGCCGTCGCATTCGCGTTTGCACAGGTAGGCGCGCAGATCTTCACGGCCAACGTCAAGCAGCGGGCGCGTGACGGGGCCGTTGGCGTACTTCATGGCGCGGAAACCGCCCGGACCCGTGCCCACCATGGAGCGCATGTAGAAGTTCTCCACGCGGTCGTCGGCCGTGTGCGCCGTGAAGATGCGGCCCGCCGACAAGGGCGCCGCCGCGTGGCGGCACAGGCTGGCAAGCGCCTCATTAGCTGCCAGGTAACGCTCGCGGCGCGCGACGGCCTCGACGTTACCGCCTTCGCGCTGCGCTTCGCCCGCGATGTCGATTTTGCAGCTGAACAGGGGAATTGCCAGCAGCTCGGCCAGCTGAGTCACGAACGCCTCGTCCTGATCGGCCGCGCCCGGGCGCAGGCAGTGGTTCACGTGCAGCATGGCCACGGGCCCGATAACGCCTTCGTCGGCCAGCTGGCGCGCGATGTACGCCAGCGCCGTTGAGTCCGAGCCTCCCGACACCATCAGCAGCACCGGCGAATCTGCGTTCGCCAAGCCGCGCCGCGCGATGGTCTCCCGCGCCGCGGCCATCACGTCCTTGGCATGCTGACCCGATCCGCTTCCGCGCGAATCGGAGTACGCCATTGCGCCTTCGCTACCGGCTTCCCCGCCCTGCGTCGCAACCTCCTCACGCAAGCCGAACGGGCGAGTCGATTTCGCCGAGTTTTCTTCTTCCGTCATGTTCCCTACCTATTTATATACGTGTTGCCGAAGACGGCGTTACGCGCGCTCGATGAGCGCGATGGTTTCGATGTGGTCGGTGTGCGGGAACATGTCCACGGGCTGCACCACGCGCACCTCGAAGCCGAACTGGCGAAGAAACGCCAGGTCGCGGACTTGCGTTTCCGGGTTGCACGAGATGTAGACGATGCGCGACGGCGCCAGCTGCACCGCGGCGCGCAGGAATTCCTCGCTTGAACCGGCGCGCGGCGGGTCCATCAGCAGCACAAGCGGGCGGCTGTTTTCATCGACGCCCGCGCGACCTGCCGCCGCTGCTTCCGCGGCCATGTCGCGCATGAACGCGCCGGCGTCGCCCACCACGAACTGCGCGTTGTCCACACCGTTGTGGCGCGCGTTCTGCCGCGCATCGCGGATGGACGACTCCACGCAGTCCACGCCCGTGACCTGGGCCGCGCCCATCGACGCCGCCACCAGCCCGATGGTGCCCGTGCCGCAGTACGCGTCGATAGCGTGCTCGGCGCCCGTGAAGTTCGCCAGTTTGATGGCTTGGCGGTACAGCACCTCGGTCTGCACGCTGTTGACCTGGTAAAACGACTGCGACGAAATGCGGAAACTCAGACCGCACAGCTCGTCCAGAATGAAGCCGGGGCCGTAAAGCACCTGCTCGCGCTGGCCAAGCACCACGTTCGTTTGGCGCTCGTTGATGTTCTGCACCACCGTGGTGATGAACGGGCAGCGGCGCACCAGTTCGCGGCAGAAGCCTTTCGCGCCGGGGAATTCGCGGGCGTTCGTGACCAGCGTGACCAGCACCTCACCCGACGTGTGGCCGACGCGCACCACCGCATGGCGCATGAAGCCGGTGCCGCGGTCCTCATCGTAGGGCTCGATGCCGAACTTCAGCATGATGCTGCGCACCGCGCGAATAACCTGCTTGGCCTGGGCGTTCTCGATGAGACACTCCGAAGTGTCAATGATGCGGTGCGTGCCGGCCGCGTACATGCCGCACAGGATGTCGCGCTGCGGGGCCGACGGGCGGCTGGGGCGCTTGCCGCCGCGCTGGCCGCGCTGCTGCTTCGGCGCCTTTTGCGGGCGACCGGGCGCGAACGGCGACATCACTTTGTTGCGATAGCAGTACGGGTTGTCCATGCCCAGAATGGGGCGCAGCGCTTCCGGGCCTGCCACCTGGGAAAACAGCTTCGCCACGCGCTGATTTTTCGCGGCAAGCTGGCGCTGATAGGGCTCGTTGACGTGCTGGCACGCGCCGCACTGCCGCGCCACCGAGCACGCCGGCAAGCCACCGCCAGCTTGGAGCTGTGACTGCGGCCGTTCACCTCGATTGGCTCGCAGCGCGTTTGCGCCCCGCTGCCGCTGAGCGCGTGCCGAATTGCCGCCATTTGCGGCGCGACCTCCGCGCACGTTTCCGACAGCGCATTTGTTGTCATTGCCGCGCGTGCGCTTGCCGCCGTTTTCCTTCATGAACACCCCTCGTAAACTTGCATAAACCGTAACTAATTAGTATACGCACGCACGATGCGCCCAAACCCGCCTAAAACCAACCTCAAGCCAGATTCCACGAGCGCCATCGGCGCAGAAAATCGCTCATGTATGTGATTTAATCGCACCTCGCGCTCTATCGCCCCATTACACCGCATCGTTTTCCCAGGTCACACGCTAGCAGCAAGAGTCCTTACTCGACGATTCCGCAGCAAATCACATACATGAGCGCTCTTTTGCTTCCACGAGCGTATCGTGCCGCGAATTCGCGCGTTTCGTGTAACGACCTGGCAACGGGTTCGGCACGATTTGGCGCAGGTTGCCCGCCGCCGCGCGCAGGCCGCACACGCGCGCGTATTATGGCGCGTAAGGCGGATGCTTGCAGCACGCGCCTCGCCCGAACGCGCGACCGGGCGCCCGCGCTCCGCCAAACCCGCACTCCCCCGCGCGGCACACCCGCGCTTCTAGCGAAACGAGGTCTCATGAAACGTCGATCCCTCGCTGCCGCAATCGGCATCGTTGTTGTAACGCTTATCTGCGTGTGCTCGCTCTACGCACACTTCATCCAAGAAAAGGTCTACGAAGAAAGCGCCGACCACCTGAAAGAAATATACACCCAGGTCAACAACACGTTTTCCATGCTGGTATCCGACAACTGGAATCACCTGACCACCTGGAACATGTTCTTCGAAGACACGGCGAAGCACTCGCCCGACGGCGCCGTCGATGGCGAAGCGGCCGACGAAACCCGCGCGTTTATCAGCAGCGAGCAGGACAAGTGGGGCTTCACCAACTTCTACTTCCTTAACGGCAGCGGGGAGTACGTCACGCCCAGCGGCGAGCGCGGCACGCTAAGCCTCGGCCAGCAGCTTGACCAGCTGAACGCCGGTAACAGCATCGTGGCCGACACCGTTCCCACCAGCGGAAACGGCCTTACCGTGTTCGCCACGCCCGTTGCGCCGGCGTCGTTTGACGGATTCGCCTACACGGCCACAGCCATCAGCTACAACAACCACGACATGGAGGCAACGCTTGACGTGAATGCGTTCGACGGGCAGTCCAGCTGCTTCGTCATCACGCCGGCGGGCAACCTGCTGTTCTCTGCAACCGACCAGTATTCGCAGTCGGCAAACCTGCTTGACTGGTTCGACAAGATCGCCTCGTTCGACGGCGACACAAGCCTAGCCTCGGTACGCGACAACATCCTTGCAGGACAAAGCGGAATCACGCAGTTCTCCACCGTCACGGACCACTACTATCTCACCTACATGCCCGTGGGGTTCGAGGACTGGATCATGGTGGGCGTGGTGCCCAGCGGTGTGGTGAACGCCAGCATATCGGAAGTGCAGCTGACCACCATCATCACCGTGTCGGTGGTGCTGTTCGTAGTGGGCGCACTGGTGGTCATAATGCTGTGGCAGCACGGCCGGCGCGCGCTTGACCAGCAGGTCGGCGAGGTGAAATATCGCGAGCAGCTGTTCAGCGCGCTATCAGGCAGCACGGACAACATCTTCATCATGTTCAGCCCCAACGGCGCAAGCGTGGACTACGTTAGCCCGAACACCGACCGTATTCTGGGCATTTCCGCCGCCGACATCTTCGCCAACGTGCGCAGCATCGACCGCTCGCTGGAGCCGGGGTCGGAAAGTCTGCTTGCGCGCGGCGTCGGCGACCTGGCCAGCAACGACCACTACGAGGGCAACAGCACGCGCCGCCATCAGCAAACCGGCGAAATGCGGTGGTACCACGAGACGCTGTTCCGCGCCACAGTGGGCGAAACGGAGAAGCTGGTGTACGTGCTGTTCGATCGCACGAAAGAGACGGAAAGCCGCGAACGGCTGCAGCAGGCGCTGGTGATCGCGAAGCAGTCGAACCAGGCGAAAAGCACGTTTTTGGCGAAGATGTCGCACGACATCCGCACGCCCATCAACGCCATCATGGGCATGACGCAAATTGCGCGCGATAACGCCGGGAACTGGGAAAAGACCGACGAGTGCCTGGCAACCATCCAGGCGTCGTCGCAACATCTGCTCAGCCTTATCAACGACGTGCTGGACATGTCAAAAATCGAGAGCGGCGCCATCGAGCTGCAAGAAGAATGCTGCAACCTTGACGACCTGCTGCGCGACGTCGACGCCATCATGCGCCCGCAAACCACGGCAAAAGAGCAGCTGCTCACGCTTGACGCCGTGAACGTGCGCCACCGCCGATTCGCCGCTGACCAGCTGCGCGTGCGGCAAATCCTGCTGAACCTGCTGTCGAACGCGGTGAAGTACACACCCGATGGCGGCATGATCGCGCTGCACGTGGAAGAGCTTGCGCAGACAAGCCCGAACTTCGCGCGGCTGAGCTTCATCGTGCGCGACAACGGCATGGGCATGTCGCCGGAATTCGTGGAGCACGTGTTCACGCCGTTCGAACGCGCCGACGGTCAGAAGATGCAAGGCATCCAGGGCACCGGACTGGGCATGACCATCACGAAAGCGCTGGTGGACGCCATGGGTGGCACCATCGATGTGGCCAGCGCCGAGGACAGAGGTACAACTTTCACGGTACAACTGAAGTTCAAGCTTGGGGTACCCGACGGTGAAGCGTGTGCGCCGGCAGCGGGCGACGAGGAGGATACGCACGCGAATGCGCTGGTCAACGGCTTGAATGACGGCGTCGAAAGCGATAGCGGCAGCAAGCCCTGCCAGCGCGATGGCGTGTCGCAGGAAGCCGGCGAAGGCGGCAAACGTAACAAGAATGAAGCCGTTGCGGATGAGCCGGGAAACGCAGGCGGCGCGCGCGACGACGCGGACGCCACCAACAACAAGCCCGAGGGCAAGGGCAAGCGGCTTTCGTTTGCGGAGGTGTTCGAGGGCCGTCGCTACCTGGTGGCGGAGGACAACCAGATCAACCGCATCATTCTCACCGAGCTTTTGACCGAACATGGCGCGCAGCTTGACGAGGCCGAAAACGGGCAGGAAGCCGTCGAGGCGTTCGCCAACAGCGAGCCGGACCGCTACGATGCCGTGTTGATGGACGCCATGATGCCCGTGATGGACGGCTACGATGCCACACGCGCCATCCGCGCGCTGCCGCGCCCCGATGCGCAAACCACGCCCATCATCGCGCTGACGGCCAACGCCTACGCCGACGATGTGAAAAAGGCGCTCGACGCCGGCATGAACGCGCACGTAGGCAAGCCCTTCAAGGTCGGCGACCTAGCAAACGCCCTGGTGAAGCTGCAGAAAGAACGCGAATAGCGGCAAACCTTACAGCCATCTTGCCTCTCAACGCGAATTTCACGTCGAGTGATACACTTGCGAACAACACCCACGCGCCGCCAAAGCCGAAAGGATTCGTCATGAACTTCATCGTACGTTGGCTTGTTACCGCCATTGCCGTTGCCGCGGCTGTGTGGCTGGTACCGGGCATCGCCGTGATCGGCGCCACCGAAAGCTGGGTGGCCATCGCCATAATCAGTCTGGCGCTTGCCCTTATCGACATGAGCGTCAAGCCCTTGTTGCAGCTGCTCAGCCTGCCCATCACGTGCCTGACGTTCGGCATCTTTTACCTGGTGGTGAACACCATCATGCTGTACCTGGCCGCATGGCTGAGCAACGAGATGTTCCACATTGGGTTCGTCATCGCCAGCTTTGGCAGCGCGTTTGTTGCCGCCATCGTCATCAGCATCGTGTCCGCCATCATGAACGGCATCGTCGGAGACAACTAACCCGCCGCAGCAAGCGCAAGCAAATCCAACAGCGCAGGCACGGGCGGCCTCATCCGCCCATTAATGCCCCGCCCCATCGCCAACCGCGAAGAGACGGGGCACATTTTTGAACTTTCCGAACCTGAAACCATTCGCTCGCAACTTTTGGACAGCATTTCGAACTTTCCGAGCCTATTTCGCTTCGATTTGCACGCGATTGGCAAGATTTCGAACTTTCCGAATCCGTTCGGGCGTAATTAGATTCGGAAAGTTCGAAATCTTGTCCAAAACGAGTCTCGAGGTGATGGGCGAAGCGAAGCGTGTGCTCGAGCGCCCCCTTAACAAATTAATGAAACAAATATCTAATGAGTATTCCCTTTTGCGTCCTCGCGCTGTAATATGTTGCTAGATTAGTAGCATTTCAAAACAGAGAGGGGATTTGAAATGGACGTGTTCTCGGACGTTGTGCTGCTCTCGCGCATTCAATTCGCGCTGACCGTGGCATACCACTTCTTATTCGTACCGCTGTCGATCGGGTTAGGCCTGATCATGGCCATATTCGCCACGAAATACCACCGCAGCCGCAGCGAGCAGGACGGCAACGCCATGCGCTTCTGGGTGCGCATCTTCACCACCACGTTCGCCATTGGCGTGGCCACCGGCATCACCATGGAGTTCTCATTCGGCACGAACTGGGCCGACTACTCGCGCTTCGTCGGCGACATCTTCGGCGCGCCGCTTGCCGCCGAAGCCCTGTTCGCATTCTTCCTGGAATCGGTGTTCCTGGGCATCCTGCTGTTCGGGCGCAACAAAGTTTCCAGCCTGTTCTACACCGTGTCCGCGTGGCTGGTGTGGGCCGGCTCGTGCCTGAGCGCGCTGTGGATCATCATCGCGAACTCGTGGATGCAAACGCCCGCCGGGGCCGAACTGGCCGCGGACGGTTCGAAGGCCATCATCACCGATTTTCTGGCCGCGGCGTTCAACCCGTCCACGCTGCCCCGCTATACGCACGTAGTGGTTGCGCTGCTGATCATGGGCGCGTTCGCCTCGATGTGCGTGGGCGCGTGGTACCTCCTGAAGGGCAAGCACACCGATTTCGCCATGAAAACCGTGAAGATCGGCGCCGCGGTGGGCATGGTAGCCTCGTGCGCCATGATTGTGACCGCGCATTCCTCGGCCGTTGAGGTGTCGCAGGAACAGCCCACGAAGCTGGCCATGATGGAGGGCATGTACGGCGACGAGGTGCCGCCGCTGTACGCATTCGGCTGGGTTGACGAGGAAAACCAGCAGGTCATCACCCCGTTCGCCATTCCGGGCGGCACCAGCTTCCTGGCAACGGGCACGTGGGACACCGAATACCAGGGCCTGAACTCCCTGGCGCAAACCGATAAGTACGCCGATGTCGACGTGGCCAACATGCCCGTGAACCTGGTGTTCCAGTCGTACCACCTGATGGTGGCCATGTACGGGCTCATCATGCTCACCGTTATCCTTGCGCTGGTGTTCACGTTGCGCGGCGGACGCATCCGCACCATGCGCTGGCTGCAGAAACTGCTGGTAGTGGCACCGCTGTTCCCGCTCATTGCCATTCAAGTGGGCTGGATCACCGCCGAAGTTGGCCGTCAGCCGTGGGTGGTGTATCCGTCGACGTCCGGCCCCGACGGCGTGGCTCTGCTGACGCAAAACGCCATTTCGCAGTCGGTTTCGGCACCCGAGCTGCTGACCACGTTGGCCCTGTTCATTGCCGTGTACGTGTTCCTGTTCGTCGGCTGGGCGCGCGTGATCTCGCACTTCATCAAGCGCGGTCCTGTGGCCGATTCCGAAACCAACGCCGCCAAGGAAGGTGAGTAACAATGAGCGCACTGGCCGTACTGTGGTTCTTCCTGATCTTCGTACTGATTGCCGGATACTTCGTGCTTGACGGGTTTGACCTGGGCATTGGCGTGCTGTATCGCGCGCTGGCGAAAACCGAGGGCGAGCGGGCGCTGGTGCGCCGCAGCATCGGCCCTGTGTGGGACGGCAACGAGGTGTGGCTGCTCACCGCCGGCGGCGCGCTGTTCGCCGCGTTCCCCGCTGCGTACGCCACCACGTTCTCGGGGTTCTACCTGGCTGTGATGCTGGTGCTGTTCGGCCTGATCGTACGCGCGGTTTCGCTTGAGTTCCGCGCGCACGACAAGCAGTGGGGCCGCGTGTGGGACGCATGCTTCACCGTGGGATCGTTTTTGCCGGCGCTGCTTCTGGGCGTGGCGCTGGGCAACGTGATCGCCGGCATCCCCATGGCGGAAAACGGCGACTACGCCGGCGTGCCGCTGCTGGGATTGCTTTCGCCGTTTACGCTGGTCACAGGCTTGCTTGGCCTAGCAATGTGCCTGAGCGCGGGCGCGGCGTGGGCGGCGCTGAAAACGCAGCGCGAAAGCGCCGTGCATGCGCGCGCCGAGAAACTGCGCGTGCCGCTGCAGATTGCGACCCTAGTGCTGTTCGCCGTTGCCAGCGTGCTTGCGTTCACAACGGTTTCGCCCGCGTTCGCGCCCGGCATGTTCGCGGCGGGCGTGGTGTTCGCCGTTGCGTTCGTGGCCTGCATTGCCGCATCGCTGATGGCTAGCCGCAAAGGCGCCGACCTGCCCGCGTTCATCCTGCAATCGGCAGCGGCCGTGTGCCTGGTGGGACTTGCCGCGGTCTCGCTGTTCCCCAACCTGGTGGTTGCCGCGCCCGGCAGCGTGGGCGCAACCATCACGTTGGCAAGCGCGGCCTCGTCCGACACGGCGCTGGCCTGGATGACGGGCATCGCGTGCGTGGGCGTGCCGCTGGTGCTTGCGTACCACGTCATCGCGTACCGCGTGTTCCGCGGACGTCTGAGCGAGAAGGACGTGGCATAATGGGCGCGCGGCTGTACGCGAAATGGCTTGCCGCGCTGTGCGCAGGCATGGCCCTGTTCGGCGCTGGCGTCATGGTGGTTGGGTACAAGGCGCCCACCGTGGGGCTGATTGCCACCGTCGCCCTATTGATTGCGGCGGCCGCAGTCCTCGCGATCAAGGCGCGCTAACGTAGCGAAAGAGGCCTCGCCCCGCAGCGAGGCCTCTTTCATTTGCGGGCCATTCACCATCTCCGCTCCGCGTCACTCCGCGCCCCATTCCCCCGCCGTTCACCCTTCCTTAATTGCTACTGCGGGCCTCTCATCTGGCCTTATACAATAAGTAACGTTTCCGGAACGTTTGTGGCTTTTCATCGCAGACGTTGTGCCGGTCGCGTGGATTCCCCAGCAATTTGCTCCTGATTCGTCGCACCGGGCTAGTATGAATGCCCGAACAAAACGTTATCTGTCCGCACCTTAAGCAAGGGGATGTTCCACGCATCATGAAACCGAATAGCGACACCGCAAGCGGTGTCAAGAATTGTGCGCGCAAAATGTGGGCGCACACGAAGATTTTCGTCGCTTCCATCAAGTCCGACCTCAAGGAGACGCGCGACGAGATGTTCGTCGGCGCCGACACGCCCAAGGAGCGCATGCAACGATCCATTAAGCACGGCCTGCTGCTGCTTGCACAGTTATGCCTGATCATGGGCGTATACGCCGCCGGTTGCGCCATCGCGTCCGTGCTGCCCATCGCACTGCCCGGCAACATTTTGGGCATGGTGCTGCTGCTGGTTCTGCTGGGAACGCACATCCTGAAAACGAAGTACATCAGCGACGCATGCGACTACCTTATCGACAACATGTCCGTATTCTTCATTCCCGCCGGCGTGGCTATCATGGGCTGCTTCTCCATGCTGGAGAATTCTGCGGCGAAGTTCGCGTTCGTATGCATCGCCACCACCGTCATCGTGTTTTTGGCCACGTCCTACACCGTGCTGCTCGTGTCGTGGATCATGGCGAAGCTGGGCAAGGATACCGCGCTTGCGCCTGCCGTGGGGCCGAAGGGCTCGGACGACAGCGCCGCTGACGGCGACGCGACCGCCGACGCCAGCCGCAAACACGCCGAAGTGCAGCCGAAACACCACGCGCACCCACACGCCCACACCCACACTCACCCGCACACGCCCGCATCGGGCAGCATCATCGCGCCCGTGCCCAGCAAGGAGGCGTAACCCATGCTCAGCCTTATCGCGACCCTTGCGGTCGGCACCGTCATCTCGTTCATCGTGTTCAAGCTTGCCGTGGCGCTGTATAAGAAGGTGTGCTCGCCCCTGCTCAACCCGCTGCTGGTCACCGTGGCGTTCATCATCGCGTTTCTGTGCATCTTCCACATCCCGCTGGATTCCTACGAGTCCAGCGTGCAGCTGATTTCGTTTTTGCTGGGGCCGGCCACCGTGGCGCTCGCCTATTCGGTATATCGCCAGCGTCAGATTCTCAAGCAGCATTTCGTGCCGATTTTCTGCGGCTGCTTGGTCGGCTCCATTGTGTCGATGGTCAGCGCCTACACACTGTGCGAGCTTCTGGGCCTTGGCGACGAGATGGCGGTGTCGTTCATCCCGAAGTCCGTCACCACGCCCATTGCCATCGCGGTGTCTCAGGAACTTGGCGGCATCACGTCCATCACCGTGGCGGCCGTTATCATCACCGGCATTCTGGGCGCTATTTTCGCGCCGCTGATGTCGAAGATTTTCCGCGTGAACAACCGCATTGCGAAAGGCGTGGCCATCGGCACGTGCTCGCACGCGGTAGGCACCACGAAAGCGCTTGAGATGGGCGAGCTGGAAGGCGCCATGTCCGGCGTCAGCATCGCCGTATCGGGCCTGCTCACCACCGCAATCGTCGTAATCGCCGGCTGCTTCGTGTAGCAGGGCGTTCGCCGCAGCCGGGCTCCTGGTTCGCCGCGCCGAATCCCACCCCCATCGTGGGCCCGGGCGGAAGCTCAGGCCCAAATAGACAGCGCGAAGCGCGTCACCCTCTTCCCATCGCACCCACGACCAGGGAATATGGTGGCGCGCTTCGCGCTTTTTTTATAAGGATCGGGCTTTCGCTCGACCCTACGGGTTCAACCCCACAAGACCATCCGCCTGGCAAATGACCCGTCCCCTTGTGATGAGAATGGGAAAAGGGACAGTCCCTTTGTCCCAAAAAAACATCCCAGGTGGCACCAAAGTCAGCGAGAGCCGCTGTGGTGCCCGGAATTCGCGGGAACGCGAGGGCGCCGCGTACTTCGGTACGCAAGCCCTCGGGTTCGCGCGAAGGCCGGGTGCCACAGCGGCCCACAGCGTCGAGTAAATCCGCCGGCCGTCAGGCCGGCGGAACCTTACAAAGCCAGGCGATAAATCTCGGCGGCGTCTTCCATGGTTAGTTTCTTGAAGCTGCCGAACGGTTCGCCCTTGTTCTCGCGCAGCGTGGGAATCATCTCGTCGATGGCATCTTCGATGTTGTCCTCGTCAAGCCCCAGCTCGGAAAGGCTGGTGGGCATACCCAGGCTGGCGAAGAACATGCGCGTCTCGTCGATGGCCGACAGCGCGTCGGATTCCACGTCGCCCGTCGACGCCAGGCCGAACACCTCGCGACCGTACTGCGCAAAGCGCGCCGGGTTCGCGTCGTACACGTACTCCATCCACGCCGGGAACAAACACGCCAAGCCCGCACCGTGCGTGACGGTGGTGTCGTAGGCGGACAGCTCGTGCTCAAGGCCGTGGGTCGCCCAGTCCTCGTGGCGCCCCATGCCCAAAAGTCCCTGGTGGCACAGCATGCCGGCCCACATGATGTTCGCGCGCGCATCGTAGCTGTCCGGCTCAGCCAGCACGCGCGGCGCCTCGGCGCGGATAGTGCGCATAACGGACAGGTTCATGCCGTCGGTGATGGGCACCGGCCCCACATCGTCGAAGAAGCGCTCCAGCAGGTGGCAGTACATGTCGGTGATGCCGGCAGCCGTTTGGAACGGCGGCAGCGTGAACGTCAGCTCCGGGTTCATGAACGCCAGCTTCGGGCGCTGATAGTTGCTGGCGTAGCCCGTCTTCATGCCCAACTCGTCGTTGCTGATTACGGTGTTCTTCGACGCCTCGCTACCGGCAGCGGGGATGGTCAGCACCACAGCGATGGGCAGCACGTTTTCGTTCTGCCACTTCTTCGTGATGAGCTCCCACACGTCCTCTTCGATGCAAGCGCCGTTCGCGATGGCCTTCGCCGAATCCACCACCGAGCCGCCGCCGACGGCCAGCACCCAGTCGACGCCGTTTTCCTTGCACAGCGCCACGCCCTCGCGCACCAAGCCGATCTCGGGGTTCGGGCGCACGCCGCCCAGCTGCACGTATTCGATGCCGGCCTGCTCAAGCGACGCGCAGACGCGGTCGATCAGCCCCGACTTGATGGCGCTTTGCCCGCCGTAGTGCAGCAGCACCTTGTGCGCGCCGCGCTCGGCCAGCATGCCGCCGACCTTGCTTTCCGCGTTGCGCCCGAACACGAAATGCGTCGGAGAAACGAATTCGAAGTCTTCCATGGAAACCGCCTTCCTCGGTTGCGGGCGCGCACGCCTCGCTATTCCACTTGTCGGCTTTCGCCATTGCTTTCGGCAGCAGTTTCAGCGCATGCGGCGCGTGCGGCGCAGGCCCCTCCCACGCCCGGCGCGAAACCGCAAACCCACTTTCACCTGCAAAAACGTAGCGAAAACACGCCTGCGCCCCACCAGCCTTTGCCAGCAAGCAGCGCGTTGCGCCCAGTATAGCGCGCCAACCACGCAATGCCGAGAGCAGAAGTGGAGTTTCGCGCCGGACGGCAAATGCTCGCGACGAAAACCCGACAAGGAGGCATGGCGAAACGGCGGCGACCCCTCGATAGCATTGCCGCACCCCGCCTTACCCGCACCCGCGCAAAAAGCATCTTCGCCAAGCGTCGCTCGCATCTGCGTCCGCAGCCGCGACCACGGCCGCACCATCGCTCGCGCCCGCGTTTGCGCCCACTCCCGCATCTGCGCCTGCACCCGCACCTGCGTCCACACCTGCACCCATATCCGTGCTGCGGCCACGGCCGCACCTGCGCCTGCACCTGCACCCGCACCAAACGTCGCCCGCATCTGCGCCTGCAGCCGCACCCATATCCGCGCCGCGGCTACGGCCGCAAAAGGCCCCCGTTGTCCGCTGTACCGCCGCACGCACCTGCATAAAATCGCAACCGGCCGAAAGGTGAAATTCAACTTCTTGAGAATATGGCCACTGTTGGCCAATAATCCTAGAAGCTGAAATTACCAGGAACGGCGAACAAGGAACCCAAAGCGCGCTGACTCACATTTTTGATACAAACGTAATATTTTTCGTAATAAGCGATACCGTTTTGAGGGTTTCACGCTGCTTGTATTCGCGACCTTCAAAAGCACTTTTCAGCTTCTCGCAATTCCGGCCGCAAATCGTTCAGCTTCTCGCATTCTTGCCCAACAATGGCCAAAAAGCCGCAAAGCTGAATCCCGGGAGGACAAAACGGCGCCTAACACGCCTGGCAGAGGGGGCAAAACGGGCAGGGGGCAAAACGGGTAAGAGGCAAACTCGACAGGGGGGGGGCAAAACTCGATGAGCGATGACCTCTTGTCCTGCTTGACGGCTGTGAAATGGGCTACGAAAAAAATGAAGCCGGAGAGGAAGGCTCCGGCTTTCGAAAGGAATCCCGACAGGTTACGGGCTCTTGGCAACCCGCTCCGCTTTTCGCGGACCCTTGCAAACTACGAGACAGTCAATTTGGCGAAGATAGTCATTTCAGTTTTGCAATATATCCACTGTCGGACAGTTGAGAATTTTACACGTCTCAACATATCTTGCAACTCCTTCATAAAGCGTACACGCAGGTTAAACACGCTTTTCATAGGCTTTGAACTCGCATTATAGGCCGCTCTTAAATCAAAACGATTTTTGATAGTTTTTGCATAATGAATGCCAAAATATACAAAGTGACAATCCGGCAACAAATGCCCAGCCCACGCAGGCGGCGAGAGAAGCCCCTGCACGCGAGCGTATCGGCAAGGCAAGCGCAGACGTAACAAACGCAATGCGAGTAAGCAGCAGGCGGACAAAGTCCTAGAAAACTTGCTAGCGAAGAGGCCGCAAGCGAAAAGTCAAAACCGGGGGATAGCGGGCTACCGAGATCGGAACGGCACCGCAAGGCCCGCAAGCGCGCCAATCTCGCAAGGCCACCGGCGAAATCGACCGCCGTCGGCATTAATGACCGAATTGCCCCTTTATCTTGCGGTTTGCGCCCAAAACGCGACCCCCACGTATAATGGACCGGATTGCGAAAAACGCCGTCGACCTGTCGTCGATCGCCGACGCGCCCCGCAAGACGCCTCAGTCCCGCGCCCAGCAAGGAGGCGTCCCATGAGAAAACCGAAGCTCGTC
Organism: Senegalimassilia faecalis; assembly: GCF_004135645.1. Classification (NCBI taxonomy): domain Bacteria; kingdom Bacillati; phylum Actinomycetota; class Coriobacteriia; order Coriobacteriales; family Coriobacteriaceae; genus Senegalimassilia; species Senegalimassilia faecalis. Next base: position 896,803 of record NZ_SDPW01000001.1, read on the forward strand.
AAACTCGCGGCTCTGGCGTTTGCAAGCGTCTGCGCCATCGGCCTTCTGGCCGGCTGCTCCAGCTCGTCCGGCGGCGCACCCGCAACCAGTAACGGCGAGTACCCCACCATCACCATGAACGCGCCCTACCGCAACATGTCGAAGTTCCAGGACCCGGTGCACGAGAAGTGCCCCGAAATCAACCTGGAGGTCATCCCCTACAACGGCGCAAACACCAGCGCGTACATGACCGACATGCGCAAATCGGGCCAGATGACCGACATCTTCTTCAACACCGTGTACACGCCGGGCCATCTTGACGACGAAAACGACTTCCTTGACATGTCCGGCCTCGACTTCACCGACAACTACGTGCAGTCGCGCCTGCGCGAGGTCACGCCCAACGGCGGCGCCGTATCGCTTGACGTTGCCGATCCGCCCTGCAACGTGCCTGGTAGCGAGCGCTCAGGGACGCGGAGTAGCACCCATTAACCGAGTATTAACGCCGTAACACTCCATTTCCCCTAATGGAAACGCATTCAAAAAACGCCGCCGGTAGCGTTTGCCTTGTCACATTCGCACGGAGCGCGCATGCGCTGGGGAGATGCCCCTTCACTCTCCCGAGCGCATGTGCCCTCCCGGACCGGAAAGGGGAAGGCAATGGAGGATTTCCTGACGTCGTTCTTCATCACGCCATTCACCGGATTGGCCGAAGGCATCGCAAGCGCCACCAGCCCGCTTGACGTTATCGACGCCGTCGACGGGTTCGTGTGGGGTCCGATCATGATTCTGCTGCTGCTTGGCACGCACATTTTCATGACCATCCGCACCGGGTTCATCCAGAGGAAGATCGGCACGGGCATCAAGCTGTCCGTCACGAAGGACGACCCGTCCAACGCCGACGGCGACATCACGCAGTTCGGCGCGCTGACCACCGCACTTGCCGCCACCATCGGCACGGGCAACATCGTGGGCGTGGGCACGGGCCTTCTGTTCGGCGGTCCGGGCGCCATCTTCTGGATGTGGATCACCGGCATCCTGGGCATCGCCACGAAGTACTCCGAGGTGTTCATTGGCGTGAAGTACCGCGTGAAGGACCACTCGGGCAAGATGCTTGGCGGCGCCATGTACGCCCTTGAGCGCGGCTTCAAGAACAAGAAGGCCGGCCGCATCCTGGCCATTCTGTTCGCCCTGTTCGCGTCGCTGGCCGCGTTCGGCATCGGCGCCTCCACGCAGTCGAATTCCCTGGCCGACGCGCTGTACAACACGTCACTTATCGACGGCAAGGCCATCCCGCAGTGGCTGGTGGGCGCCGTGGTTGTGGTGCTGGTTGCCATCGTCATTCTGGGCGGCATCAAGTCCATCTCGAAGGTGTGCGAGAAGCTGGTGCCCGTCATGGCCCTCTTCTACGTGGTGTGCTGCCTGGTGATCATCGGCATGAACGGCCAGTACCTGGGCGAGGCCATTCGCCAGATTATCGTGGGCGCGTTCACCCCGGCCGGCGCCGCCGGCGGCGCGGTGGGCTCCACCGTTACGCTGGCCCTGCAATTCGGCTTCAAGCGCGGCATCTTCTCCAATGAGTCCGGCATGGGCTCTGCTCCGCTGGTTGCCTCCTCCGCCACCACGAAGAACCCCGCACGTCAGGCGCTGGTTTCCATGACCGGCACGTTCTGGGACACCGTGGTGGTGTGCCTGATCACGGGCCTGATGCTCATGACCACGCTGCTTGCCAACCCCGAGCTTTCCACCGCCATTGTCAACGGCACCATCTCCTCGGGCGCCGGCCTTGCAACCGCCGCGTTCGAGAAGATCCCCGTGTTCGGCCCGTTGGTGCTGCTGGTTGGCCTGATCACGTTCACGTACTCCACCATCCTGGGCTGGAGCCAGTACGGCAACCGCGCCATCAGCTACCTGCTGGGCAAGAAGGCCGTCATGCCGTACTACATCGTGTTTTTGCTGTTCGTGTTCTGGGGCTGCATGATGGTTGGCGACGCGGCGAACAGCGCCACCGTTTCGAACCTCAGCTCCGTGGTGTGGAACTTCGCCGACGTGATGAACGCCCTGATGGCCATCCCGAACTGCATCGCGGTGCTGGGCCTGTCCGCCATCATCGCCCGCGAAACGAAGCACTACGTCTTCGACAACAACCTTGAGGAAGTCGACAAAACCGAGATTCCCCAGTACGACGAGAAGTAGCGCATCGCAAACGACACACAAGCCGCGAGCGGGACAAAGGGACTGTCCCCTTGTCCCGCTTACGCCGCGGCTCTAATGCCTCTCAGGGCTCGTCCTTCTTTGAGGCAGCCCCCCCCCGGCTGTTTCCGACGCGATTGAGCGCGGCGAAGAATTGCATCTCATTCGACACGCCCATCTTGTGGTAGATGTTTGCGATGTGGCGCTTAAGCGTGTTCTTGCTGATGCTTAGCTCATCGGCAATGTCGGCGCGCGACACGCCTTTCATAAGCAAGCACGATACCTCCCACTCGCGCGGCGAAAGCGAATACGCGGCAACAATGGGGTCAGTATCGCAATCCATCATGAAGCGATTCACGCCATTGGGGTACACAATCCTAAAACGGCTGCAAAGATGCGTGTTGACGTCGTCGAATACGCGCATCTCTTCATCGGTGAAATTGCCGTGCTCCTTGGAGCGCATAAGCGAAATGGTGCCGAACAAAATGCCATCGGCCGCGATGCACGCCGTTGCCGTGTAGGAGATGCCCATACGGCTTTCCCATTCCTGATGGATGCGCGAATGCTCAATCACGTCCAAGCTGACCAGGTCCGTTGCGCGAACGGTGACGGGAATTCCTTGGTTGTAGAACCACGAAAGATAATCGATGGTATGGTAGTAATTCGCATAGAGCGCGGTGATTTCCTCATCCGTGTCCATGCTTCGATAATTGAACGCAGCCTTATACCGATCCGACTGGTCGTTCAGCGCCGTGTACGAGTGATCGAACGGAATAATCTCGCGCAGACCTTCGCAACAACTCACCAGCAAGTCTTCCATGGGAGTCGTATAAATCTTAAGAATTAGGTCGTTTTGCTTCCTCCGCATATCTTCTGCCATATGCCACACTCCATACGCAAAATCTGATTGTCCCCTTAGGGAAATTATACCGGTGCGGCTTTCGGTAATTCCCGAAAACTAGCTTTACATTCCGTTTTCCGTAGGTAATCGGTGCAGAATATGCATTGCAGCGTATCTGACCACCGCAAAGGCCAACCCGGTTTTACGCAAAATGGCAAAGGCCCCATCGCGTTGCCGACGGAGCCTTTGCCTGCAGTTGGAAAGCGCGACGGTGGCGAAAATCCGTCGCAGGGTATGTCGGAGTTATCGTGCGCGAAAGCCACAAGCCCCGCGCAGCCGGCGGCACAAATAGAGGGGATGCCGCCGACCGCCACGACGCGAGCCCGGGAGCGGTAGAATCCCGGAGCATAATCGAAAGCCCGCAGGCGCGCCCAAGAAAGCGCGGTTATTCGAGGCGCGTCCTGTGGGCAAGGCCACACTCCCTGGCCCGCACTTGCGCACGCGTAGAAGCTAAAGGGCACGTGGACAAGGGACTGCAGCGCAGGCAGGGAGTATGGCATTGCCCGCATCGCGAAGCTTCCCGGGTTGCGCGCCGCATCTTGGCATGCGGCGCGCGCTATCGGAAAAGGCCAGGTCCGCCAACAAAATGAAAGCGGCAATGGCAGGCAGCTTGGCAAAGGCGAAGGAGCCCACGCGACGGCGAATGCGCGCGGCGCCGGCGCCAAGGCGCCTGCCAGGAAGGATCCTGGCAGAGTGGGCAGTTTACGCGGTGATGACGGTGCCCGTCTTGCCCTCCAGGCCGGCGGCGGCGCACTCGAGCGAGGTGATGAGCGCCTTGCCCTGCGGGTAGGCCTCGACGTACTCGATGCAGGCCTCGACCTTGGGGAGCATCGAGCCGGGGGCGAACTGGCCCTCCTCGATGTACTTGCGGGCCTCGGCGACCGTCATGGAGGAGAGCTCCTGCTGGTCGGGCTTGTTGAAGTTGATGCACACCTTCTCGACGGCGGTGAGGATCACCAGCATGTCGGCGCCGAAGTCGGCGGCCAGCTTCGCGCTGGAGCGGTCCTTGTCGATGACGGCGGGCACGCCCTCGTAGCCGTCCTCGGTCTCGAAGACCGGCACCCCGCCGCCGCCGGTGGACACCACGATGTAGCCGGCGTCCATGAGGTCCTTGACGGCGTCGAACTCGACGATGCGCTGGGGCTTCGGGGAGGCCACCACCTGGCGCCAGCCGCGGCCGGCGTCCTCCTTGAACGTCCAGCCGGTCTCGGCGGCCTTGGCCTTTGCCTCCTCCTCGGTCATGAACGCGCCGACGGGCTTGGTGGGGTTCTGGAAGGCCGGGTCGTCCGGGGAGACGACGGTCTGGGTGATGACGTTGGCCGTGGAGCGCATGATGCCGCGGGCCTTGAGGTCGTTCAGGATCGCCTGGGACAGCTGGTAGCCGATGTAGCCCTGGGACATGGCGCCGGCCTCGGGGAAGGGCATCTCGGGCGTCTTGCCGTCGTTGGCGGCGGCGTAGGCGAACGCGTTGTTGATCATGCCGACCTGCGGGCCGTTGCCGTGGGACACCACGACGTTGACGCCGTCGCCGACCATGTCGACGATGTGCTTGGCGGTGTTCTTCACCAGCTCGAGCTGCTCCTGCGGCGTGTTGCCCAGGGCGTTGCCGCCCAGGGCGATGACGACACTTGGGCCGTCTCCTTTCTGATATGGCATAAGACTCTCCAATCTTGATTACGGCGTTCAGCAGGGGCGCCCGCACTTCGCTATCTCAAGGGCACGCACCCCGCTGAACTGCGAATACTTCAACATTGAACGCTGCTTCATCCAGCGGCAAAACTACTTCACGTCAGCCGGTTCCGCTTTCGCTTCCTCGTTCGAATTCGGGAATCCGCCGATGCCGCGCTTCACAAGAAGCAGCTTTCCAAGCACGTAGTACGCAACCGCGCTGAAGATGCACACGGCGGTCGTGGCGTTGCAGAATCGGAAAGCATCGTGCGGGATGCACATGAAGGGATCGAAAATCAGCAGGTACAGCACAACGGACGCGGCGAACACTCCAATAGCAACCCAGTTGAAGCCGCCCCAGAAGTAGTACTTGGAGCTTTTGCCGTTGTTGTACGCATCGCGAATGGAGATGTGCTTTTTCCTGAACGCGTAGTAGTCGACAAGCTGCATCATGGCGATGGGAGCGCAGCTCATGCTGGAGATACCCAAGATGATGTAGAAGCTGTCGTACAGCGGCTCAGCCCAAATCATGCCGACGAAAGCGATGATGGTGATCAGGCCGGTGCACTTGCCCCAGGAAAGCTTCAGGAAGCTCTTGACCTGCTTCACGCCAATGCCCAGGTTATACAGCATAACGGAACACGCAGTGATGTCTGCGCCGATGACCAGCACCAACGCCGCGGTGCCAAGCGCCAAGCCGCCCATAGGAATCATCCAAGCGGTCGGGTCGGAGCTGCCAACCAGCAACGCTGCCGCAACGCCCATAACGGTGCCCAAAGTGGCCGCGAACACCAAGCCGATAACGTTGGGCCAGAATGCTGCCTTCGTGGTTTTGCACAGCTTTGCCAGGCCGCCCATGTTCGGCCACCAGGAAAAGCCAGCGCCCATGCTCAGCTCGAACGCAATCAGGAAGTTCAACCATTCATCTTCAAACGGCGCAAGCGGCTGCGCGGAAAGCACCGTGTCCCATCCGTAGTTCATGCTGACCACAGCAAACAGGAAGATCAGGATGATAACGAAAATCGGGGCCACAATGGAATTCAGCTTCTTCAGCAGCTCCGGGCCCTTCCAGGCAACAAGCCAGCACACAGCACCAGCAGCAACCGAGAGAATGAACACGGGAACACCCGTAGTGATATCGATGTCGGTGAATCCCAGGACGATGTTGCCGATGGCCTTCGCAACCATCATGCATAAGATAATGAGCCAGGCGATGACGAATATCGACATCAAGATCAGGAACACCTTTGTGCCCTTGCCGCCAAGGATGCCTCGCACCGAGGTGTAGGCATCAACACCGTACTTGCCGGATATCACCTGCGTTGCCAGCGACATAAGCAGCACAGCGATGATGTTGCCGGCAATAGATGCAACCAGAGCAGTTTGCACGCCAACGTACAGGGCCAAGCTGCCGCCTGTAATAAAGCACCACGCGGCACATGCAAATCCCGTGATGACAACCGTGTAATCCTTGAAGCCGTAAACACGCTCGCTTTTCAAGACGGGCATGGACTCGCTTTGGGCCTCGCTATTGACATCTGTTTCAGCCATAGTGCACCTCCCCTTAGAAATACATGACCGCATACCAGACCACAGGCAAAATTCCAAGCACGATGAACATCGCGGCAATCAAAATATTGTCGGTTCTGTTCAACCCTGGAATGAGATCACCTGTACGTTCCTGCTCCTCAATTTGCGCGATGCGCTCGAACAGTTCCCCTTCGTGATCCTCGTCGAAGTTCGTGTTTCCACTGAGTTCGGATCTTATTTTTTCCACTTCGCTCATGGACTACTCCCTCCTCAAATTCGGAGTTGGCAATCACCCGAAGCACGAAAGAGAGCCGTTTCGACATTGTTTCGACACCATTCGAAGCAAGCCGTACCCTCACCTGGCTTCCCTTTTATGCTTCTGGCGAATTAAAAGAAGGGCGTGAGTCTCGCAACCAATCAGAAACCCACGCCCTCTATCATTTGATTCAGCTCATCCAGTCCGGTTGCCCCAGCAAACTCGTTGGCTTCGCGGACTGGGTGATGCGCAAAACAACGATTTCCTAGGCGGAAGGCTCCTGCTGCGTGATGCAGTGGATGTTGCCGCCGCCGTACACGACCTGGCGAGAGTCAACGCCGACGCACTTGAAGACCCCTTCGCCCCAAGTTTCGTCGTAGATCTTCTGCAGCGTTTCCACGGCAAGCGCGTCGTTGACGTCGCCGTACTGCGGGACGATGCAGCCATGGTTCGTGACCAGGTAGTTCATGTAGGAAGCAATCTGCGGCTCGTCCTGAGCGGTACGCGGATTCACAAGGTCGATGGAGTTGGCCTCTTCCTCAGACATGAAGCAGGGCTTTTCGGGCATGGGAAGCTTGTAGACCTTCAGCTTGCGGCCCTTCGCGTCCGTGGCGTTCACCAGCGTGTCGTAAATCTCATGGCACTGGCGATAGAACGGGTACTCGGGATCGTCGGTCCAGATGCAGGCCACAACACCCGGGGCGATGAACGTGGCGCAGTCATCGATGTGGCCGTTCGTGACAGCCGGGTCGATGCCTTCCTTAACCCAAATGACCTTTTCAACGCCCAGGTATTCCTCAAGCTCCTTGGTCATGTACTCGCGCAGCTCTTCGCTGAAGGGCTCGTACTTGCGCGGATACAGCGGCCAATCGCCGGCATCGGGCTCGTCGGCAACCAGCACGGAAGCCGTGCGGCCGGCGGAAAGCAGGCAGGAATCGGTCACGATAAGGGTGCCTTCGCCGTCAACGGTGATGGAGCCGCCCTCAAGAATCACGTGGTCGGGACGATACGTGCGAACGCCCACGTAATCGGCCATCTTACGAGCGATCTTCGCGTCCTTGTCCCAGGGAAAATACAGGCCGTCGACCAGGCCGCCGTATGCGTTGAAGTGCCAGTCGGTAGCAGCCTTGCCGCCCTTGCCGTCAACCAGGAACGTTGCGCCCGTGTCGCGGAACCACGCATCGTTGATGCTCATCTCCATGACGGTGACGCGCTCGTTGTCCTTGAACACGGCCTTACAGTTGTCGTAATCGGCCTCGTTGCAGCACATCACAACGGGCGTGAACTCGGAGATGGCGTTCGCGATGCCCGCATAGGTGCGCTGAGCAGGCACAGCGCCGAACGCAAACGTGTCGGGGCGATTCGGCCAGCCCATGAACACGCGGTCTTGCGGCGCATACTCAGCAGGCATGTAGAAGCCATCGACCTTAGGAGTGGACTCAGATTCGGTGATAGCACGCATTTCAGTACCTCCAATGGATACGAACGGGCCGCATGATCGCGAACGACCATGCGGCCCTTGCGAAAATGTGTTGGGAAGCCGCTCGACCGGCAGGATCGCGCCAGCACCGGTCGACCGGTTACGTTAAAGCCCTAGAAGTCGTAGTTGTGGATGCGCGGGGTCAGCAGGTCCTCAACCTTGCCGCGGTAGTAGTTCTCCAGGTACTCGCTCGTGTTGCGGCGAAGCGGCCACAGAATGTACACGAGGATGCCGCGCTGAGCGTACAGACGATTCTCGCCGAGGGGCAGGACCGCAGATTGCGGGCCGTCCCACACCGCGTCGGTAAGCTCCCAGTTGCGGTTGCCGGGCAGGTAGTGCATGACCCAAGCGGACTTCGGAGCGTGAGCCATGAGCTCCTCGTTGATCTGGAACTTCGGGTAGAAGACCTTGAACGCCTCTTCCTCGGAAACGCCCATCTTGTGATAGTTCACAACGCCGGTGTAGAAGAAGTCGGTCTCAGGGGCGTAGGCAATCGGGTCCTCGGTGCAGATGATCTCGCCGTTGCCGTCCTCGGCAGCCTGAGCGCGGCACTTGGCCAGCAGCTCCTCGGAGGGCCAGAACTTCTTCGGAGCAGCGCAGATTACGCGGATGCCCAGGCGCGGGAACAGGGACAGGTGGTCCATGAACACGCAGTCGAAGCCGTCGGCGCCATCGCCCAGCCACATGAACGTGCAGTCGGAAAGCTTTTTGCCCTTCGGCTTGCGCTCGATCATCGTGATGAGGTCGGCGATGACCTGCGTGGGATGATGCTGCTCCTGGCTGCCAAAGCCGTCGGACTGGAACTCGGCGCAGGACATGCCGCTGATAACCGGCACGGTGGAGTTCGCGACAACCTCGTCGATGACGCGCTGAGAAAGGCTGCGGATCATGATGGCGTCAGCCATGCTCGAGATGATTGCGGCGGTCTCGGCGATATCTTCCTGGCCAGAGCCGGCATGCAGGGAGCTGCCGTCGAGGAACATTGCGTGGCCGCCGAGCTGCTGCATAGCGGTCTCGAAGCTCACGCGAGTACGGGTTGACTGCTGGTCGAACATCATGGCGAGAGAGACGTTCTTGAGCAGAGGCAGGCGCACGCCCTTCTCCTCCATCTCTTTCAGCAGCAGGCAGACATCGAGCAGTTCGTTGATCTGGTCCACAGACCAGTCGCTCAGACGGTTCATGTCCATGTAATGCTCATGCTTCATAACCCTCACTCCTTCTTTTGACTTCGTCTTCCGACGATTTGCCCTTTTGAACCCCTCACCTTGGGATTCGGTGATTCGAACTTTACGGTTGGCCGGGGGTAACCCTCAATCGGCCGGCGGCACCATTTGTCAAAAGTGTGAGAAAGGGTTACAGAGGCTATTGCATCGAGCCATTACCTGCTACATCGCATGGCCCAAAAGGGTTATGCGGCGGTCACCCCGCAGGCGCGTTCGTCGGGCAGTTAATGAAGAAGACCGGATATCACTTTGTCTGCATGCATAAAAGCAGGGCAGAGAGATTGCCCCCAGCAGGCATAAAGCAAGCGGCCGTGCGAAGCTTGGCGGCACCCGGCAAGCGCCCCTCGTCGAAAGGCAAGTAGAGCGAGCCGCGCAGTCTACGACCCCGTAACGAAAAGTGGGACAAAGGGACTGTCCCCTTGTCCCACTTTCCCCGCTCAGCCTGTCGCCTGGGAGCGTCAAAACAGCGTTAAGCCCTAGTGTTTTGCTTTCCGCTTCGGCTTATTCGCTATATAGCGGTGTGTTGCGCGGCGTTTGCCGGATGGCGCGGGCGCGCAACCTGCACGGTGCACTCGGGGGGCCGACATGAGAAGGATTCACGTCCAGAACATCAGCGTGATCAGCATTGCCGTTACGATTATTCTCGGCCTTGCGTGCGTTGCCATTTTCATGCAAGGGCGCGTGCAGTTCGAAACGCTGCAACAGGCCACGGAAACGTACATCAGCTGCGAGAAAGACGCCAAGCAGCTGCAAAGCGGGTCGGACTACCTGACCGAACAGGTGCGCATGGTGGATATGACCAGCGATTTGCGCTACACCATCGAGGAGAAGATCAACGCCATCAACGAACAGCTGGCGCGCCCCGAAGACGGGATGCCGAAGGTGTCGCTGAGCGTAGGCGTGGCATTCGCCGACCGCCCGAACCCGGGCGAAAACCTGTTCAAGGACGCCGATCAGGCGCTGTATTACACGAAGGAACACGGCCGCAACGGCTGCACGTTCTACGGCGACAAGGGCACCGGCGCAGGAGCCGACACACAAGGGTAAGCGCACGCAGCTGACAAGGAGACTGACAAGGGGGGGCAGGTCGTTTGTCAGCTGTCCAATGTGCACATGCGAGACGAGGGGCCCGCGAAGCGGGCCCCTCGTTGTTTTACTTGATACGTTTTGCCTACGCCAGGCTTACGAGCAGCTGGTGAATACGCAGGTCATCGTCGAGTTCTGGGTGGAACGCCACGCCGATTTGGTTGCCGGCACGCACGGCAACGATGCGGTCGTCAACGCGCGCGAGCACCTTGGCGCCCTCGTGGGCCTCCTTGATGAACGGCGCGCGAATGAACGTCATGGGGATGTCGGTCGTTTCGCCATCCGGCACGCCCGGCAGGCCCGCGCACGGGGCCACCGTGTGGAAGCTGCCCAGTTGGCGGCCATAGGCGTTGCGGCGCACCGTCACCGGCAGCGTGCCGAATGCGCCGGGCGCGGTTGCGCCAGCGGCAACGGGGCCCGCGGGGTCGCCCGCGGCAGGGACGCCCTCTTCGACGTTTTGCGCCAGCAGAATCAGGCCCGCGCACGTGCCAAGCACCGGCAGGCCGGCGGCCACGCGATTGCGCAGCGTATCCAGCATGCCCAGCTCGCGCAGCATTTTCGCCTGCGCCGTGCTTTCGCCGCCCGGCAGCACCAGCGCGTCGAACGCCTGGTCCACATCAGGCCCCTGGCGCAGCTCCACGCACTCGCACCCCAACTTGCCCAAAGCGCGCTCATGCTCAATAAACGCCCCCTGAACAGCCAGAACCGCAACTTTCTTGCTCATAAGGAAAACCTTTCAATCAAGGAAACCTGACAAACGACCTGCCCCTTGTCGGGCTGGAAACGCCGCAGGTGGCGTCAAAGTCAGCGAGGGCCGCTGTGGTGCCCGGAATTCGTGGGAACGCGAGGGCGCCGCGTACTTCGGTACGCAAGCCCTCGGGTTCGCGCGAAGGCCGGGTGCCACAGCGGCCCACAGCGTCGAGTCAATTCGTTTGCCGGCAGGCAAACGAAACCTCTATTTCCCACGTTCAGCCATGAGCAGGGCAATCTCGCTCTCGTTGATGCCGACCATGGCTTCGCCGAGGTCTTCGGACAGCTCGGCAATCAGCTTAGCGTCCGTGTAGTTCGCCACGGCCTTCACGATGGCCTGCGCGCGCTTGGCGGGGTTTCCGGACTTGAAGATGCCCGAGCCCACGAATACGCCCTCGGCGCCCAGCTGCATCATCAGCGCGGCGTCGGCCGGGGTCGCAACGCCGCCGGCAGCGAAGTTTACGACGGGCAGCTTGCCGTTTTCGTGTACGTATTTCACTAGGTCAACCGGCACCTGCAGCTGCTTGGCGGCCTCGAACAGCTCATCTTCGCGCAGGTTCTGGATGCGGCGAATCTCAGAGTTCATCATGCGCATGTGGCGCACGGCCTGCACAACGTCGCCCGTGCCCGGCTCGCCCTTCGTGCGGATCATCGTGGCGCCCTCGGTAATGCGGCGCAGGGCCTCGCCCAGGTCGCGCGCGCCGCACACGAACGGCACGTTGAACTGCGTCTTGTCGATGTGGTACGTGTCGTCGGCAGGCGAAAGCACCTCGGACTCGTCGATGTAGTCGATGTCGATGGCCTGCAGCACCTGCGCCTCGACGAAGTGGCCGATGCGGCACTTCGCCATGACCGGGATGCTGACCGCTTCCTGAATACCCTTGATCATTTTCGGGTCGCTCATGCGGGACACGCCACCGGCCGCACGGATGTCGGCGGGGATGCGCTCAAGCGCCATAACGGCGCAGGCGCCGGCTTCCTCGGCGATGTGCGCCTGCTCGGGCGTGGTGACGTCCATGATGACGCCGCCCTTCAGCATCTGGGCAAGCTGGCGATTCAAGGCAACGCGCTCGGCGGCGGTTTGAGGCTCGGTCATTTCCTACTCCTTCTCTAGGTATGTGGTGTGTTCGAAGGATACGCCGCATCTGGTTATGGTAGTATGACCAAAACCTGTCCTTTTTATATGACCAGATGTTCCACGTGAAACACTGCGAGAAAGTATGGCGAACAGATGTTCTTTTACGACATGAATTTGCGCGGAAATTGCAGCCTTTACGAATACCTGTACCGCTGCATTCGCCACGACATCGCACACGGCACCATCGCCCCCGGCGAAAAGCTGCCTTCGAAGCGTAACCTGGCCAAACGCCTGGGTGTGAGCCTGATAACCGTAGAAGCCGCCTACCAGCAGCTTGCGGCAGAAGGCTACATTCGCTCGCGCGAACGCTGCGGCTACTACGCAAGCGACCTTGCCCCTGCCGAACGCGTTCAACAAGCGAGCAACGAAAGGCTCGGCGCAACACATCTCGGGGAAGAATCGGGTGCAAGCGGTGGCTTTCAAGAAGCAAACGACCGAGGAAACGCGCATGTCGCAGGGCAATCGAATACGCGAATCGGCGCTCAAGCACCCCGAAGCCGACCCCGCGCGACCGACGGCGCCGAAGCAGCCGACACGGCCCTCGATGCCGCGCCCTCTCTGCTGGCCGATTTCACGCACAGCACGTTAGCCACCGTGCTGTTCCCCTACGCCACCTGGGCGAAGACTGTGCGCAAAACGCTGTCTGACGAGTCGGCGGCAACGCTTGCCGAAGCGTCTTCGGCAGCAGGATCGCCCCAGCTTCGCCAAGCGATCGCCGACCACCTGCGCGAATACCGCGGCATGCACGTAAGCGCCCAGCAGATTGTCATCGGCGCTGGCGCGCAAACGCTGTATCAGCTGGTTGTGCAGCTGCTTGGCCGCAATCGCACGTTTGCCGTGGAAACACCGGGTTATCCGCTGCTTGCGCGCATGTATCAGCAGCAAAACGTGCAGACTGCGCATGTGCCGCTTAACGAAGGCGGCATTGCCATGGAACAGCTGGCGCATTCGGGTGCATCGGTGGCGCATATCATGCCGTCGCACCAGTTCCCCACCGGCATCGTCACCACGGCCAGCCGCCGGCGCGAGCTGCTGAACTGGGCGCGCGAGGGAGACCGCTACCTTATCGAGGACGATTACGATGCCGAATTCCGCATGGCCGGGCGACCTATCCCGTCGCTGTTCAGCATCGACGCCGCCGAGCGCGTGCTGTACCTGAACTCGTTCGCGAAAAGCCTGGGCGCTGCCTTCCGCATGGCCTACTTGGTGCTGCCGCCGCGCTTAGCGCAGCAATTCCACACCCAGCTGGGGTTTTACGCGAACACGGTCAGCCCGCTCGACCAACTGGCGCTGGCGCGCTTCATCGAATCGGGAAGCTACGAGCGCCACGTGAATCGCCTGCGCACGCGCGCCCGCAAAACACAAGATGCCCTGGTGGGAGCCCTGCGCGAGCACCTCGGCAGCAGCGTATCGTTCACGGAGCTAAACAACGGCCTGCATTTCATCATGCAGCTTGAAAGCAAACAGAGCGAAGCCGCCCTTGCCAACGCCGCGCTCGAACACGGTATCCGCATCGCGCCACTGTCGCAGTTCGACGAAAGCGGCAGTACGGGCACAGCCAACGTGTCATCTTCCGGCAACACCACCCCCGCAGCGCCCCGCCCGCAGTTCATCCTACGCAGCGACGCAATAGACGCCGAAACCGCCGAAACCATAGCAGCCGCCCTCGCAAACGCATGGGCATAACGTCGACGCCCCCTTCGGCCACTTCCGCGAGAAAGGGCGACCAAGCCGCAAGAAACACGTAGGTCAGAGCGAAAGCTCTGACCCTAATCAACAGCGCCCAAAGGGCGGTCACTATTTTCCCGAATCGGGCGCGTCACCATTTTCAACGGCGCCCTCCAAAACCCTGGCGGTTTTCACCGCGCGCTATTTGTCGCCATAGTGGCTTTTGCAGGAAGCAATCTCTATGTTCGGACCCGAAATCCGATACACAAGCCTATTTTTCTCATCGATTCTGCGAGACCAAAAACCTGAAAGGTCACCGCGCAACGGCTCCGGCTTCCCTTCGCCAGCGCTTTGCCCGTTTCGCTCGATATCCTTAATAAGGGAGTTGATCTTCTTGAGCGTCTTTTTGTCTTGCTGTTGCCAACCAATGTAATCGTCCCAGGCTTCTGGAGCCCAGACCTTATTCATCTTCATAGGTTGCATCAATCAAGTCGTGTGCAGCACCATGGCCGGCGTTTAGCGCATCCACCGAACGGCGAAGATGAGCAAGATTCTCTTCGGAATAAAACGGGTCCACCGATACCTCGAACGGAATACGGCGTTCGCGTCCCATCTTCTTCGCGAAAATCGTAAACGCCGTCGTCATGCTCATCCCCAAGTCTTTGCAGACGGCTTCCATATCTCGTTTCGTTCTTTCGTCCATGCGGATATTGATAGTAGCGGTAGCCATAACATCCTCCTTTGCTCGCATATAATTATAGCAACTGTAACGCTATTGTGTATACAATGTCTACTAATTGTTATTCGAAGATTTCACGCTCGCGCTTGTTAGCGCATGCGAGCAAGGTGAACGCGCTGCGGGGAACACGTAGGTCAGAGCGAAAGCTCTGACCCTAATCAACAGCGCCCAAAGGACGCGTCGCTGTTTTCAACGGCGCCCAAAAGGCGCAGCGCCCCCCTTCCCGAACCGAGCACGTTTTCTTAAGATAGTGGCGCGCCCTTCGGGCGCTTTCTCATAGGTGTCAGCGCTTTCGCTCGACGCTACGAAGGTTGCCGCAACGCTAGCGAATCGCCGCCCGCCAGCCGCTTCCGCATATGAAAAAGGCCGGACAATTGCCCGGCCTTCCTCAGCGTTTTACCACTTCACAGCCTATTTCGCGTCGTATTCCGCCTTGAGGGCCTTCAGTGCCGGCAGGCTGTTCTCGATGGTTTCACGCGCAATGCAGTAGCTCATGCGCACCCAGCCCGGGCAACCGAAGCTATCGGACGGCACGATCAGCAGCTCGTGCGCCTTCGCGCGGTCGCTGAACGCCTGGGCATCGGGCTCAAGCGCGCGCACCCACAGGTAGAATGCGCCGTCGGGCTGCACGTATTCGTAGCCTATCTCGTCAAGCGCTTCCGTAAGGATGCGGCGGTTCGCAGCGTACGCCTCCACGTCGGACGGCTCGTCCACGCACGCAGCGGCCACGCGTTGGAACAGCACGGGAGCGCACACGAAGCCATGCGCGCGACCGGCGCCGGCAACGGCGAAGAACACGCGATCGGCCTCGTCGGCGTCCATGGTGTCGGACACGTATACGTAGCCAACGCGCTCACCGGGCAGGCTGAGTGCCTTGGAGTACGAATAGCACACCAGCGTGCGCGGGTAGATGGCGGGCACGCACGGAACATCGGCGCCGTAGGTGATTTCGCGATACGGCTCGTCGCTGATCAGGTAAATCGGGTGGCCCACTTCGGCGCTTTTCGTCTCCAGCATGGCCGCAAGCGCTTCCAGATTCTCGCGCGTGTACACCGCGCCCACCGGGTTGTTCGGCGAGTTGATGATAACGGCCGCCGTCTTTTCGCCGATGGCGGCACCCATGGCCTCGACGTCAAGCTGGAAGCTGGGAACCTGCGCGGGCACTTCCACAATGGAGCAGCCCATGGTTTCGATCCACACCTTGTACTCGGGGAAGTACGGCGTGGGCACGATGACCTCGTCGCCAGGGTTCGTGATGGCGCCCAGGCTGATGGTGATGGACGCAGCCGCACCCACCGTCATGTACACGTGGGCCGCCTTCGCGTCGATGCCGGTGCGGCGCGCGATGCTGTCGGCGATGGCCTGGCGCACGGCGGGGATGCCGGCGGCCGGCGAATACGCGTGCAGCTCCACCGGCGGCAGCTTCATAAGCTCGGCGATAGTGTCGGCCACTTTCTGCGGAGCGGGGATGCTGGGGTTGCCGATGGAGTAGTCGAACACCTTGTCCTCGCCGATTTCGGCTTTGCGCTGCAAGCCGTAGGCGAACAGCTCGCGGATGGCCGAGGGCTCGTTGCCCAGGCCGTACATTCTTTCGTTGACCATAAGGTGCTCCTTGCGTGCGGGCGCGCAACGCGCCGAACAATAACTCACCAGTCAGAGTAGCACTTCGCAGGGCAAAAGCGGCGAAATGCCCGACGCACGGCAGGCGCAACCGCGGGGATAGTAGGCAATCCGTCACCGCCGGCGGGCGCGAGTTGCGTTACAATAACCCCAGAACACGGGCGCGCGCCAAAACGGTCGCGTTCGAACCAACCTGATGCATCCGCGTAAGCGCATATGCGCTGCGCACAAGGAAAGGGGTTCTCATGGCTTTCGGTTACAATCGCATTTTCGCAGCCCTCGACGGTGCTTCCACCCAGCGCGCGGTCGTGGAGCGTGCAATCGCCCTGGCAGCTGAAGAGCACGCCGAGCTGACGTTTGGCCACGTCATCGACTCCGTGCCTTACGAGGCTTCGGGCGTCGACTTCGAGCTTCTGTGCAACGAAGGCAAAATCCGCATCGAAACCGACCTGGCCGACCTGCTGGAGCAGGCGCGCAACAACCCCGATATCCCCAGCGTACAGCTGCTGGTGCGCGCAGGCCGCATCACCGACACGCTGCAGAAGCAGCTCATCGAGCCCATTGAGCCCAACCTGGTCATCTGCGGCGAGCGCGGCCTGAGCAACATCAAGTACGTGTTCGTGGGCAGCGTCTCCACGTACCTCATCCGCAACGTCCGCTGCGACGTCTTGGTGGTCAAGGAAGACTAACCGCGCAAAGCGAACGGCGAAACAAGCAAGAACGCGAAGGCGGCTGTATCAAAAGCGATTTCGATACAGCCGCCTTTTATTGCATCCGAAACACTCAGACAATGCAGCTTGCCGAACAAAAGCAAAGAGGGGCTGGCTACGCCATTTGAACTGCAGTTTTGGGGCGCAGTTCAAGCATGCGGTGATCGAGTTCATCGAGGCGCACCGCAACCGCCACAGGCCCGCTCGACGATCGGTACAAGATGCCGGCCGAGACCATGGCGGTTTCCCCCAACGCGCGGCACCCAAGCCCGAAGAGCTTCCCATGACCGCCCGATTCCTCGAGCTCGCATGTCCGAAATTTTGACACAGGTCACTCTTTTCTAACGGAGAGAGCGTCTCTCCCC
The DNA here is from genome assembly GCF_004135645.1 of Senegalimassilia faecalis. Taxonomy (NCBI): domain Bacteria; kingdom Bacillati; phylum Actinomycetota; class Coriobacteriia; order Coriobacteriales; family Coriobacteriaceae; genus Senegalimassilia; species Senegalimassilia faecalis. Next base: position 914,109 of record NZ_SDPW01000001.1, read on the forward strand.
CCGCTGATTACGAGACTCGTATTTCACGGGGCGACCAGATGCGGTCCCCCTCGTGCAAGCGGATTCTGTACGCGACGCGGGCGCGAACGGCAACGGCACGGAAACGAAGGGCGGCAAGCGGTCGCAGCGCGGGCGCACCCCGCTTGACGGTGACGCTACGTCACGCGCGATAATGATGCGTTGATTTTTCTGACGATCCTGCCTGCGAGAGGGGCGCGCATGCCTGCATATGGAGATGACCTGATGACCGTCGGCGAGCTCGCCCGCCGCGTGGGCGTGACCGTGCGCACTATTCAGTACTACGACCAAAAGGGCCTGCTCCACCCCAGCTCCAAAAGCGAGCAGAATCAGCGCCTGTACTCCCACGACGACGAAGAGCGCCTCTATCGCATCCTCACCCTCAAGTACCTCGGCTTCTCGCTCACGAAGATCAAGGAGGCGGAGGCGCTCGACGGCCGCCAGGAGCTCTCCGGTGCACTCGAGCACCGCATGCACGAGCTCGAGCGCGAGAGCGTCGAGATCCTACGCAACATCAGCACCGTCAGCAGCCTCCGAGAGCACCTCGCCGCAAGCGAGCGCGTGTGCTGGAGCGACTTTGCCCAGGCCATCAGCGACATGCAAAACCGCGAGGACGTGCTGTGGCTGGCCATCAACGGCGAGGGCTGCGACGAGAGCAGCGTCCCGGAACTCACCCAAGAGGAGGTCAGCCGCTGGCACCAGCTCATGGGCGACACCATCGAGGCCATGCACGACGGCATGCGGCCCGGCGACGAGCGCGGCCGAGAGCTCGCCCTGCGCTTCGAGCGCCTCGGCGGCATGTCCGGAGCGCTGGCCGGCCTCAAACGCCTCGCCAACCAGCGCGCGCAAGGCCCCAAGCAGTACGACCGCGACTTCTACGCGGGCATCC